>NZ_JBONDW010000002.1:0-496766 GCF_054919535.1 Mycobacterium venezuelense
CCCCCCCCCCCCCCCCCCCCCCCCCCCCTCTCCCCCCCCAAACCCGGGCGCCCAGGTGCGCGCAGTGGACCGCAGGGGCCACACAGAGCCGCCAGGGGCTATTGAACGCCGCGGCTGCGCCTGCCGATGGGCACGCGAAGAACCACGTCGGTACCACCGGTGGGGACGTCGTGCATGCCCAGCGAGCCGTCCAACTCGGCCGAGACGAGCGTCCGCACGATCTGCAGGCCGAGCCGGTCGGATTTCTCCAAGCTGAAGCCCGCCGGCAGCCCACGCCCGTCGTCGTGCACGACGACATCGAGCCAGCGCGCCGAGCGCTCGGCCCGGATCGTCACGCAGCCCTGCGGCTGGCTGGCGTCGAAGGCGTGCTCGATGGCGTTCTGCACGAGTTCGGTGATCACCATGATCAGTGCGGTGGCACGGTCGGCGTCGAGTACGCCGAGATCGCCGTCGCGGTTGATCCGGATCGGCGTGTCGACCGAGGCCACGTCGTTCATGATCGGCAGGATGCGGTCCACCACTTGGTCGAGGTTGACCTCCTCGTCGACCGACATCGACAGCGCATCGTGCACCAGCGCGATGGACGAGACCCGGCGCACCGATTCGATCAACGCCTCGCGCGCTTCGACGTTGTTGGTGCGGCGGGCCTGCAGACGCAGCAGCGCCGCGACGGTTTGAAGGTTGTTCTTCACCCGGTGATGGATCTCGCGGATCGTGGCGTCCTTGCTCAGCAACGCCCGGTCGCGCCGTTTGACCTCGGTGACGTCCCGGATCAGCACCGCCGCGCCGACGGCAGCGCCGTGCACGACCAGAGGCAGGGTCCGTAGCAGCACGGCGGCGCCGCCCGCGTCGACCTCCATGCGCATGCTGGAACCGCCGGCAAGCGAGTCACGCACGTGGTTGGCGAGCTCCTGCGCCTCGAACGGGTCTGAGATCAATGGGCGGGTGACCGTGACGAGATTGTGCCCGTCGAGTTCGGAGGCCAGGCCCATGCGGTGATACGCCGATATGGCGTTGGGGCTCGCGAACACCACGTCACCCACCTCGTCGAGTCGGATGAAGCCGTCACCCACTCGCGGGCTCGAACGTGACATGGCCAGGTCGCCGACGTTGGGGAACGTGCCCTCCGACAGCATGTGGAGAAGATCGGTCGCGCAGTCCAGGTAGGCGCCCTCCAGCGGGCTGGCCATGCGGCGCGCGGCGAGCGCGGTCTGGTGGGTCAACACGGCCACCACGCGACCGCCGTGACGCACGGGCACCGCCTCGACGTTCAGGCCGGGCGCGTCGTACGAATCTCTTTGCGCGCCATCGCTTCCCCTGCCGATGGCACCCGTCTCGAAAGCTGTGGTGACCACTGGGAGGTCTTCGGCGCCGGCCAATGTGCCCACCGAATCGGCGAGCAACACCGTCGGGGCGGTATTGGGCCGCACCTGCGCGACGCACACCAGCGCGCCGTCGTCGCGGCGCACCCACATCAGGTAGTCGGCGAACGACAGATCGGCCAGTAACTGCCACTCCCCGACCACCGCATGGAGGTGGTCGACGGCATTGCCGGGCAAGACCGTGTGCTCGGCGAGCAGATCACCGAGGGTGGACATCAGCTACCGCGCAGAGTTAGTCGATCACCGCGATGAGGTCGCCGGCCTGGATGACATCGCCTTCGGCGACGTTGACCTTGGTGACCGTGCCCGCCACCTCGGCGAGCACCGGGATCTCCATCTTCATGGACTCGAGCAGCACCAGGGTGTCCCCTTCGCCGATCTGATCGCCCTCATGAACCACGACCTCGAGCACACTGGCCACGATTTCAGCGCGAACGTCCTCGGCCATCTTCACCCCACTCACTCCGGCTTGCTGTCTGCCTGCCGCCCTATATCGAACCACAACCCCGTGTGGACAGCGGTGTCACCGGGCCATGAGACACTTGGGAGCAAGCTCTAAACGTCTGGAGGAACATCATGGCCAAGCGTGGCCGCAAGAAGCGGGACCGTAAGCACTCGAAGGCGAACCACGGCAAGCGTCCCAACGCCTGACCTGTTCGCTCGTTAGCCCCGGATAATCGTGGTGCGGCTGATTTCAATACGCAGTCGCTCACGCAAGCTATCCGGGGCTTTTTCACCGCTGCACTTGGCGGCGATGAGCCGCTTCACCCGTTCCTCGACCCCGTAATGCCGCAGGCAGGCGGGGCATTCTTCGAGATGGTGCTTGAGCTTGTCACGGCTTTCGGGTGTGCACTCCCCGTCCAGCAGCGTCCATACCTCGGCGATGACCGCAGCGCAGTCCGGATGCTCGGGATCAACGGGTCCGACGGGCGGAGACCATCGCTCTTCCGACTCACGACTGTCGCTCATGACGACACCTCCTCCGGCTCACCAAACTGCGGACCTCGAATGAAGCCGCGGTCCCTGGCCACATCGGACAGCAGATCACGCAGCTGCTTGCGGCCGCGATGCAGCCGGGACATCACTGTCCCGATCGGCGTATCCATGATCTCGGCGATCTCCTTGTAGGGGAACCCTTCGACGTCGGCGTAGTACACCGCCATCCGGAATTCTTCGGGTAGGGCCTGCAGCGCCGCCTTGATCTCAGTGTCGGGCAGCGCCTCGAGCGCTTCCACTTCCGCCGACCGCAGACCGGTCGACGAGTGCTCGGCATTCGACGCCAGCTGCCAATCGGTGATCTCGTCGGTCGGGTACTCCGACGGCTGCCGTTGCTTCTTGCGGTAGCTGTTGATGTAGGTGTTCGTCAGAATCCGGTACAGCCACGCCTTCAGGTTGGTGCCCTCGCGGAACGACCGGAAGCCGGCGTAGGCCTTGACCATGGTTTCCTGCAAGAGGTCCTCGGCATCGGCCGGGTTGCGGGTCATGCGCAGCGCACCGCCGTAGAGCTGATCCAGCAGCGGGATCGCATCGCGTTCGAACCGCGCGGTGAGCTCGGCATCCGTCTCGTGTGTCGCTTCCGGCGTCTCGGGTTCTACCCGGTCGACGTCAGTCATCGTGGGAAACACCTTCCCTTCTGTTGCGGCGCCACCTAACGAGCCGGAATACCACGCGGTATCCGCCGGACGTTCCAGGCACACAGTTGGCACCAAAATCCCTCCTTATGATCCTAGAGCCTGCTACCGACAAGTAGCGCCGACCGCCGTCAGGCGCCGATGCTGACAGCAATAACAGCACGCAGGGGCCCAGGTGTTCCCGGTTACGCTGACCGCGTGGCACGCGCAGCAACCCCGGCTATCGCAGCTCTACAGGCCGCAGGCATCGACCACGAAGTGGTGGCCTACCACCACGATCCCCGCAATGAATCCTTCGGGGCCGAGGCCGTGGCCCAGCTCGCCGCGGATGGCATCGTGGCCGGGCAGGTGTTCAAGACGCTGGTGATCGCCCTCCCGAAAGGCCTGGCGGTCGCGGTGCTGCCCGTTCCCACCAAGCTGTCGCTGAAAGCGGCCGCTGCCGCACTGGGCGTGCCCAAGGCAGAAATGGCCGACCCGGCCGCCGCGCAGCGGTCCACGGGTTACGTGGTCGGCGGCATCTCGCCGTTGGGGCAGCGCAAGCCGCTGCCCACTGTTGTCGACACATCCGCGCTGCGGTTCGACAAAGTGCTGTGCAGCGCCGGGAAACGCGGCTGGGACGTTGCGCTCGCACCGGGCGACCTGATCCGGGCCACGCGGGCGGTCACCGCGGAAATCGGCGTTCCCGCTTAATCTTTGACATCGGAGGGATGCCGGGCCAGCGGAGTCACATGGATGTCCATGTACGGGAACAGCGGTAGGCCCGAGATGAGGTTGTGCAGTTCGTCGTTGGACTCGACGTCGAAGATCGAGAAGTTGGAGTACTCCCCGACGATCCGCCAGATGTGCGGCCATTTACCGGACCGCTGCAGCTGCTGCGAGTAGGCCTTCTCCCGTGCGACGAGGTGCGTACGGGCATCAGGGTCCATGTCATGGGGCAGATGGACGTCCATCCGCACGTGAAACAGCACGGGTGCGTCAGCTTTCCGGATCGAGGACGAAGCCGTACCGGACGGTCTCGCCACCGTCGGGCCCGGGCACCGGATCGAGCATCAACTCAGGTTTGACCGCGGTCGCGATGTCGTCGCGGTTGTGCGGGTCGCCGGGGAAGTACAACTGCGCGGTGAGCAGTTCATGCCCGGGCGCCGAGACCTTCACGTGCAGGTGCGCCGGACGCCACGCGTGCCAGCCGGCGGCCGCGATCAGCTTGCCGCACGAGCCGTCGGTGGGAATCTGGTACGGCGCGGGCCGGATCGTGGTGATCCGGAACTTGCCGTCGGGCCCGGTCGAGATGCTGCCGCGCAGGTTCCATTCCGGGATACCGGGCGCGAACTGCGAGTAGAACCCGTCGGAATCGGCGTGCCAGAGCTCGACCTTGCCGGCCAGCGGGCGCCCGTCGGTCGAGGTGATGGTGCCCTCCCACACGAGCGGGGTGCCTGCCTCGCCGTTTCGCATGGGCAGGGTCGCGTCCGCGCCGAGTTCGGGCGCGTTCGGGACGTAGTACGGCCCCTCGATGCTGCCCTTGTTGCCGTGCCGGTGCGACGTCGCGACATCCTCCACGACGTGCTCGACCCAGACGTCGAGGAACAGCGGCCATTCGCCGTCCTGGCCGACGTTGATGAGCCAGGCCTTGAGCGCGTTGTACTCGTCGTAGGTCACCTTGTGCTTGCGGATGGTGTTGTGCACGGCGTCGAGAACCTCACGCGCGAGTATGTCGACGCGCTCAGCCGGGACGTCGCGCACCGCCTCGAACGGCGACTTGTCGGTGTGAAAGCGCTCGGTGGCCGAGGCGCCCGACGCGGCGGCTGACGCCTTTTCAACGGTTGTCATGTGAATTCCTTTCGTGGTGCCGCGATTTGTGCACAGTCACCGGCGCCCAGCGCCGCTCAACGTGCACAAATCACAGGTCGGTGCGGTAGCGGGCGAGCTTTTCGGGATCGATGTCGACGCCGATGCCGGCGCCCGGCCTGCGGTGCAGCTGCCCGTCAGTGATCTGCAGCGGCGTCGTCAGCAGGTCATCGCTCATGTCCAGGAAGTTGGACAGCTCGCCGGCATAACGCGACGTGCGCTCGTAGGCGGTGCCGAACGAGATCGCGCACGCGGTGCCGAGCTGTCCGTCGATCTGATTGCCCATCACCATCTCCAGACCGAGTCCTTCGGCGAGATGGTGCACCCGGGCCGAGCCGGTGAAGCCGGTGCGGGCGGTCTTGATGTTGATCGCGGTCGCCGAACCGCCGAGCACCTCGCGCGTGACGTCGGCCGGTGTCGGCACGGATTCGTCGGCGATGAACGGGATGTCGAGCTTGTCGACCAGCCAGCGCCGCCCGAGCACGTCGTCGGCCGGGCACAGTTCCTCGGCGAACAGCAGGTCCAGATCGGCCATCTCGCGCATCGCCCGCATGGACTCCGATGCCGACCAGCCGCGGTTGCCGTCGACATAGAGTTCGACGGCGGTTCCGAAACGCTCGCGCAGCGCACGGACGACCGCGGTGTCCAGCGACACCGGGCGCCTCCCCACCTTGACCTTGAAGGTGCTGATTCCGAAGGTGTCTCGCATCCGTTCGGCCTCGGCGACCATCTTCGCCGGATCGTCGAAGCCGAGCATGTGGCTGACGCGCATGCGGTCGGTGTAGCCGCCGAGCAGCTCGCCGACCGACAGGCCGAGCGTGCGCCCGAACGCGTCCCACATCGCCATGTCGACCGCGGCTTTCGCGGTCGGGTTGCCGACCGTGCGGGCGAGCCGGCTGCCCGCGACCTCACGCTCGGTCAAGGTGAGGCCGACGAGTGCAGGCGCGAAGATCTGGTCGATCACCGCGACGATGCCGGCCTGGGTTTCGCCGTAGGTGAAGGGCCGCGGCGGCGCCTCGGCAACCCCCACGACGCCGTCGTCGGTGTGAACGTGCACCAACACGTGTTCGGCTACATGCACCTCGCCCGACGCGAATCGCAACGGCTTGACATACGGGATCGCGAACGGGATCGCTTCTACCGCAGTGATTTTCACAGCTTCTCCTCAAGCGGCTCTCGGCGTAGCGCCGATGCAAGGATCTCGACGACGGTGTCGACGACCGGGTTGTCGGTTTCACGGCGCCAGGCCAATGCCAGCTCGATGGTTCCGCCGTCGACGAGGTCGCGGAACACCACACCGTCCAGCGGCAGGGCCCGCACCGACTCCGGGACGACGGCTACTCCCAGATCGGCCGCCACGAGCGCCAGCAGCACCGCGGTGCCCGGCGCGGCGTGCTCGCGGTGAGGGACGAAACCCGCACTGCGGCAGCTGCGCAGCACCGCATCGTTGACCGCGGAGTCGCGACTGGCGTACGCGACGAACGGTTCGCTGCGGAGATCGGTCAGCGAGACCACGGGCTCGACGGCAAGCCGGTGATCGACCGAGACCGCGAGCACGAGCGACTCGACGTCGATGGTCGTCATCTCGATTCCTTCACCGACGGCCGGTGGCCGTAGCACACCGAGATCCAGTGCGCCCGTGCGCAAACCATCGCACTGCTCGGGGGTCAACATGTCGGCCTGGATTTCGAGCGCCACCGCCGGCAGCTCGCGTTTGACCATGCGGGCGATGCGCGGCAGATGCGAGAACGCGGCGGTGCCGGTCAGTCCGAGCCGCAACAGGCCGCCGCGTCCGCGGGCGATTCGGCGCACACCGCGCTCAGCGTCGTCGACGCCGGCGAGAATCCGAATTGCCTCGCCCCGCAGGAACTCTCCGGCTGCCGTCAGCGAGACCTGGCGAGTGGTCCGGTTGAACAAAGTCACATCGAGCTCGGCTTCGAGCTGGCGAATCGCGTAGGACAGCGCGGGCTGCGCGACATGGAGCTGTTCGGCCGCCTGGCCGAAATGGCAGGTGTCGGCCACGGCTGCGAAGTACCGAAGATGCCTGAGCTCCACGCTGCACTCCTTTCGGGCCGTCCGATTGTGATGGGTGACACATCGACGGTATCTCCGGGATAGATATCGAACAAGGACTTGTTTTGGTCAGATTAATCGTGCGCCTTTATCAATTGATGCCTGAGTCAGGACTAGGAGACTGCCTAGTGTGACGCCGAACACTCACTGCGAGAGTGCTGTTGTCGCGCATCGTCGCGCACACCTGGAGGACCGATATGACAGCCACTCACCTGGCCAGCGTGCTGGCCGACGCCGTGATCGACGACCCTGCCACCGGCATCTACCGCGCCAACCGCCGCATCTTCACCGACGAAGAGATCTTCGAGCTGGAGATGACGCACATCTTCGAGGGCAACTGGATCTACCTCGCCCACGAAAGCCAGCTGCCCAACCCGGGCGACTACTTCACCACCTACATCGGACGTCAGCCCGTGGTGATCACGCGCGACAGGGACGGGCAACTGCACTGTCTGATCAATGCCTGCGCCCACCGCGGTGCCATGATCTGCCGCCGCAAGACCGACAACCGCACGACGCTCACCTGCCCATTCCACGGGTGGACATTCCGCAACGACGGCACCCTGCTCAAGGTCAAGGACCCGGAGGGGGCCGGCTACCCGGATACCTTCAATGTCAACGGATCCCACAACCTCACCAAGGTGGCCCGGTTCGACAACTATCGGGGATTCCTGTTCGGAAGCCTCAACGCCGACGTCCTTCCGCTGACCGAACACCTCGGCGACGCGACCACGGTGATCGACATGCTCGTCGATCAATCGCCGGAAGGCCTTGAGGTGCTTCGTGGTTCGTCGACCTACACCTATGACGGCAACTGGAAGGTGCAGGCCGAGAACGGGGCCGACGGCTATCACGTCACCGCGACGCACTGGAACTACGCAGCAACCACGAGTCGGCGCAACACCGGTGAATCGAAGAACGACACCAAGGCACTCGACGCCGGTGGCTGGGGCAAGTCCGGCGGAGGCTACTGGTCGTTCCCGCACGGGCACCTGTGCCTGTGGACCTGGGCGGCCAATCCGCAGGACCGCCCGCTGTGGGACAAACTCGACGAACTCAAGGCGCAATTCGGCCAGGCCAAGGGCGAGTTCATGGTCAAGGGTTCACGCAACCTCTGCGTTTACCCGAATGTGTATGTTATGGACCAGTTCTCGACGCAGATCCGGCACTTCCGGCCGATTGCCTCGGACAAGACCGAGGTGACCATCTACTGCATCGCCCCCAAGGGCGAGAGCGACGAGGCCCGCGCACATCGCATTCGCCAGTACGAGGACTTCTTCAACGCCTCCGGGATGGCCACTCCAGATGATCTGGAGGAGTTCCGCTCGTGCCAGCTCACGTTCCGGGCGCAGGCCGCGCCGTGGAACGACATGAGTCGCGGCGCCGAGCACTGGCTGTCGGGCCCGGATCCGCTCGCTGAATCGCTTGGTATGACGGGCATCGTCTCGGCCGGTATCCGCAACGAGGACGAGGGCCTCTACCCCGTCCAGCACGGGTACTGGCTGCAGACCATGCGACAGGCGCTGGCTGACGAGGAAGGGGCGGACCGATGAACACCGCACCGCAGACCGGCGCAAAACTGGTCACGCAGAACGCCATCGAGCAGTTCCTCTACCGCGAGGCCCGCTACCTCGACGACCGCGAGTTCGAGAAATGGCTCGAGTGCTACGCCGATGACGTCGTCTACTGGATGCCGTCATGGAGCGATGACGATCGGCTCGTCGAGGATCCGCAACGCGACATCTCGCTGATCTACTACGCCAACAAGGGCGGCCTCGAGGATCGCGTGTTCCGTATCCGCACCGAGCGGTCGTCGGCGACGTCGCTGCCCGAACCTCGCACGAGCCACAACATCAGCAACGTCGAGGTGATCGAACGCCGCGGCGAGCTGGTAGATGTCCGGTTCAACTGGCACACCATGTATTTCCGGTACAAGACGGTGGACCCGTATTACGGGACGTCGTTCTACACCATCGACTTCTCCGGTGAGCAGCCGCTGATCCGGCGCAAGACGGTGGTGCTCAAGAACGACTACATCCACCACGTGGTGGACGTGTACCACTTCTAGGGACAGCCATGACTGCCGTAACCGAACCCGAGAACTACTCCGTGGCACTGTCCTTCGAGGACGGCGTGACCCGGTTCATCACGTGCCGCGAAGACCAGACGGTGGCCGACGCCTCCTACCGCCAACGCATCAACATCCCGCTGGACTGCCGCGACGGCGCCTGCGGAACCTGCAAGGCGCGCTGCGAATCCGGCAGCTACGACGCGGGCATCTACATCGACGACGCGCTGTCGGCCGACGAGGCCAAGGCCGGCTATGTGTTGCCGTGCAGCATGAAGCCGCGTTCGGATCTCGTGCTGCAGATCGCCAGCACGTCCGACGTCGCCAAGACCCAGGCCGCCACGTACACCGGCACGCTCGTCGAGCTCACGCGTCTGTCACCAACCATCGTCCGGTTCGCTGTCGAGATCCCGAATCGGTCCGAGCTGGCCTTCTTGCCCGGGCAGTACGTCAACGTGTCTGTACCGGGAGCCGACGTGCACCGGTCGTACTCGTTCGCCAATGCGCCGGATGAACCACGGCTGACCTTCCTGGTGAAGCTGACCCCGGGTGGCGCGATGTCGGATTACCTGAGCCGCCGCGCGGCCGTCGGTGACACCCTCACGTTCACCGGACCCAACGGCTCGTTCTTCCTGCGGGAGGCCGACCGTCCGGTGCTGATGCTGGCCGGGGGAACCGGCCTGGCGCCGATCCTGTCCATGTTGCGCAAGATGGCGGCCGACGGCAGCCGCCGCAAGACACACCTGATCTACGGCGCGAAGACCGACGACGATGTCGTGGCGCTCGACGAGCTGCGCGAGATCGCTTCGCAAGTGCCGGGTTTCACGTGGGATCACTGTGTGTCCGATCCGCACACCCGGGCTGCCAACCAGGGCCGGGTGATGACCCTGATCGAGCCGGCCCAGCTCTATGGCGGCGACGTGGCGATCTATCTCTGCGGGCCGCCGGCCATGGTGGAGTCGGTGCGCAAGCACGTCGCCGCAACCGGCATCGAGCCGACGGGCTTCTACTACGAGAAGTTCGCGCTCGCCCACGGCTCTTCCGCCGACGACGCCCAGGACACCAGGACGGCCACCGGTGGCGGAGAAACGCTGATGCCGGCTCCCGATGCCCGTGCGATCGCGGGCCAGGAAATGCTGGCCCGCAGCGCCACTGCCGTCATCGCCTCATGGCCGCGGCCGGTGGCCGTCGGTGACACCGGCGACACCGCCCGTCGCATCGCGGGCCAACTGATGGCCCCGGCCACCGACGGTGTCATCTGTCCACTCGACGACGACAGCGGGACGTTGATCGCTTCCGCGTCCCGTTCAGTGTGTGGCCAGCCGGTTTTCGCGGCGGTCACCTCGCCGAGCCCGGTCTCCGAGGACGGCTATCAGATCGGCGAGGAACACCCCGAAGTGCACGAGTCCGATGCGCTGTTCGAGGCGCGCCAGGCACTCGAGCTCGGTGCGCTCGAAGTCACACTGGGCCGGCTGTCGAACCGGCAACTCGCCGGCTATCGGCTGTTGGCCGAATCGACCCTGCCCTACGTCGACGGCGATCGGTTCGCCGACGCGGCTCAGTACACCGAGACCAACGCGGCATTCCACGACTATCTGTTCACCCTGACCGGAAATGACCACCTCCTGCAGGCCTACCAGGCGCTCGGGGTGAAGGGCCGCATGAGCGACGTGCTGCGCAACGCCACCTGGTGTCACCCGCTGTGCGCACAGGACCACATCGACATCGTCAACGCGTTCGAAAGCGGGGACCGCGACGCGGCGCGCGCGCTGATCACCGCGCACGCCGGCCGGTCCAAGCAGACCATGCGGCGCGCGATGGCCGACAGCGAACAGGCCCGTTCCACGCGCAGGCCGAAGTTCATCACGCCCGGCCGATTCGCGGGCAAGGTCATCGTGGTCACCGGTGCGGCACAGGGTATCGGTGAGCACACCGCGCGGCGCATCAGCGCCGAAGACGGCGTCCTGGTCCTCGCCGACCGCTCCGAACTGATCAAAGAACTGGCCGCCGAACTGGCCGCCGACGGGCCCCGTACGTTGGCCGTCACCGCGGACCTGGAGCACGACGAGGGCGCAGACACCTTGGTGCGGCAGGCCATCTCGGAGTTCGGCCGTATCGACGTGCTGATCAACAACGTCGGCGGCGCCATCAATTTCAAACCCTTCACGACGTTCACCTCAGAACAGATCCGAGCCGAGATCACCCGATCGCTGATGACAACGCTGTACGCCTGCCGAGCCGTGCTGCCCTCGATGGTCGAGCGAGGCACCGGCGTGATCGTCAACGTGTCCTCGGCGGCCACGCGCGGTGTTCACCGCATCCCGTATTCGGCGGCCAAGGGCGGTATCAACGCGCTCACCGCGTCGCTGGCCATGGAATACGCCGATGCCGGCATCCGCGTCGTCGCGACGGCCCCGGGTGGCACCGAGGCTCCGCCCCGGCGCATATCCCGCGGCACCCCGCAGGCCACCACCGATGCCGAACGAGCCTGGTTCCAAGCCCATATCGACCAGACGCTGGAATCCTCGCTCATGCACCGCTACGGCACATTGGCCGAGCAAGCCGCGGCGATCTGCTTCCTGGCCTCTGACGAGGCGTCCTACATCACCGGGTCGGTGTTGCCGGTGGCAGGCGGCGACCAGGGCTGATCGGCCACCTGCACGTCGCCTGGCCGGACCGTCACCTGAAACCGCTTGAGTCCCCAGCCATCCGATACGGCGAAGAACACCCTCTTGGGTTCTATCGGATCTCCACCCAACCAATGTGGGTACTCCGGAAGGTCCACATACGCAATCGAATATCTTTGGCCTGACCGCTCGGACGTGCGCCGTACGATGTGGACGTGGTCGGTTCGACAGGATGCATCGGCCGGGAGCGCGAACTGGCTGAACTGTCAGACCTGCTCGCCGAGGCCGAGCACGGCGCGGTCGTTGTCGCGGTGACCGGCGAACCCGGCATCGGCAAGACCGCCGTGTTGAGGGAACTCGCGGCACAGCGGTCTGGCCGGTGGGCTCAGGCCACCGCATGGGAGTCCGATCTACCCGCCGGCGTGCTCGCCCAACTGCTCCAGGACGAGTTGCCAGCGGATCCGCTCGACGCCGCGGCGCACCTGGTCGACCATTTGACCGGTCGCGGCACGATGCTGCTGGTGATCGACGATGCGCACAATGCTGATCCTGTTTCGTTGCAGGCTATTTCGATGCTGGTACGGCATCAGAGTGAGATTCCCGTGCTGATTGCGCTCGGCATTGAGACCGTCGACGGCGTGTCCGCTGACATCGTCGCGAACCAGATCCGGTTGGCCGGGCTGCCGCCCAGCGCGGTCGGTGAGATCGCCCGCCGGCGTGGAGTGACACTGCATCCCGCGATGGTCGACGCACTGACCCGGCACACCCGAGGTAACCCGCGCGACGTGCTGGCCCTCCTCGACGAGGCACCTGCGGCGCTGTGGGCCCGCCCGGATTCGAGCCTGCCTGCGCCCTCGCACGTCCTGGTTTCCGTCAAGGCCGCCCTGCAGCACTGTGGTACCGACGGGCGCGCACTGGTGGAGGCCTTCGCCGTGCTGGGTGACGGCGCATCCCTGGCGGAGGCAGCCGCGCTGGCGGGCGCCGATGACCCGCTGGGCGGTCTCGACGCCGGAGTTTCGGCCGGATTACTGGTGCAGACAACACAATTCGAACCCAGTCTGCCTGATCAGCTATGCCGAACCGCAGTGCTGCAGCTGATGGGGGTGCGGGCCGTTGCCGACGCGCATCGCCGTGCCGCCGAGATCGTCACCGACCCGGCCCGGCAGCTTCGGCATCGGGTTGCGGCAGCGCCGCTGCCCGACGAAAAGCTGGCCGACGAGGTCGATGCGATGGCACACGCGCGCGGCATCGAAGGCGCGTGGGCGCAAGCGGCCACGTTGTTCCGCGACTCCAGCCGGCTCACGCCCGACCCCTTGCTGCGCGACGAACGGCTCACGCGATCGGTCGACGCGCTTGTCGCCGCCGGCGACTGTAGCGCCGCCGCGGCCCTCGTCCCGGCTGTCGAGATTCTGCGCGAAACACCTTTGCGCAACGCCGTTCTGGCGTATCTGGCGATCCTGCGGGGTCGTGCCACCGAGGCCGAGGTGCGACTGCGTCGCGCCTGGGACATCGTCAACACCGAGCGCAATCCCGAGATAGCCGCGCTCATCGCGCAGCGCTACGTGCTGCACTCGCTCGTGCGCTGCCGCGGCGACGAACTGGTCGCCTGGGCCGATACCGCGTTGCGCCTGGCCGATCGCGATTCCCCGACCCGGATCGAGTCCGCCGCTATCCGCGGACTCGGACTCGCCGCCGCGGGACGTCCGGATGAGGCGACCGCCTCCTACGACGCGCTGGCGGGCCGGCTTCGGCACGGTGCACAGGCGCAGCGCATCACCATGGGCCGGGGCTGGCTCCAGCTCATTCGCGACGACGTCGACGCAGCCCGAAGCAACTTGGAAAGCGCGGTGGCCACAGCGAGTTTGGGCGGTTCGACGCGAATCACGCTGTGGGCGAAGGGGTGGTTGGCCCGCGTGCAATTCGTCTGCGGTGATTGGGACGCCGCCCTGGCCACTGTCGAATCCGGCCGCGACCTCGCTGACTCCAGCGGTATCGTGATCGTCACACCGCTTCTGGAATGGACTGCGGCACAGATACATGCATTGCGTGGCGATTGGGCCGCAGCGGAATCCGCGGTACGCGCGGCCGACGTGGTCACCCAGGACTACGAGATGATGCGGATACCGACCATTCTTGCCCGGGCGCAGGTCGCGGAGGCCGAGGCGGACTATGCGAAGGTACTACGCGTCGTGGAGCCACTCGCCGCGATGGCGTCGGGCACCTCACTCGCCGAACCCGGCTATTGGCCGTGGCCCGACCTGATGGCCAACGCTCTGGTCATCGACGGCAAGTTGGAGGCCGCGGACGCATTCCTGCGTCCGCACGAAGAGCAGGCCGAGGAACGTGGGCATCGCTCGGCGATGGCACGGCTCGGATACGCCCGCGGCAGGCTCCTGGGTGCCCAGGGAAACCTCGCAGCGGCGCGCACCAAGTTCGAGGAGTCACTGGCCCTGCTCGACGGGTTGCCGCTGCGCTACGACCGGGCACGCATCAACTTCGCCTACGGTCAGACGCTGCGCCGCGCCGGCAAGCGCCGGGAGGCCGATGCCGTCATCAGCACCGCCCGCGACCTGTACCTGTCGCTCGGCGCGCACGCCGTCGTGGCCCGCTGCGAGCGCGAACTCAAAGCAGGCGGGCTGCACCAACTGCGCGGATCGCGCGACAGCGTCGAGCTGACGCCGCAGGAAGACGCAGTGACCTCGCTCGTGGCGCAGGGCCTGTCCAACCGTGAAGTAGCTGCTGAACTGTTCGTTTCTCCCAAGACCGTGCAGTACCACCTGACCCGGGTGTACGCAAAGTTGGGTGTTCGGTCACGCGCAGAGTTAGCTGCACTTCGCAGATGACCCGACGGTGCGTAATGTGGGCACGATGACGGGGAGGATTCTGGGGGTCGGTGCGGTCGCGTCGCTGGCCGCCGGTGTAGTCGTCGCGGCGCTCGGCACATCGCCGGCTGCCCCGCAGATCGAGCTGGCCGACAACACCATCGCGATCGACCCCGGTGACGGGTCCTTGGCCAACGGTCAGACCCTGACCCCGTTCGACGTGCAGAATCCGGCCATCAGCCGGCTCGACCCGCGGCTTTTGACCGCCATCCAGAACGCTGCCACGGCCGCGGCGGCGGAGGGCATCACGATGACCGTCACCTCGGGGTGGCGGTCCGCGGAGTTTCAGCAGAGCCTGCTCGATGACGCGGTACAGACGTACGGAAGCCTGGCCGCCGCACGCGAGTACGTGCAGACTCCGGCCGCATCCCGGCACGTCACCGGCGAGGCGGTCGATATCGGCGGCGTGGGCGCCGATCACTGGCTGATCGCCAACGGCTCGCGGTTCGGGCTGTGCCAGATCTATGCCAACGAACTGTGGCATTTCGAGCTCGTCGCCGATCCGGGTGGCCAGTGCCCGCCGCTGCTGCCCAACGCGGCGGGCTGATCTACTCGCTGACGGACCCTAAACGCGCGCGGGAACGCGACCGTCGATGACCGCCGCGCCGGTTTTGGCCACCACGTCGTCGTAGTCGACGTCGGGCGCGAGCTCGACAACCCGGAAGCCGTCACCGGTGACATCGAAGACGCCGAGGTCGGTGATCACGCGGCTCACCACCGCCTTGCCGGTCAGCGGCAGGTTGCATGACGAAACAAGTTTGGCGGCACCGGATTTGGCGACATGGTCCATCAGCACGATGACGCGGCCGGCT
This sequence comes from Mycobacterium venezuelense, assembly GCF_054919535.1. NCBI lineage: Bacteria > Bacillati > Actinomycetota > Actinomycetes > Mycobacteriales > Mycobacteriaceae > Mycobacterium > Mycobacterium venezuelense. Next base: position 15,321 of record NZ_JBONDW010000002.1, read on the forward strand.
CCGCTGACGAGATCCATCGCGCCACCCATGCCCTTGACCATCGACCCCGGCACCATCCAGTTGGCCAGGTCGCCGTTGGCCGCTACCTGCATACCGCCAAGCACCGCGACATTGACGTGCCCGCCGCGGATCATCGCGAAACTCGTTGCCGAGTCGAAGAAAGAGGCACCGGCGACCACGGACACGGTCTGCTTGCCTGCATTGATGAGATCGGGGTCGACCTCGTCGTCATACGGAAACGGGCCGACGCCGAGGATCCCGTTCTCGGCGTGCAATGTGACGTCCGAGCCATCCGGCAGGTAGTCCGGAATGAGCGTGGGCAAACCGATGCCGAGGTTGACGTAGTCGCCGTCGTGCAGTTCGGCCGCGGCTCGCGCTGCCATCTGTTCGCGGGTCCAGCTCATCGTGCTGCCTCCTCGGCGTCCGGCCGCGGTCGGGTGGTGCGTTTTTCGATGTCCTTGTGCGCGGCCTGTTCCGGCGTAAGCGCGACGATGCGCTTGACGAATATGCCAGGCAGGTGGATCTCGTCGGGATGCAGTTCGCCGACTTCGACGACCTGCTCGGCCTCGACCACGGTGACCCGTCCGGACATCGCGGCCGGTGGATTGAAATTCCGTGCGGCAGCATGGAATTTGCAGTTGCCCGCCTTGTCGACGACGGCGGCCCGGACGAGGGCGTAGTCGGTGACGATGGATTCTTCCAGCACCATCTCCTTGCCGCCGAACGTGCGAACCTCCTTCGCGGGCGAGGCCAGCGCGACGGTGCCGTCCGGGTGATAGCGCCACGGCAGGCCACCCTCGGCGACCAGCGTGCCCACGCCGGTGGGTGTGAAGAACGCGCCAATCCCGCTGCCGCCGGCCCGCATCCGCTCCGCGAGAGTGCCCTGAGGGGTGAGTTCGACGGTGAGTTCGCCCGCGAGGTATTGGCGTGCGAACTCTTTGTTCTCGCCGACGTACGACGCGATGACCCGGCTGATGCGGCCCGCCTCCAGCAGCAGGCCCAGCCCGGCGCCGTCGACGCCGCAGTTGTTCGAGACGATCGTCAGATCGTCGGCGCCCTGCCCCAGAAGCGCCTCGATCGAGAACCACGGGATGCCGGCCAGACCGAATCCGCCGACGGCGAGGCTCGCACCGCTGGGAACGTCGGCGACGGCTGCGGCCGCCGATTCGACCACCTTGTTGAGGGTCATGATTGCTCCAAGAAGTCAATGAGGGCGGGCGTGATGATGCCTGGCTGCTCGGCGTTGGCGAGGTGCGCAGCATGCGCCACCTCGACCAGGCGGCCGTTGCGCACGTTGTCGGCGATCTCGGCCAGTTTCGCGGGCGGTGTTGCGGGATCGTCGGTTCCGGCGATCGCCAGCGTCGGCGCGGTGATGTTCGGCAGGTCGGCCCGCAGATTCAGCGCGGCGATGGCCTCGCAGCAGCCCGCATAGCCCTCGGCCGGTGTCGCCGCAACCATGGCTTCGTGCTCGGCTTTCAGGTCGGGCCGCTCGGCCAGAAATTGCGGCGTGAACCACCGCGCCACGACGGCTTCGGCAACTGCCTTGGTTCCGTCGGCACGCACGGTGGCCGCTCGGTCCATCCACGCCGAGGCCGGCGGCAGTTGCGCACCCGTGCACAGCAGGGCCAACCGGTCGACGCGCTCGGGGTTCCGCGCGGCGAGCCGCATGGCGGTCATGCCGCCCAATGACAGCCCGACCACGTGCGCGCGTTCCACGTCGAGTGTGTCGAGCAGCGTGATGACGTCATCGGCGAGGTCATCGATCGAGTAGGGGCCGTCGGGCACCGGCGACTGGCCGTGCCCGCGGGTGTCGTAGCGCACCACGCGGAACCGTTCCTCGAACGCGGCCAACTGGGCATCCCACATGCGGTGGGTCGAGCCCAGGGAGTTGGAGAACACGACGACGGGCGCGTCGGGCCGCCCGGTCACGATGTGGTGGACGTTCATCGCACAGCCTCGAAAATCGCCGCGAGGCCTTGTCCCCCACCGATGCACATGGTCTCCAGCACGTACCGGGCATCTCGGCGCGCGGCCTCGTATGCCGCGGTGGCCAGGATGCGCGCACCGGTGGCACCGATCGGATGGCCCAGCGAAATGCCGGATCCGTTGGGATTGACCCGGTCATCGAGCGGGTCGACCTTCCACCGGTCCAGGACCGCGAGCACCTGGGCCGCGAACGCCTCGTTGAGCTCGATGAGGTCGATCTCGTCAAGCACAAGGCCGGCGCGGTCGAGCGCCGCGGCCGTGGCGCTGACAGGTCCGATGCCCATCGTTTCCGGCGCGCATCCGGTGACTGCCCAGGAACGCAGCGTCAGAAGCGGTGTCAACCCTCGTTTTTCGGCTTCAGCGCGGGTCGTGACGACACACATCGCTGCGCCGTCGTTCTGGCCCGAGGCGTTGCCTGCCGTCACCGTCGCCTCCGAATCGACCTTGCCGCGGATCGGGCGCAGCGAGGCCAGTTGCTCGATGCTGATGTCGGCGCGGGGATGCTCGTCGCGGTCGACGACGGTGTCGGGTTTGCCCCGCTTGCCCGGCACGGTCACCGGCACGAGTTCGTCGGCGAACCGGCCTGCGTCGTGTGCGGCGACCGCGCGCCGATGCGAGCGCAGCGCCAGTTCGTCTTGATCGTCGCGCGAGATGCCGTATTCGCGGCGCAGGTTCTCGGCCGTCTCGATCATCCCGCCCGGAATGGGATGGTTTGCACCACTGGCTGTTTCACGCGCGCGATCCAAGCGGTCCTGCAGAGCGATGCCGCCCTGCCGGACACCGGTACGCAACCCGAGCGCGTAATGCTCGACGTTCGACATCGACTCGGCGCCGCCGGCGACAACCGTTCGGGCTGCACCGGTCGCGACCTGTCCGGCGGCGTAGAGCACCGCCTGCAATCCCGATCCGCAGCGCCGGTCGATCTGCAGGCCGGGCACGCCCGTGCCGAGGCCCGCATCGAGCGCGGCGATGCGGCCGATCGAGGGGGCTTCGCCACTGGCGTATCCGTTACCCAGCACGACGTCATCGATGTCGTTCTCACCCAAGCCGGTGCGGGTGACGAGTTCACGCAGCGTGATCGTGGCCAGGTCGGTCGCCGTCAGCGCTGCCAGCGCGCCACCCATCCGTCCGACCGGCGTTCGGATCGGGCTGCAGATGACCACTTGGGACGCGGATGAAGCCGAAGTCATGCCTTCGACGTTAGGCAACCAGACACATATTCTGAAATACTCAGATACGCCTAATTGATATTCGTGGAGTCTGAATCGTGGAACTGCGTCACCTGCGCTACTTCCGGGCGGTCGGCGAAGAACTGCACTTCGGCCGCGCGGCGGAACGCCTGCACATCGCCCAGCCGCCGCTGTCGCAGCAGATCCGTCAGCTCGAACGTGAACTGGGTGTCGCGCTGTTGACCCGCACCACGCGCAGTGTCGAGCTGACGCCTGCCGGCCGTACTTACCTGCAGCGGGCCGTAGAAATCCTCGACGCGGTTGAGGAAGCGGGCGGCCAGGCGCGGCGCATCGCCGCGGGAATCGAGGGCCGGGTGGCGATCGGGTGCGTCGGTTCGGCCACGTACTCGCTGCTCCCCCAGTTGGTGCGAGCGCTCGGCGAATCGCTGCCCGGGGTCGAGGTCAGTGTGCGGGGCGAAATGCTGGCGCCCGCCCAACTCGAGGCCCTCGTGTCGGGCGCGCTCGACCTGGCCCTGCTGCGTCCGCCGGTGATTCACGACGGCGTCATGACCGAAACGGTGCGCCGCGACCGTCTGCTGGCCGCCCTGCCCGCCGACCATCGTCTCACCGACCGCGCCGAGGTGACCGTCGACGATCTGCGGGACGAGGCCTTCGTTGTCCACGCCGGCCACGGACGGTCGGTGATGAGCAGCCTGGTCACCGCGATCTGCACCGACGCCGGCTTTGTTCCACGGATCCGCCAGGAGGTCTCCGAAACGTCGACGCTCGTGACCCTCGTTGCCGCCGGGATCGGCATCGCGATCGCCCCCGCCCCGACGGCCGCACTCGACATCGCCGGTGTCCGATACGTGCCGCTGGCCCCGGCGTCCCTGGGCGTTGACCTGGTCGCGGCCTGGACTCAGCATTCGGCCGTGATCGCCAATGTGTTGGGAGTGTTGCGCAAGCTCACGGAATAGGGTGACCTCATGACTCTGTCCGGAAAGACCATGTTCATCTCCGGTGCCAGCCGCGGTATCGGTCTGGCGATCGCCAAGCGGGCGGCCGCCGACGGCGCCAATGTCGCGCTGGTCGCCAAGACCGCCGAACCGCACCCCAAACTCGAGGGGACGATCTACACCGCCGCCAAGGAGATCGAGGAGGCCGGCGGGCAGGCCTTGCCGATCGTCGGTGACGTGCGTGACGGCGATTCGGTCGCCGGTGCGGTGGCCAAGGCCGTCGAGCAGTTCGGCGGCATCGACATCTGCGTCAACAACGCGTCGGCGATCAATCTGGGCTCGATCGAAGAGGTGCCGCTCAAGCGGTTCGATCTCATGAACGGTATCCAGATCCGCGGTACCTACGCCGTGTCGCAGGCCTGCATCCCGCACATGAAAGGCCGGGAGAACCCGCACATTTTGACGCTCTCGCCGCCGATCCGGTTGGAGTCCGAATGGCTCAAGCCGACCGCTTACATGATGGCGAAGTTCGGAATGACGCTGTGCGCGTTGGGTATTGCCGAAGAGATGCGCGAGGCGGGTATCGCGTCGAACACGTTGTGGCCGCGCACCCTGGTGGCGACCGCGGCCGTGCAGAACCTGCTCGGCGGCGACGAGGCGATGGGTCGCGCACGCAAGCCCGACGTGTATGCCGATGCCGCCTACGCGATCTTCAACAAACCGGCGCGGGAGTTCACCGGTAACAGCCTGCTGTGCGAGGACGTGCTGCTCGACAACGGCGTCACCGACCTGTCGGTGTACGACTGTGTGCCTGGCTCCGATCTCGGCGTGGATCTGTGGGTGGACACGCCGAACCCGCCGGGGTACGTGCAGCCCTAGCACCGGCCGCTGAACGGCGGTGGCCGCCAACCGAACTGAAGACCAGCTCCCGAGGGATCGGCGGGTGCGGGAAATTCGGTCGATTGCTGCCGCCCGCCGTCGGTATGGTCCCGATGTCACGACGATGGCGAAAGGACCACGATGACATCCGGCCATACACCGGCCCTCGATCTACCCCTCAGCGCCCGAGTCAGCGCCCCTGCGACGGTTGACGTCCCGACCGTCGGCGAAGACCTGACGTGGCGCGCGGTGACGAAGGACGACATCGCGGCCATCTGGGTGCTCCTGCGCGCCGCGGGCACCGTCGACCACCCGCGCTTTCTGGTCACGAAGGAAGAAATCACCGAGGAGTTCACGCGATCCGATTTCGATCCGGCGGCCGACACCATGATCGCGTTCGACTCGTCCGGACAGGCCGTCGCGTACGGCACTTCGACCCTGAGCTCGAGTCAGGAATCACTCGTACAGGTGGCCCTCGACGGCGCGGTACACCCCGACCGCCGTGGCGAAGGCATCGGTACCGCGCTCCTGCGCTGGCAAGAGCAACGTGGTTTGCAGCATCTCGCCGGCTCGGACAAGCGCCTGCCCGGATGGCTGGGTTCCGGTGCGAACGAGGTCGCCACGGCGAAACTGCGCTTGCTGCACCGCAATGGCTACGAGTCGGTGAGATGGTGGCACGAGTTGGAACGCAATCTCGCCGAGCCGATTCCCGATGTCGCCCTGGATAACTCGGTGCGGGTAGTCAACTACGGTCCCGATTGGTCGGAGTCGACCCGGCATGCGCACAACGACGCGTTCCGCGATCACTGGGCCAGCCAACCCGTCACGCAAGAAGAATGGCAGATCGGCGATCGGCTCAGCATCACACGGCCCGACCTGTCGTTCCTTGCCGTGGCCACCGATGCCGATGGCAACGACCAGGTTGTCGCCTACGTGCTCAGTGAGGTCAACAAGGAAGAATGGGCGCTCGTCGGCCACACCTTCGGATATATCAACTCGGTGGGCGTCGTGCGGGAATGGCGGGGACGCAGGCTCGCCCAAGCACTGCTCACCCACACCATGCGCGCCTACCGGGCCGACGGGCTCGACCGTGCGGTCCTCGACGTCGACTTCGAGAGTCCGACAGGCGCATTGGCGTTGTACGAAAAGCTGGGATTCACCACCGTCGACCGTTCGATGAGCCTCGTCAAACAGTTCTGAGCGATCGCGCATTCAAAACGCCTGAGCCCAGCCCGTTTTTGGAGGTTAACCCCCGCGACGCACCCACCGCACTCCGCTAACGTCTTGGCGTGACGAGCGCAGCCGATTTGTCGGATCATCAGACAACCGATACACCCACGACGCCGCTTCCGATCTGGACGCCGGTGCAGAAGCTCGTTTTTCGCCTGCTGTTCACGGTTGGCGGCGGCATCCTCATTCTGTCCGTCTACGGCAACCTCGGCCTGGCTGTGCTGCTGAAGCCGTTGCTGGACATCCTCGCCCAGCTCGGCAGCTTGGTCGCCCGCGGTGAGGGCACAACCCTCAACTTGTCGGGCTCTGGCGACTCGCTGGCCACGTGGTGCTACCACTCGGGCTGGATCCTGGTGGCCCTCGTGATCACCGCCGTCTGGACGGCACTCGACCGGCAGCGGCCGAATTACCGTGGCCTCGCGGCGCTTCTACTGGTCGCCGCGAGATTCGCGCTCGCGATTTCCATGTTGGTGTACGGACTGGCCAAGGTCATCCCCGCCCAGATGGGTTACATGGCATTGCCCAGTTATCAGATCCAACTGGTGGGCGACGTCAATCTGATGAACACGCTGTGGGGTTTCATGGGTGCCTCCGCCCCGTACTCCATCGCCGCGGGCCTGGTCGAATTCGTCTCCGGCGTGCTGCTTCTGTGGCGGCGTACGTGGCTGATCGGTGCGTTGTTCGCCATCGTCGCGATGGGCCAGGTTTTCCTGTTGAACCTGTTCTACGACGTACCGGTCAAACAGGTCTCCGGGCAGCTGCTGCTCATCGCCGTCGGAATCACCGCACCCTACTGGCGCACCCTGGCTGTGGCGCTGCTGCAGCGCCGAACCGTCGAACCGGTGACGCTGTGGGCACCGCTGGGCTCGAGCACGCGGTGGCTGCGCCGCACCGGTACGGTGACGAAGTGGGTGCTCGCAGGCGCCTGCATCGTGCTCACCACCACGTTCGGCATCGTGGCTCTGCGTTACATGCACGAGCGGCAGTCGGAAATCGATGGAGTCTGGCGCACAACATCTTTCACGATCAACGGTCGGCAGGCGACGCTGCAGGACACCGCACCGGAGCCCTGGATCAACGTCGCGATCACATATCGGGCCAGCGACTACAAGAGCGTCGTCACGCAGAACGCGGCAGGCTACGTCACGGCGTACGAGGTCGAATTCCGCGATGACCGCATCGAACTCACCGATCCCGAGGGGTCCGAGCCGATCGTCCTCTACTACCGCCAGGACGAGCCGGATCGGCTCGTGCTCACCGGCACGCTCGACGGCAAGCAGATCGAAGCGCAGTTCGAACGCCGATTCCTGCAGAAGGCCAACTCGCATTTCCGCTTCGTCCAGCCCGACGTCGACCCCGGTTTCGCCGGCCGGTTGCCGTAGACGCACGGGCCAGTCGGCCACTTACCACGTGCCACTGACACATTCGGCGCACGGGCCGTCTGAAGCGCGCTTTTATCCCCAGTTTCGTTTTCATCCACAGATTCGCCCTGGCAGGTCGAGACCCACGGCATTTCGCACATGCGTTCGGTACGTTCGGGTCATGGCTCAGTTCACCACCGCAGAGGCAGCACGCGAGCACCTTCGTGCGCTGGCCGACCAAGTGGACGCCGCCTACGCCGCGATGGCAAGCCTGTGCTCGGATGGGGTGGGCAATGAGTTTCGCGTGGAGATGGCCGAGCGACTGGAGAGTCAAGAGCGCACGAACCGAGGTCTGATGTACCGGATCTTCGGCGAGATCGCCGATCCGCCGGACGAAGCCGGGATGGAACCGGCGGTGGCCGATAGCTTGTGGGCGCGGCTGCGCATCCCGCCGAAAGAGATCAAGCGCCGCATGAAGGTTGCCGCCCGGGTTCGACTGCGTCGCCAGCTGACCGGTCCGCCCGCCCCGCCCGAACTCCCACTGGTGGCAGCAGCATTGGAGGAGGGCGCCATCGGTGACGATCATCTACGCGCCATCTGCTGGGCCATCGACACCCTGCCGTCCGGTGTGTCCGATGACGACCGCGCCGAAGTCGAACGCAGCCTCGTGCGCGAAGCGCGAAAGAACGACGCCGAGATCGTCAAAACCGCCGGGCGGCGAATCGATGAGATCTTCAACCCCGACGGCCATTACAACGAAGAAGACCGGGCCCGCCGCCGCGGCCTGCGTCTCGGCCCACAAGGCCCCGACGGCATGTCGCGACTGGACGGCTGGATCGACCCTGAAACCCGCAGCTTTGTGGAAGTGTCGACCGCCGCGGTTCGCCCCGGCCGCCATCTACCCGACGGCACGCTTGCCAAGGTCGACGACGACCGCACCTCCGATCAGCGCTGCCACGACGGCATCAAACTCGGCCTCAAACTGGGCATCGCGTCCGGCGGCACGGGCTCACACCGCGGCCATCCGGTCACCGTGATCGCCCGCACCACCCTGGCCGAACTCAATCAGGCCGCGCACGCCGTGCATAACCCCGACATTCCGATGCCGACTCCCGCCCGCACCGGCGGCGATACCGCGCTGCCGATGCGGGATCTGATCCGCATGGCCGCTGATGCCATCCACTATCTGGCGATCTTCGACGACCACACCGAGCGTCCCCTCTACCTCGCCCGCCAGGCCCGCATCGCCACCGCCGACCAACGCATCATCTGCTATGCCCGCGACGGCGGATGCACCCGGCCGAACTGTTCAGAACCCGGCTATCACTCCGAGGTCCACCACAGTCCGGATTGGGATCCGGACGGCGCCACCGACGCCGACAAACTGTTCTTCGCGTGCGGGCCCGACCATGCCCGCGTCACCCGCGGCGAATTCATCACAAAAGTCATGCCCAATGGCCGCCTCGGCTGGACCGACGGCACGACCGCACTCCAGATCAACCACGTCCATCACCCCGACGAACTCCTGCACGACCCCGCCCCACCCGGCGAGGGGAACGACGGTGCGACAGCCGATCGGCATACTCGATCTGTGTCTGAAGCCAAACCCACCAACTGGGCCGGCGGGCGTTATGAAGCCGTCGCCGAACGTATCGCAGCCATCGCGGGTGAAGTCGTCGCCGCCGTCGACAGCCGTCGTCCGATCCAAGATGCCAAGGTGCTCGACCTTGCGTGCGGCACCGGCAGCGCCGCACTGGCAGCGGCGTCCGCAGGTGCCGCCGTCACGGGCGTCGACCTCACGCCCGAGTTGATCGAGATCGCCTCCAACCGGCCTGGTGGCGCCGAAGTCAACTGGGTGGTGGCCGACGCCGCCGATACCGGACTGCCCGATGCCGGCTTCGATGCGGTGACGTCGAACATGGGCATCATCTTCGTCGAACCGAACAGTCTGGTGGCCGAGGTCGCGCGACTGTTGCGGCCCGGCGGCGTGTTCGGGTTCTCCTCATGGATCCGCGATGGAGCAGGCAGCCCGTTCTACAACCCGATCGTCCAGACTCTCGGCCAGCCGCCGGCGTCGGGTCACTCCCCCGACGACTGGGGCGATCCCGAGATCGTGGCGACACGGCTGGCCGCCGGCTTCGACGACCTCGACATCGACAAGCGTTTGCACACTTGGCAATTCGAATCGGTGTCGAGCGCGATGCATTTCATCAGCCAGGAGTCGCCCATGCACGTCGATCTGCTGGGGCGGCTCGACGAGCCTCAGCGTGGGAAGCTGCTGACGGCATTCGAGACCGCGCTGGCCGAATGCGCTGATGCTACGGGCCAGGTGTCGTTCACCAGCCCCTACCTGATTGCGACCGCACGCCGCCGGTGAGCTAGTCCGCCCGGGTTCCGCGGGACAGCATGGTTTCAACGCTGTCGGTGAAGGCTGCGGTGGTGAAGCACGTCGGCTCGGCGAACTCCTCAAGCGTGAGAGCGTCGTTCCAGCTTGCGTCCGCGGCGGCACGCAACAACGGCTTCGCCATCGCAACGGCGTGCGGTGGCATCGCGGCGACCCGCGAGCACCAGGCATCGGCCGTCGCGAGCAACTCACCGTGAGCGACGACCTCGTGTACGAGGCCCAGCCGATGGGCGGCCTCGGCATCGATGTGCTCGCCCTTGAGGTAGTAGGCCAGCGCGCCCTGATAGCCGAGACGCCGGGTCAACGCCCAACACGTCCCGACCTCCGGGAGTAGCCCGAGGCGGCCGAACGCCGGCACGATGACGGCCCGCTCGCTGGCGATCGTGAGATCACACGTCAGTGCCCAAGCGAGGCCCACGCCGGCGGCCGGGCCGTTGAGTGCTGCGACGAAAATTGTGTCCGAACCGGCGATGAGCCGTGCGATCCCGCCGAATTCGCGGCGTATCCACCGCCAGACGTCGGCGGTTCCTTCGGCGTCGTATCTACTCTCGACGGCCGCACGCATCATCCGCAGGTCACCTCCCGCGCTGAACCCGGGGTCGGCACCGGTCAACACCACGGCCCGAATATCGTTGTCGGCCACCAGTTCCTCGATGTTGCGGCGCAACTGCCTGGTCAGCGGCGCGGACAGCACGTTGAGCCGGTCCGGATCATCGAGTGTGACGACGGCCCGGTCGCCGCTGCGTTCGACCCGAACCCGGGCGGGAGCTTGCGGATCATCGCCGTCGGCGACCATGGTGCGGTAAAGCGGCTTACTCATCCTGACCACTCCTCAAGTTTTGGTGCTGCCCAGTGCATTCCATGCCGCATCGGCGAACGTTTCGATAACGGCGGTGTCCATGTCGGCAAGGTCTCCGGCCACCCAGTACCGGGAATACTCCTGCGCCGGCCCGAGCCACAACGCGGCGGTGACTCCGGGCTGCATACGGACGAGCGCGCCGTAGGTATGGTGCGGACGCCACCAATCACGCACGGCCGCAAAGAAGTCCCGGTTCGCGGCGCGCAGTTCGGCGCTGTCGAGGCGGTCTCCGAGCAGAAGCCTGGCCTCGCCGCGGTGCGCGTCGACCCACGACAGGTGATGGCGAACACCGCCGCGAATTCCGTCTTCGGCGCCAGCCTGCTCACGCAGCATCGCGACGAACCCCGCCTGGTATTCGGCCATCACCTGCGCATAGACCGCGGCCGCCAATGCGGGCTTGTCGGGAAAGTGGTGATAGAGCGATCCGACGCTCACCTCTGCCTCGCGCCGCACTTCATCCAGGGTCGCGGCGATTGCACCCTCGGCCGCGAACCGGCGTCGAGCAACCGACAACAACCGCTCTCGGGAATCCCGGCCTCGCGATCTCGACGGTGACACGAGAATTACTCTACCATTACCGAGGAATTCTCTAATTCCTCTAGGAGGCCCAACCCATGCCGACCGACCGAACACGGCGCGTAGCCGTCGTCGCCGCACGGTGGCACGCCGAGATAGTCGACGAAGCCGTTGCCGCGTTCGCCCAGACCATGACCGACCACGGATATCCCGACACCGAAATCATCAGAGTGCCAGGAAGTTTCGAGATACCTCTCCACGTCCGCCAGCTTGCCGGCACGGGCCGCTACGCCGCGATCGCCGCGTGCGGGTTGGTGGTCGACGGCGGGATCTATCGCCATGACTTCGTGGCGTCGGCGGTTGTCGACGGCCTGATGCGCGTGCAACTCGAAACCGGGGTGCCGGTGTTCAGCGCCGTGCTCACGCCGCACCATTTCCACGAGCACGCCGAGCACGCCGCATACTTCCATCGCCACTTCGCGGTGAAGGGGCGCGAACTCGCCGACGCGTGCGCCGACACCCTCGCGAGCCTGGAACAGCTCGCGTCCTGACGTCTCGCTTACTGCGCCTGATAGAGGATGCCGCGGCCGATTGCCTCGCGCACCTCGGGAAGCGCGGCCGCGGCGAGCGCATCGGCGTCGACGCCGTGATGTGTCGCGAGCAGTTCGATGAGCGTGCCGAGCGGCACTTCGCCGCGGCATCCGGCGAGCAGGGCCCGTAACACTTCGTCGACGCCGATGACGGCGGCCGGGCCGCCCGGGCGGCGTACCGCGGCCCCGATCTGCTGCCAACCGTCCGGACCCGGTAGGGATTGCTCTTCCAGGAACACCGGCGCCGTCGAAAGCCGGGCCGCCAACAGCCGGTCATCTGACGAGTTGCGGAGGTAGTCGCGGCGCGCGAAGAACGCGTCGACCTCCGACCCGGTGACTATCTCGTCCGCAGCGGTGATCTCTTCGAGAATCTGCTCCGGCTCCTCGCCGTGACGGGGTGCCCGCAACGAGATCAAGCCCATACCGATACCGGCGATGCCGTGTTCGGCGAACCAATCCAGCCACTGCCCGCCGCGGTCGGCCATCTGTTCGGGCGTCTCCCCCGCATCGGCCAGCCACAGCGAGACATAGCTGATCGGGTCGGCGAGCTCGCGCTGCACCACCCAGGCGTGCAGGCCGGTGCCGGCCAGCCAGCCGCGCACTCGATCGCGCCAGTCAGTGCCTTCTGAGTCAGGTCGGACGATCCAGTTGGCCATGATGTGCGCCGTACCGCCCGGCGACAGGTGATCGCCGACTTGTTCAATCAAGCTCTGACACAATGCGTCTCCGGCGATGCCGGAATCCCGGTAGATGTAGTCACGCGCACCGGACCCAACCACGAACGGCGGGTTCGACACGATCAGGTCGAAGCGCTCCCCCGCGACGGGCTCGAACAGGCTGCCGTGGCGCAGATCCCACGACATGCCGTTGACGCGCGCCGTCGCAGCGGCGAGCGCCAGGGCCCGCTCATTGGTATCGGTCGCCACGATCTCGGCGCAGTGCGCGTCGAGATGCAGCGCCTGAATTCCGCACCCGGTACCCAGATCCAGTGCGCGGTTCACGGGTGTGCGAATCACGGCACGGGCCAGCGATATCGACGCGCCGCCGATGCCGAGCACGTGATCGTGCCGGAGGGGTCCACTGCGCAGCGCGGCGTCCTGATCCGAGACGACGATCAGATCGTTGGTTCCGTCGCTGTGCGGACGGATATCGAGCGCCGCGCGAACCGCACCGTCGGACACCTCGACCACACCGTTGGCGGCCAGAGCCTTCAACGACACCGATGGCAGCGCCCCCTCGACCTGTTCGCATGTTTCGTCGCTGCCGAGCAGGAACAGCCGGACGAGGACGGCCAGCCGCCGCTGATCGGTCGGTGCGGCGTTGGTGGCGCGCAGGGCGGGCCACCACACTCCCCGGCCGAGCGCGGCGTTCACGTCCGCGCCCAGCAGATCGGCCACTCCGTCGACCGTGTACCGAGCCGCGCGCAGATCTGCCCCGATCGCGTCGATGACGCCCGGATCGATGGTCAAAACAGGGATGCTTCCGGCTCGGCCGGCTCGATCAGCTCCGGCCCGTTGTTCCGCACGCTGTTGACCAACCGGGACACCTCGCGGATCGCGATCCGATCGAGGTCGCCGTGACCTCGCAGCAGCCCCTCGTCGATCGGGGAATCGGGATCGAGCCAGCGGTCCCAGTCCGCGGCGCTGATGGTCAACGGCATGCGGTCGTGGATGTCGGCGAGGGGCCCGGCCGCGTCGGTCGTGATGATCGTGCAACTCAGCAGCGGCGGTGCGTCTTTTGGTGCCCCGGCCGGACGCCACGTCGTCCACAGCCCCGCCATGAACAGGGGCTCACCATCCGCGCCGTACATGTAGAACGGCGTCTTCTCGCCTTTCTGGCCCTTCCACTCGTACCAGCCGTCCATCGGCACCAGGCAGCGCTTGTTCTTCGCCGAGTTGCGGAACGCCGGTGAGCTGGTCACCTTGTCGGCGCGGGCGTTGATCAGCAGCGGACCTTTGTTGTCCGGCGTGCCATCCTCGGCCGTCTTGACCCACGGCGGGATGAGACCCCAGCGCATCGACCGCACACGGCGGGTGGACTCGTCGTCGGGCTCGGTGTGCCGTTTGACGACGCTGCTGATGGTCGTGGTCGGAGCCACGTTGTAGTTGGCGCCGGCCACATCCTTGTCGCCGGAGGCCGACGACGCCGACGTAGTCTCGTCGATGGCCTGGATCTTCTGCGCAAGCAGCGCCGGGTCGGTGGTGACCGCGAAACGTCCACACATAGAGCCCATGGTTGCAGAATCGGGCGACAAGGCAGGATATAGGCCGTGAGCGGACGCGACGAGCAGAAAGCAGCCTGGGCTGCCCCGTCGACCACCACGCCTGTCGATGCGACGGTGACGGTGCCCGGTTCGAAGTCACTGACCAACCGAGCGCTGGTCCTTGCCGCACTGGCCACCCCGCAGGGCCCGTCGACCGTCAGCGGGGCCCTGCGCAGTCGTGACACCGACCTCATGATCGAGGCGATCCGCACGCTGGGCGTGACCGTGACGGGCGACGGTAGTGAACTGACCGTCAGCGGTGCCATCGCACCTGCCGCGGATGCCCGCGTCGACTGCGGTCTGGCAGGCACTGTGTTGCGGTTCGTGCCGTCGGTGGCCGCGCTCAGCACGGCATCGGTCACTTTCGACGGTGACGAGCAGGCCAGGGCGCGTCCGATCACCCCGCTCCTGGACGGGCTGCGCAAGCTCGGCGTCGACGTGGATGGCGACAGCCTGCCGTTCGTCGTGCGCGGCAGCGGCGCGGTCAGCGGCGGGACGGTCGAGATCGACGCGTCAGGGTCCTCGCAGTTCGTCTCGGGGCTGCTGCTGTCGGGCGCGTCGTTCACCGACGGGCTGACGATCGTGCACACCGGCGAGTCGGTGCCCTCGGCTCCGCACGTGGCCATGACCGTCGCGATGCTGCGCGACGCCGGCGTGCAGGTCGACGACTCGGTGGCCAACCGCTGGCACGTCCATCCGGGGCCCGTCGCCGCGCGGGCTTGGAGCATCGAGCCCGACCTGTCCAACGCCACGCCGTTCTTGGCCGCGGCGCTCGTCACCGGGGGCACCGTGCGGATCGCGGACTGGCCCACGGTCAGCATCCAGCCCGCCGACACCATCCTCGATCTGCTGACGAAGGTGAACGCCACTGTCCGACAAGCTGATTCACACCTGGAAGTCACCGGCGCCGACGTCTATGACGGTTTCGACGCCGACCTGCACGATGTCGGCGAACTCGCACCGACCGTGGCCGCCCTTGCGGCCCTTGCCCGCGAGGGCTCGACGTCGCGGTTGCGCGGAATAGCCCATCTGCGTGGGCACGAGACCGACCGCCTCGCAGCGCTCACCACCGAGATCAACGGCCTGGGCGGGGATTGCGCCGAGACCGAGGACGGCCTGCTCATCACCGCGCGGCCACTGCACGGCGGGACGTGGCGGTCGTACGCCGATCACCGGATGGCCACTGCTGGTGCGATCATCGGCCTGCGAGTGCCCGGTGTCGAGGTGGAGAACATCGAGACGACGGCCAAGACGCTGCCCGACTTTCCGCTGATGTGGGTGGACATGCTGGCGGACTCCGCGGGGGATTAACAGCCGTTGAGCGCGCGGGACTACGACGAATCCGACGTCCGCATCAGACCGGGTCGGGGTACCCGCCCGCGCACCAAGACCAGGCCCGGTCATGCCGACGCCCGTTCGGCGATGGTGGTGACAGTGGACCGCGGCCGCTGGGGCTGTGCGCTCGACCGCGATCCGCATCATCGCGTGACGGCGATGCGGGCCCGTGAACTCGGACGCACCCCGATCGTCGTTGGCGACGATGTCGACGTCGTGGGCGATCTGTCGGGACGCCCCGACACGCTCGCCCGCATCGTGCGGCGCGGTGAACGCCGAACGGTGTTGCGCCGCACCGCCGACGACACCGATCCCACCGAGCGGGTGGTCGTCGCAAACGCCGATCAGTTGCTCATCGTCGTGGCGCTGGCCGATCCGCCACCGCGCACCGGATTCGTCGAACGCGCGCTCATCGCGGCCTATGCCGGCGGCCTGAATCCCATTCTGTGCCTTACCAAATCGGATCTTGCGCCCCCCGAGCCGTTCGCCGCGCAGTTCGACGGTCTGGATTTGACGATCGTCAACGCGGGCCGTGACGACCCGCTCGATGCCGTCGCTCCCCTGCTGACCGGTCAGGTCACGGTGTTTCTCGGCCACTCCGGGGTCGGGAAGTCGACGCTCGTTAATCGACTTGTGCCAGAAGCTGATCGGGCTATCGGCGAGGTGTCCGGCGTCGGAAAGGGCAAGCACACGTCGACGCAGTCGGTCGCGCTGCCGATGGATGGTGAGGGCTGGGTGATCGACACACCTGGGGTGCGCTCGTTCGGCCTGGCCCACATCGAGCCCGATGATGTGCTGCTGGCATTCTCGGACTTGGCCGACACCATCGACGACTGTCCGCGCGGATGCGGGCACATGGGTCCGCCTGCCGATCCGGAGTGCGCGCTCGACACGCTGTCCGGCGCGGCGGCTGATCGCGTGACTGCCGCGCGGCGGCTGCTGGCGGTGCTGAAAGAAACCTGACAGTTCACCTGCCGCCCTTGCTGGTTAGCTCAGCTAAGCGTTAAATCGGTGGCATGGAACGCACCGAGAACGACACCTGGGATCTCGCCACCAGCGTGGGCGCCACGGCCACGATGGTCGCGGCGGGCCGGGCCCGCGCCACCAGAGCCGAACCCGCGCTCATCGACGACCCGTTCGCCGAACCCCTCGTGCGCGCCGTCGGCATCGACTTCTTCACGCGTTGGGCCACGGGCGATCTCGACGCCGAGGCGGTCGACGTCCCCGGTGCGCCATGGGGCATGCAACAGATGACCGACCTGCTTGCGGCGCGCACCCGTTACTTCGACGCGTTCTTCGCCGAGGCCGCGAAGGCAGGTGTCCGGCAGGCGGTGATCCTGGCCTCGGGCCTGGACGCGCGCGGCTACCGGCTGGCCTGGCCCGCCGGAACCGTGGTGTTCGAGATCGACGTCCCGGATGTGTTGGCGTTCAAGGCGCGCACGCTGGCCTCGCTCGAGGCCGCACCGACCGCAGACATCCGGAAGGTGCCGATCGATCTGCGCGACGACTGGCCGACAGCCCTGCGCGCGAGTGGGTTCGACCCCAGCGCGCCGTCGGCGTGGAGCGCCGAGGGGCTGTTGCCGTTCCTGCCCGCCGACGCTCAGGACCGATTACTCGACAACATCACCGCACTGAGCGCCCCGGGAAGCAGGTTGGCCTGCGAGGTCTCGCTACTCGGCAGCGATGCGGACGGGGAGAGCACCCCGGACTTGGACCCGATCACCGCACGTTGGCAGGAACACGGTTTCGACGTCGAGCTCGGCGAGCTCGGTTATCCGGGACCGCGCAATGACGTCGACGACTACCTCGGTGCCAGGGGCTGGACCACGGCGCGTACGGAGCTCACCGCCCTGCTTGCCGAAATCGGGCTGCCCGTGCCCGCGCGAACCGACGGCCAGCACTCGCTGAGCGACAACTACTACAGCACCGCGGTCAAGCAGTAGTTCGGCGAAATCAGCGCTTGGCCTTGGTCTGGTTGGCCGCCGCCTGCGCTTGCTCCTGCGCGGCTTCCTCTTTTGCCTTCTGGATCGCGGCCCGGCCTTCCGGACTCGCGGCAGAGTTACCCGGCGCCGTCGCCGTGGCCACGCCGGCGTTGCAGTTCAGGTTGAGCAGCACCGTGTCGGTCACCGGCGCGAAATCGTCGCCCTTGATCCATGGCGCCTGCTCTGAACTCGTGACCACGCAGTCGTCGTCGGACAACGAGTCACCCGACCGCGTCGAGACGACGCCCTTCATGCCGGCATCGGCAAGCGCCGATTGAGCGTCGGCATATGTTTGTCCCGCATAGTCGTCCGCCGCGGCGACACCCGTCGCCAACAATCCGACGGGAACCGCAGACAGCCCCACCGCGATGGCGGCCTTTCCAAGCAACTTTTTCATTCTGACCTCCGGTGAACCCGACCTGTTGAGAGCCAGAGGCTAGGAGCGGCGGCTGCCAGGCCCCTGGGAGAACAGCGGGTGAATACTTGGAATTGATCGGTTTTGGACTTCCAAGTCCGACCACCGGCACAAACAACGTGTCAATGCCTGCTAACTGCAATTGACCGTGAAAAAATTGGACGATAGAGTTCAGTTGAATATTCGCGGCTCATAGACAGGACATTCGTGATGACCTCACGTCGTTTACCCCGCCGCCTTGCCGCCACTGCCGGCCTGGCCGCTCTCATCGCCATGGGCGGTTTTGCCGTGGCCTGCGGCACCGGTGGCGAGGAAGCTCCGAGCACTCCGACGACCACTACCACCACGACCACGACCACCACCGCACCGAGTGTGGAGCCCACCGAAAAGGGGCTGAACCCCGACGGCGGGAACAAGTTCACGCCCACGCACATCGTGACCCCGGCGCCTCCCACCGGTGGCGGCAAGGGCGGCCACTAAAAACGTTGTCAGGCAGCCTGATACGACTTGATGTGATCGATCGCCATGTTGAGCGCCGATTGCATCAAACGCGGATCGTGCGCAGTCTGCGACAGCAGGTAACCGCCCTCTACCGCGGCCAGTAGCCCAGTCGCGAGACCCTTCGCGTCGATATCGGCGCGAAGGGCTCCGCTGTCTCTGATGCGCTGCAACGCCGCCGCGAGCAGATCCCGCCATTGCGCGAAATGCTCGGCCAGCGATACGCGTGCCTTGTCGTCACTGTCGGAGAGTTCGGCGGCCAGCGACCCCAGTTCGCATCCCCACAGACCACGGCGCAACGTACAACGTTGGACCATGGCGTCCCGCCATTGATCCAGGCCACGAAACGAGTCGACCTTCTCCAACCGCAGCCGCTGCCACGACAGAATCTCATCGGCCCGCAGCGTGATCACCTCGTAGACGAGCTCGGTCTTGTCGTCGAAATGCTGGTAGAACTGCGATTTACTGGCTGCGCTCGCGGCAAGGACCTCGTCGATCGTCGTGGCCGCCACACCCTTGACGTGCATGAGTTCGGCCGCGGCCGTCACGATGCGGTTGCGGGTCGCGACGCCCCGAGACGTCAACCGAGGCCGCGAAGCGGGTTCCTGTTCCGACGGCACACCTCAACTGTAAACCGAACAGTCCGGTCCACTTCATCCGACGCGTGCGCGTGGCTCTGATCGGCACTGCCCTCTGCCCGTTGTCACGCTAGCGTCGGCATTCGACGCCCACTGCCACTCCAGCGTGACAATCGGCAGCGAAGGCACCCAGCGGCCGAGACCCTCAGCACCGCCAGCCACGCTAGCGTGGCATTCGACGCCCACTGCCACTCCAGCGTGACAATCGGCCACGACACAGACCACAAAACGACCGTGGGCTGTGCCGAGATTCGGCACAGCCCACGGTCGGACGAAAAACTACGCGGCGCGCTTGGTGCGGCGCCAGCCGCGCACGGTCTCGATCGCGGTCTTCAAGCCGCGGCGACGACCGGTGTGGGGGTCGGTCACGCCGTACCCCTCGAGCTCGGTGAACATCCGCTCACTGCGGGTCTCCGGTGCGTTGTCAGCGGTGTCGCGCAGGAACCGGTCCGGCAACGACAGTTTGGCGATGGTGCGCCAGGACTTGCCGTACTGCACCAGGAACGAGCCGGTGGTGTAGGGCAGGTCGTACTTCTCGCACAGCGCCCTCACCCGGATCGAGATCTCGTAGAGCCGGTTGCTCGGCAGATCGGGATACAGGTGGTGTTCGATCTGATGGCACAGGTTGCCGCTCATGAAGCGCAGCACCGGGCCGTTGTCGAAATTGGCACTGCCGAGCATCTGCCGCAGGTACCACTGACCCTTGGTTTCGCCGACCATGTCCGTCTTGGTGAATTTCTCTGCGCCATCGGGGAAATGGCCGCAGAAGATCACTGCGTTGGCCCACACGTTGCGGATGATGTTGGCCATCGCGTTCGCCTTCAGGGTGGACTTGTAGGTCGCACCCGGCGACAGCGAGGTCACTGCCGGCCATGCCACGTAGTCCTTGAACACCTGCGCGCCGGCTTTGACGCCGAACTCGCGCACCCGGATCAGCGTGGCCTTGCGGTCGTCGCGACCCTTGAAAATCTTGCCGAGCTCCAGGTGCTGCAGCCCGACGCCCCACTCGAACAGCGTGCACAACATGGTGTTGTAGAACAGGTTGAGCAGGTTCATCGGCTTCCAGCGCTGATCGCGCGTCACGCGGATGAGGCCGTAGCCCACATCGTCGTCCATGCCGAGGATGTTCGTGTACTTGTGATGCATGAAGTTGTGGGTGAACCGCCAGTGCTTGGACGCCCCACTCATGTCCCACTCCCACGTCGAGGAGTGAATCTCGGGATCGTTCATCCAATCCCACTGGCCATGCATGACGTTGTGGCCGATCTCCATGTTCTCGATGATCTTGGCCACGCCCAGGGTTGCGGTACCCGCCCACCACGCCGAGCGGCGCGAGCTTGCCGCCAGCATGACGCGGCCCGCGAGCTCGAGGGCACGCTGTGCCGCGATGGTACGGCGGATATAGCGCGCGTCGCGCTCCCCGCGGGAGTCTTCGATGTCCTGACGGATCGCATCGAGTTCGATGCCCAGATTCTCGATGTCGGCATCGGTGAGATGCGCGAACGCGGGAACGTCGGTAACAGCCATCGTCAGCCTCCTTTCGCCTACCTACGCTACCGTAACCTACGAATCCGTAGGTTACCAGTCAGTAAAGCCTAAACGTCGAGCACACAGTCGCCGGAGGCGGCCGAGACACACGTCTGAATTCGGGTACCCGGATCGTGTTCGACGCCGGTTCGCAGGTCACGCACGTGACCGTCGACCAAGCCCACCACGCATGACTGGCAGATGCCCATCCGGCAGCCGAACGGCATCCGGATACCCACCTGTTCGCCGGCATCCATGAGCGGCGTCGCGCCGTCGACCGCGATCTCCTTGCCGCTGCGCTCGAACGTAACCGTGCCACCGGCACCGTGCGGGGCGGCGCGGCTCACGGCGAAGCGTTCGAGGTGCAGATTGCCGGACACCCCGGCCGCCGCCCACACCTTCTCGGCGTCGTTGAGCATCGCCTCGGGCCCGCACGCCCAGGCCTGACGCTCCTGCCAGTCGGGCACCTCGTCGCCGAGACGATCGAGATCGAGCCTGCCCTCGCTGCGGGTGCGGCGCAGGCGCAGCCGGTAGCCGGGATGGGCTTCCTGCAGAGCTGCCAGCTCCCCGCGGAACATCACATCGGATTCTGTTGGCGCCGAATGCAAATGGACGATGTCGGTGACCTGGTCCCGACGCACCAACGTGCGCAGCATCGACATCACCGGGGTGATGCCCGAGCCGGCCGTCAGGAACAACACCGACGCCGGCGCCGGGTCGGGCATGACGAAGTTGCCCTGCGGCGCAGCCAGCCGCACCACGGTCCCTGGTGCCAACCCTCCGACCAGGTGGGTCGAGAGGAACCCCTCGGGCATTGCCTTGACCGTGATGGTGATGGTGCGCGCACCGGTCACCGGGCTCGATGTGAGTGAGTAGGACCGCCAGCGCCAGCGCCCGTCCATCAACACACCGATGCCGATGTACTGACCGGGCTGATAGTCGAACGAAAAGCCCCATCCGGGCTTGATGACCAACGTGGCCGAGTCGACGGTTTCGCGCCGCACTTCCAGCACCCGGCCGCGCAGTTCCCGAGCCGACCACAACGGGTTGGCCAGCTTCAGATAGTCGTCCGGCAACAACGGCGTCGTGATCCGCCCGACGATGCTGCGCACCGCATGCCAGCCGGGGTTTTCCTTGGCTCCCGCGATGGTGGGGCGGACCGTATCGGCAACATTGGCCGAGATCTTGATGTAGTTCTTGGCCATGCAACCTACGGTACCGTAACCTACGGAGTAGTAGCCAGTCCTACGTCGAAATTTGACGGGCGCGTCAGGGCAGCGTGTTCTTATGGACCTTGCCGTCTTTCATGATCAGTTTGAAGTTCCGTTCTGGATCGGCAACCAGCGCAAGGTTTTTCAGCGGATCGCCGTCGACCAGCAGCAGGTCGGCCAACGCGCCTTCCTCCACCACACCCAGCTTGCCAGGGTACGGGCTGCGTTTACCGGACATGGCGAGCAGCTCGGCATTGGTCGAAGTGGCCATCCTCAGCACCTCCGCCGGGGTGAACCAGGTCCCCAGTTTTGCCAATAGGGCGCCCTGTTTGGGCGCCAGTTGCGGCGAGAACAGGATGTCGGTGCCGAATGCCGTCTTGAGCTTGTACTTACGCGCCAGTTCGTAGACGTTGCCCACCCCGTCGATGACCTCCTTGGCCTTCGCCGCTTCCTCGGAGCCTGGCGGGAACGCGCCGATGATCTCTTCGGGCAGCGGTTGTGTGCTCAGCCATACGTCGTTGTCCGCCATCTGTTTCGCGGTGGCTTCGTCCATCAGGTGTGCGTGTTCGATGCAGCGCACTCCGGCCCGGATGGCCTGCTGGATGGATTCTGGCGTGTACGCGTGCACCGTCACATAGGTGCCCCAGTTGCCTGCCGCCTCGGTGGCCGCGCGCAGTTCGGGTTCGGTGAACGTCACGGCGTCGAGCGGGCTGTGCGGGGAGGAGACGCCACCGCCTGCGGTCAGCTTGATCTGTGACGCGCCGAGAAAGAGTTGCTCACGGGTACGCGTCCGCACCTCGTCGGGACTGTCGGCGACCATGCTCGCACCGAGTGCCTCCTGGTGCGACACATGCCCGCCGGCAGTGCGCGGCAGGTCCGCGGGCGTCCGGAAGTCGCCGTGGCCACTGGTCACGGTGATGATCGCACCTGACGGGTAGATACGCGGGCCGTCGACCACACCCTCGTCGATAGCCCGCTTGAGACCGAAACTGGGACCGCCCAGATCGCGCACCGTGGTGAACCCGCGCATCAACGTGTCGGTGGCCTCTGCGCCCGCCAACAGGTTGAGGTACCCGGGGTCCAAAGTCGTCAACTGTGTCACCGGCGGCCGCACCAGCATCGTGTGCCAATGGTTGTCGATCAGGCCCGGCATCAACGTGCGGCCACTGCCGTCGATGACGGTGACGTCTGGCTCGGTGGGCAGCGGGTCGGTGGTGATCCGCTCGATGCGATTGCCCTTAACCCGCACATTGGACGGTGCCGACAACCTGTCACCGCGCCCGTCGAAGATCCTGACGTTGCGGAACTCCGTAATCCGCCCGGCCGAGTCGATGCCGGAGACCGACGGGCCGTCAGGTGGTCTTTCGGACGGCGAAGCCGTCGGTGTGCTGTCGCCGCCGTCGGCCGAACATGCGGTCATCGCCACCAGGAGGGTGAGCATCGCGGCCAGACGCAGACTCGTCATCGGCACAGTCTCCGATCAGTAGGTCACAACAGCTCGAGCAGGAACGGCAGCTCCTGCGGGGCATACCAGGCCAGATCGTGATCCTGTGCGTCACCGACGGTGAGTTCGGCGTCCTCGTCGCCGAGATCGGCTTCGTCGATGACATCCACTGCGGCCAGCACCGCCGCTTCGGCGTCGGCGTTGTCGACGTAGACGGCGATCACGGCATCGAGGTCCACCGGACCACCCAGCCGGACCACCGCGTCGTCGAGGTCCGGCCGCCCCGTCGCCTCCGGCACCTCGGCCACCACGACCGCGCGGCGGGTGGGTAGATCCGAGGAGCCGCCGGTGGCCAGCAGCCGAATCGACGCCAGTGCCGCTTCGCGCAGCGCTACCTCGGCGAGCTCGTCGTCGTCGCCCTCGGCGTAGGCCTCCCGCAGTGTCGGGGTCACCGCGAACGCCGTCCCGTTGACGACCCGCAACGACCGGTCGGCGACGAGCTGCTGCAGAGCGGCCAGGGTCGTCGGGATGTAGACGCGCACCCCGCGAGGTTAGCCGTCCGCCGCGGGATCTTTCTTCACCGCGATGACAAAGTCGTCGCCGTGTTGAGTGACACCGGCGACCACGGCGTCGTTCACCGCCTCGACCGCGTACTTCCGGCGCATCACCAACGGGTCGGTACGCAAGTCGCGTACCAGCGCCACGGCCAGACCCACCATCACGACGACGAACGGCAGCGCCGCGATGATCGTGATCTTCTGCAGACCGTTGAGTGCGTCCTCACCGCCCACCAGCAGCATGACCGCCGCAACCGCACCGGTGGCCACACCCCAGAAGATGACGGTGGGCCGGGTCGGTTTGATCGTGCCGCGCTCGGACAGCGAACCCATCACGATCGACGCCGCGTCAGCACCGGACACGAAGAAGATGGCGACCAGGACCATCACCAGAACGCTCGCCACGGTGGCAACCGGGTACTGGTCGAGCACGCCGAACAACTGCTGCTCGATACCGATGTCGTCGCCGACCAGGTTTGCGCCCTCCTGCTGGGCCCGGATCGCGGCCCCGCCGAACACGCAGAACCACACGAGCGACACCACGCTCGGGACAAACAGCACCCCGGCGACGAACTGCCGGATGGTGCGGCCCCGCGAGATCCGCGCGATGAACATGCCCACGAACGGGGTCCAAGAAATCCACCACGCCCAGTAGAAGACCGTCCACGCCTGCAGCCAGGTCTTCACCTCCGCGCCTTCGGCGCCGGTGCGGGCCGACATCATCGCCAGTTCCTGCACGTAGCTGCCGATCGACGTGGGAATCAGGTTGAGCATGAACACCGTCGGGCCCACGACGAACAAGAAGGACGCGAGCACGAGCGCCAGCACCATGTTGATGTTGGACAGCCACTGGATGCCCTTCGCGATGCCCGACACCGCCGAGAGCACGAAAGCGATGGTGAGTACGACGATGATGCCGATGAGGATCGCGTTGCCGGTCTGCCCCAGACCGCCCACGATCTGCAGACCACTGCGAATCTGAAGCGCACCCAAACCCAACGACGCCGCCGAACCGAACAGCGTGGCGAAGATCGCCAGCATGTCGATGACCTTGCCCCACGGCCCGTTGGCCCGCTCGCCCAGCAACGGCTCGAACGCCGCGCTGATCAACTGCAGCCGGCCTTTGCGGTAGACGCCGTAGCTGATGGCCAGGCCGACGACGGCGTAGATGGCCCACGGATGCAGCGTCCAGTGGAACAGCGTGGTCGCCATCGCGATCTGGACGGCTTCGGGATTGCCCGCATCGCCGGTGCCGGGCGGCGGTGTCACGAAGTGCGACAGCGGCTCGGAGACCCCGAAGAACATCAGGCCGATGCCCATGCCTGCGGAGAACATCATCGCCACCCACGACACGGTGCGAAACTCGGGCTCCTCGTCGTCTCGGCCCAGCGGGATGTTGCCGTAGCGGCTGATCGCCAGCCACACGACGAACACCACGAATCCGGATGCGGTCAGGACGAACAGCCAGCCGGTGTTGTTCATCACCCAGCCGAGTGCGCTGGTCGAGGCGGTGGCGAGCGAGTCGGTGCTGAGAAAACCCCAGACCAGGAATCCGAGGGCGATCACGGCGGTGACGCCGAAGACCACCCAGTCAAGTCCCTCCCTGCGGGTATAGGCCTTCTCCTCGACCGGGATGTCGAGGACAGGGTGGTGAGGTACTACCTCGCCGGCGGGCGACTTGAGTGCTTTTTCTGTTTTCTTGGCTTCTTGCGTGTGCTTGTCGGATCTACTTTTTCGTATCTCAGCGGTCATGGTGAATTCATCAGACCGCGAACCGAGACTCAGGTCAAATAGTTCCTTGGTTTGCCCGGTTCGATTTGCTCCTCGCGCGCGTGGCTTACTTGGCCGCCTCTAGCAGTTCCTCCAGTGACTCCTGCAGCAAGCTCGGCAGCACATCGACGTCGCTCATGGCGTCGCGGTCGGCGTTGATGCCGAAATACAGCATGCCGTTGTAGGACGTC
Source organism: Mycobacterium venezuelense (assembly GCF_054919535.1). NCBI lineage: Bacteria > Bacillati > Actinomycetota > Actinomycetes > Mycobacteriales > Mycobacteriaceae > Mycobacterium > Mycobacterium venezuelense. The sequence goes on from NZ_JBONDW010000002.1 coordinate 41,102, forward strand.
ACGCCGATCGCCAGCACCTGGTTGTGCAGCAACGGCGGCACCGCGTAGGTCTCCAGCAGTTTCGTGCCCGCGACATACATCTGCTTCTGAGCCCCGGGCACGTTGGTGATCAAGAGGTTGAACAGGCGGGCCGAGAAACCCGTCGCCACTCGAATTCCCATGGCGTGCAGGGTCGGTGGGGCAAATCCGGACAATGTGACGATGGTGCGCGCGTCGACCAGACTGGCCGCGGTCGAATGCGATTCGGTGGCATGCGCGATCTGCGAGAGCCGGACGACGGCGTTGCCCTCCCCCACCGGCAGGTCGACGAGAAACGGTGACACTTCGCTGATCGCCTGCCCGGGCCCTGCGGTGTCGAGTTCGGCATCGGGATAGACCGACATCGGCGCCATGGCGCGCACGGTGGTGCTCGGAGTCACCGGTTCGCCGCGCGACAACAGCCAGTTGCGCAGGGCCCCAGCCACTACCGCGAGCACCACGTCGTTGACGTCGCAGTCGTAGCGGGCGCGCACCATGCGGTAGTCGTCGAGCCGGTGCTCGGCGACCGAGAACCTGCGGTTGCGCGAAACCCTGGTGTTGAGCGGACTGCTCGGCGCCGTACCGCGCGCGACGGTACGCGCGACGTCAGCGACGCGGCGTCCCACCGCGGCCAGCTCCCCGGCATTGGTGGCCACTTCGGTGACCGTGTCCCGCAGGGCCGCGAGCTGGCTCGTGGGCCGGGTGATCCACTCGCCGATCGCCCCCGCCACCAGTTGGCGGTCGCTGGGCTCGCGGGCCGGAATCCAGATGTCCTCGCCGAATTCGGGCGGCTTCTGCGTGCGGTCGGCGATCACGTGCCCGATCTCCAGCGCGGTCATCCCGTTCACGAGCGCTTGGTGGCTCTTGGTGTAGATCGCTATGCGGTTCTTCGTGAGCCCTTCGACGAGGTACATCTCCCACAACGGGCGGGTCTTGTCGAGTGGACGCGAGCCGAGCCTGGCCACCAGATCGTGGAGCTGGGCATCGCTGCCGGGAGACGGGAGAGCCGAACGCCGGATGTGATAGGTGATGTCGAAGTCGCGGTCGTCGACCCACACCGGCCGGGCCAATCCCAGCGTCACCTCGCGCACCTTCTGGCGGTAGCGCGGGATCTGCGGCAACCGCTGCTCCACGGTGGCCAGCAACGTCTCGTAGCTCAGACCCGCACGGGGTTTGCGCAGAATCGACAGCGACCCCACGTACATGGGAGTCGAGGTGTTCTCCAGGTGGTAGAACGTAGCGTCGGACGCCGACAGCCTGGTCACCATGCGGCGCCAACCTCCATATCAACTCGCGACGAACTCCGCGTCGAACTCCGTCACGGTAACCGGCGGTTCTGCAAGTGCGCATCATGGGTGCTCCGAGCCCGCTCAACGCGTGAGATCATATGGAGGTCTGCACCTCTCCAGCAGATGTCGCCCCGTACTGCCGACCGCTGGAGACTGCATTGACCACCCCGGAAGCCACCTCCGAGCCCACTGCCGGGCCGCCTTCGTTGACCTCGCCTGTGGTCGACTACGAACCGCCCGTGCTGCCGCTGCACGCGCCGACAGCGCCTACGCCGGTGTGCCCCGCGCCCACTGCGCTGCGCCGGCACACAGCGCGCCGGTTGCGGTTGGTCGAGCCACCGCCGGAGCGTCAACCGCACGCCGGTGCCGCAGAATTCGCCGACATGGCGTTGCGCCGGGTACTCGAAGTCGTCGACCGGCGCAGGCCACCCGCGCAGCTTCGGACGCTGATGAACCCGTTGCTCTTCGACGTCGTCGTCACGCTCGCCCGGTCGCGGCATGGCGCTGCCGCCACTTTGCGCAGGGTGCGCTTACGCGCGGTGACCGATCCGGCGGCAGCAGAGGTGTTCGCCACCTACACCCGCGGAACTCGGGTGCGGGCCATCGCCGGGCGAGTCGAATTCCGCAGCGGCCGCTGGCAACTCACGGCCCTACAGATCGGTTAGGGCTTGCGGTGCGATTTCGCCGGCCGGCCGGTCTTGGCCTGTCGCCGCGCGGCCTCGCGCCGCTCACGCCGCGTGCCGCCGGCCGGAGCGGCATGCCGCCCACCGCCACTGGTCCGCTGGACCTGAGCGGAACCGTCCTCCGACGGCCCGGTGTAGGTCAGCGGCGGCGCATCATTGTCGATTCCCTTCGCCCGCAACGCCGGCGCCGGCTGAGCGGGCTTTCCGGCTTCCGGACGTTCCTTGGTCGCCACCGCGGCAGGCTCGGAATCCGGTGACTGCGCTTTGTCGGACGCCTTTGCCGCGGCAGCGGCAGCGAACTCGGCCAAGCCCTGCGGCGCGGCCACCGGGGCGACCGCCGGTGCCGGGGCGGCCTCGACCTGGACGTTGAACAGGAACCCGACCGACTCCTCCTTGAGCGCGTCGAGCATGCCGACGAACATGTCGTAGCCCTCGCGCTGATACTCGACGAGCGGGTCGCGCTGCGCCATCGCGCGCAGGCCGATGCCCTCCTTGAGGTAGTCCATCTCGTAGAGGTGCTCGCGCCACTTGCGGTCGATCACGTTGAGCAGAACGTTGCGTTCGAGCTGGCGCATAGCGCCCTCGCCGGCGATCTCCTCGAGCTGCTTCTCCCGCTCGGCGTACGCACGCTCGGCGTCCTTGATGAGGGTGTCGAGCAGCTCCTCGCGGGTGAGTTCACCGGCCTCGCCGACCGCGTTGGAGTCGATCAGGTCGTGATGGTCGACACCGACCGGATACAGCGTCTTGAGCGCGGTCCACAGGGTTTCGAGGTCCCAGTCCTCGGCATAGCCCTCGGCGGTGGCGCCGTCGACGTAGGCCGTCACCACGTCGATCAGCATCTTGTGGGCCTGCTCCTGCAGGTTCTCGCCCTCGAGGATCAGCCTGCGCTCCTCGTAGATGACCTTGCGCTGCTGGTTCATCACCTCGTCGTACTTGAGGACGTTCTTGCGGACCTCGAAGTTCTGCTGCTCGACCTGCGTCTGCGCACTCTTGATCGCGCGCGTGACCATCTTGGCCTCGATCGGCACGTCGTCGGGCAGATTCAGGCGGGTGAGCAACGACTCCAGCGTCGCGCCGTTGAACCGCCGCATCAACTCGTCGCCGAGCGACAGGTAGAACCGGGACTCGCCAGGGTCACCCTGACGGCCGGAGCGGCCACGCAGCTGGTTGTCGATACGGCGGGATTCGTGGCGCTCGGTGCCGAGCACGTACAGGCCGCCGGCCTCGACGACCTTCTTGGCTTCCTTGCCCGCCTCTTCCTTGATGGTGTTGAGGGTGTCTTCCCAGGCGGCCTCGTATTCGTCGGGCGTCTCGACCGGGTCGAGGCCCCGCTCACGCAGCCGCTTGTCGGCCAGGAAGTCGACGTTGCCGCCGAGCACGATGTCGGTACCGCGGCCGGCCATGTTGGTGGCGACCGTGATCGCGCCGAGCCGGCCGGCCTCGGCGATGATGCCGGCCTCCTGCTCGTGGTACTTCGCGTTCAGCACGTTGTGCGGAATCTTGCGCTTGGTGAACTGCCGCGACAGGTACTCGGAGCGTTCGACGCTCGTGGTGCCGATCAGGACCGGCTGCCCTTTCTCGTACCGCTCGGAAACGTCGTCGACGACCGCGATGTACTTGGCTTCCTCGGTCTTGTAGATCAGGTCGGACTGATCCTGCCGAACCATCGGCCGGTTGGTCGGGATCGGGACGACGCCGAGCTTGTAGATCTCGTGCAGCTCGGCGGCCTCGGTCTCGGCGGTGCCGGTCATGCCGGACAGCTTGTTGTAGAGGCGGAAGTAGTTCTGCAGCGTGATCGTGGCCAGCGTCTGGTTCTCGGCCTTGATCTCGACGTGCTCCTTGGCCTCGATGGCCTGGTGCATGCCCTCGTTGTAGCGACGGCCCAGCAGCACACGACCGGTGAACTCGTCGACGATGACCACCTCGCCGTTGCGGACGATGTAGTCCTTGTCGCGCTGGAACAGCTCCTTGGCCTTGAGCGCGTTGTTGAGGTAGCTGACGAGCGGCGAGTTGGCCGCCTCGTAGAGATTGTCGATGCCGAGCTGGTCCTCGACGAATTCCACGCCCAGCTCATGGACGCCGACCGTGCGCTTACGTAGGTCGACCTCGTAATGGACGTCCTTCTCCATCAGCGGGGCCAGGCGCGCGAACTCGGTGTACCAATTCGAGGCGCCGTCGGCCGGGCCGGAGATGATGAGCGGGGTACGTGCCTCGTCGATCAGGATCGAGTCGACCTCGTCGACGATGGCGAAGTTGTGGCCCCGCTGCACCATGTCTTCGACCGAGTGCGCCATGTTGTCGCGCAGGTAGTCGAAGCCGAACTCGTTGTTGGTGCCGTAGGTGATGTCGGCGGCATAGGCGGCCCGGCGCTCCTCGGGCGTCAGGCCCGACAGGATGACGCCGACGTCCAGGCCGAGGAACCGGTGCACCCGGCCCATCCACTCGCTGTCGCGTTTCGCCAGATAGTCGTTGACGGTGACGACGTGCACGCCGTCGCCGGACAGCGCGTTGAGGTAGGACGGCAGCACCGCGGTAAGGGTCTTGCCCTCACCGGTCTTCATCTCGGCGACGTTGCCGAAGTGCAACGCGGCGCCACCCATCACCTGGACATCGAAATGACGCTGGTTGAGGACCCGCCAAGCGGCCTCACGGGCCACTGCGAAGGCCTCGGGCAGCAGGTCGTCGAGATCTTCCCCGTCGGCGATCCGCTTCTTGAACTCGTCGGTCTTGGCTCGCAGCTCGGCGTCAGAGAGCTTCTCGACGTCGTCGGACAAGGTGTTGACATAGTCAGCCACCTTCTTGAGGCGCTTGACCATGCGGCCTTCACCGAGACGGAGCAACTTCGACAGCACGCTATTTCCCCTGTGGGTTTCGATGGATCCCGTGGGCGGGATCGCACGGGTTTCAGTCGAGATCCATCGTAGGTGACCCGCGCCGGTGACCGGTCTTAGTCCGCGCCGAGTCCGCGTACGTGGCACCCGTCGGGCACCCCGGAAAGCAAAATCGCACTCCGGAACGCTCCGGAGTGCGATTTTGGCGTCTGTCGATCGGCCTGCTCAGGCCAGGCGTATCAACCCGTAGTCGTAGGCGTGCCTGCGGTACACCACTGACGGCTTGTCGCTCTCCTTGTCGTGGAACAGGAAGAAGTCGTGGCCGACGAGTTCCATCTCGTAGAGCGCGTCGTCGACTGTCATGGGTTTGGCCGGGTGTTCCTTGGTCCGCACGATGCGGCCGGGTTCGTGGGTGGCGACGCCGTCGGTGAACTCGGGGGTCTCCTCCCGCACCGGGGGCGTCAGGCCGGGCAGGGGGTCTTGTGCGGTGGCCTCCGCCAGCGAGACCGGGGTCTTGTCCCCGTAGTGGATCTTGCGGCGGTCCTTGCTGCGGCGCAGCCTGCTTTCGAGTTTGCCTGCCGCCGATTCGAGGGCGGCGTAGAAGCTGTCGGCGCAAGCCTCGCCACGCACGACCGGTCCTCGGCCGCGGGCGGTGATCTCGACGTGCTGGCAGTTCTTGCGCTGCCTGCGGTTGCGTTCGTGGTCAAGTTCGACGTCGAAGAGGTAGATGGTCTTGTCGAATCGCTCGAGGCGCGACAACTTTTCTGAGACGTAGATACGGAAATGGTCAGGGACCTCGACATTGCGTCCCTTGACCACCACCTCGGCGCGAGGCTCGGCGGTGCTCTCCTGGACGTCTTCGACGACCATGGTGCGGCTTGAATCCAGCGAATGGGTTGACATACTTGGCAACTCGTTTCTCTCACACGTCGCACGCTTATCGTGCCGGGCTTTAACGAATCGCGGCGATGGGCCCAAGATTGTCACTCCGCCCATCGGCGCAAGGTGTCGAGTAACTCACCTCCTGCCTAGGACTGGCCCTGTGCGGTGAAGTGGCGCTGCGGTCTGAGCGCCGCCGTGAGGTGTTCACGGGTGGTTGCTGCCGACGGTAGTCCGTGTTCACCGGATCGTGCCAGTAATTTCGGCGACGTGTTTTCAGTTCTTCACTTGCGTTTGATGCGCGGGTAATCGTCGCGGCCGTCAGGCATGGGCGATCGCGAGGACGGCCGACACGTGGATCCCGGCGGTTCGCAACGTGCGGACCGATTCGGCCGCGGTGGCTCCCGTCGTGACGATGTCGTCGACCAGTAACACCTCACCCGTCACACGCTTGACCACTCGGACGCGTCCCGCGATGTTGCGCCGGCGGTCGACTCCCGATAGCCCGACCGAGTCCCGCGCCCACGGCCGCAGGCGCAGTGCCTGCACCACACCGATGCCGGACAGCCCGGTCGCGGCATGCGCAGCGATCCTGGTCACCGGGTCGCCGCCGCGGCGCCGTGCCGCGACCCGACGGGTGGGCGCCGGAACGATGGTCAGCGCAGCCTCGATGATTCCCCAGCTGACCAGCCGGTCGAGTCCGGTGCGCATCGCGCAGGCGAGCGGCGCGACAAGGTCCGTGCGCCCCTTCTCCTTGACCGCGACGATCGCGCTGCGCCGGGCACCGGCATGACGGCCGAGTGCGAACACCGGCACCCCCGGATCGAGGCGCGGGGTGATCAGATGAGGTTCATCGTCACGGACGGCCAACTCTTTGGCGCACGTGGCACACCATCGCGTCGATGGCGCCCCGCAACCACCGCATTCGAGCGGCAGGATGAGATCGAGCATGCCCGCAGTGTGGTCGGCACGGGTGACAAGTGGGCCTGCCTTTTCGCGGGTCAGCCGGGCAGCACCGGGATCGACCCGGCCATCATGAGCGGTCGCACCTCGACCCAGCCGGGGTTGTCCTCGGCGGCCGAAGCGGAGAGCTGCAGTACGCCACGTTGGTCGGCGACATACACCGTCGAGGGGTTGGCGGCCACGGTGGTGACGGGCATCAACAGATTGCGGCTCGGCCCATCGGAATTCACGCCGTCGAGGTTGACGTAGGACACCGGGTGCTGCGGATCGGTGCGGCTGACGACGATGTCGTCCCCGGTGCGCCACGACAGCGACACCGCGGTGTCGCCGAGACCGAAGCCGAGGCGGCGCGGATAGGTCAACAGGAACCGGCCGTCCTGGGTCTGCTCGACGCCGGCCAGGATCACCTGCCCTGCGATCACCATCGCGGCGCGGGTGCCGTCGCGCGACAGCTGCAATTCGGTGATGGGGCCCGGATAGCGCGTCGACACCGCGGCGGCGTCGACCGGGATCCGGGCAGGCGCCCCGGACGCGTCCCGGATCGCCCTGACCACGTTGATGCCGTCGACGACGACCCACACCGCCTGGTCGAGCGACCAGCTGGGCCGCGACAGCGCGCGTCCCTCCATGGCTTGCACCGCGCCGCCGCCGAGCGGTCCGATCCACAGTGTGGCGGTGGCGTCGGGCGCGCCGGGCGGCAGCACCACCACCGACGCGGCGTCCTGGCCGTTGCGCGATACCGCGGCCGAAACCTGATGGGGCGCCTGCCCGAACGAGCCGGGCACCCGCGGTGCGCGCTGCCCGTCGAGCGACACCAGCGAGCCGTTCACGAGTGCGTGCAACCCGGCCGCCGCGCCCGGCGCCGCACCGGGATCGGTCGCGGCCACATCGGAGGTCTCCCAGCCCTCGGCGAACCGGTCGTCGAGCGGGGCACCGTCGGCGTTGATCACATAAGGCCCGGCGATCCCGGCGCGCGACAGCGTCCAGATGATCTGTGCGGCAAGCAATTGTCGGCTGTGCGGATCGGTGGTCGACAGGTTTTCGAGGTCGATGCGGGCCCCGCCGTATCCGCGTCCCACGCCGGTCTTACCGCCGTCGGCCCGGGTGACCGGCCCGCGCAGCTTCAACGGCGCGTCGAGCAGGTTGCGGACGGATTTGGCCATCTCCGGGCGCGGCCCGGCGACCAGTTTCGAGATCAGCTCGGTGGCCAACTGGTCGGGGTCGGACACCGCCACGTACCGCGGATCGGGGACGACGGTGGTTCCCGTGGGGTCGACGAAGTAGAGCGTGTTGCGTTTGTAGGTGGCCTGAAACTGTTGCCAGTCAAGGAAAACCCCGTTAGGCAGCCGGTCGATGCGCCAGCCGCCCGAGGTCTTGACGAGCTCGATGGGTCCGGGATCGGGCAGCGCGCCCTCCCCCGTCTCGAACACGCCCATGTCCGAAAGCGAGCCGAGGATGTCGGCGCGCATGCTCACCGAGACCCGATCCGAACCCCTGGTCTCGACGAACACCACGCGGTCGATCAGCAACGCGCTGCCTGCGTCGTCCCACGTACTCGATGCCGATTCGGTGAGGAACTGCCGCGCCGCCAGGTGACGGTTGGCGGGATCGGCGGTGGCTTTGAGGAATTCGCGCAGCAGGACGTCGGGGTCCATTTCCGGCGACGGTTTGGGCAGGCTCGGTGGCGCGGGCCGGTCGACCGTGCCGATCGCCTGCGGGGACGACGAACTGGGGATCCCCGCGCAACCGGACGTCAGTACTACAAGGCCGACGATCAACACCGTCAGCAGGCGCTTCACACGCTCTCCTCCGCTGGCTCCCGGTCCCTGGTGGCACGTCGCCGGGTGCCCCGTTGCGGCGCAACCGGTTTGAGCGGCAACGGACTGGTGGTGACCTTGTGGCCCCGGACCAGCGGCAGGGTCAGGCGGAAGCACGCGCCCTTGCCCGGTTCGCCCCACGCCTCCAGCCGGCCCTGGTGCAGACGGGCGTCTTCGATGCTGATGGCCAGGCCCAGACCGGTGCCACCGGAACGGCGGACCCGCGACGGGTCGGAGCGCCAGAACCGGCTGAACACCAATTTCTCTTCGCCGGGGCGCAATCCGACCCCGAAGTCGCGGACGGTCACCGCGACGGTGTCCTCGTCGGCGGCCATCCGGATCCGCACCGGTTTGCGTTCGGCGTGGTCGATCGCGTTGGCGATGAGATTGCGCAGAATCCGTTCCACCCGGCGCGGATCGACCTCGGCGATGACTTCGTGGCCGGGCATGTCGACGTCGAGTTCGACCTCGGCGTCGGCGGCCAGGTGACCGACGTTGTCCAACGCGCTCTGGACCGTCGAACGCAGGTCCACCGATTCGACCGAGAGTTCGGCGACACCGGCGTCGTGGCGCGAGATCTCCAGCAGGTCGGCGAGCAGCGTCTCGAACCGGTCGAGCTCGTTCACCATCAACTCGGTGGAGCGGCGCAGCGCCGGATCGAGGTCCTCGCTGTGGTCGTGGATCAGGTCGGCGGCCATGCGCACCGTGGTCAGCGGTGTGCGGAGCTCGTGACTGACGTCAGAGGTGAAGCGCCGCTGCAGATTTCCGAACTCTTCGAGTTGTTGGATCTGGCGCGAGAGGCTTTCGGCCATGTCGTTGAACGACACCGCCAGCCGCGCCATGTCGTCCTCGCCGCGTACCGGCATGCGTTCGGTCAGGTGGCCTTCGGCGAACCGCTCGGCGATCCGCGATGCCGAGCGGACCGGCTGCACGATCTGCCGGGCCACCACGAGCGCTATGGCGGCGAGCAGACCGAGCAGCACCACGCCGCCGGTGAGCATCGTGCCCCGCACGAGTGAGATGGTGCTCTCCTCGTTGTTGAGCGGGAAGATCAGATAGAGCTCGAGGTTCGGCACCGACGACGACGTCGGGCTGCCGACGATCAACGCCGGACCGGAGAACCCGTCGGTGTGGACCGTGGCGTACTGATAACTGACCTGTCCGGCCTTGACGAAGTCACGCAGCGCGTTGGGCACCTGCTGGATGGGTCCCGCGGCGGTCGCAGCTCGCGGGCCGTCGCCCGGCACCACGAGTACCGCGTCGAACGCACCGGCCAGATCGGCGCGCGCGTCGGCCTTGCGGTCGATGAGCGTGTTGCGCGCCAGCTGCAGGCTGCTGTCGAGTGACCGGGATTCCTCGCCGCCGACGATGCCGCTGACGGTATTGCGGGCGCGCTCGACCTCCTCGGTGGCGGCCCGGACCTTGACTTCGAGGATCCGGTCGGTGATCTGGCTGGTCAGCACAAAGCCGAGGACCATGATGACCGCAAGGGAAAGCCCGAGCGTCAGCGTCACCACACGTAGTTGCAGCGAGCGACGCCACACCAGACTGAGGGCTCTACCCAGCGTCCCCAATCCGCGCAAAAGTGGGCCGGAGCCTCCCCAGCGGCGCCGTCTGGGGCCGAAGATCACGGCCACCGCCGAGCGGTGAATGTCACGGCCACCGCGAGCGGTGAGATCACGGGGGTCCGGCCTTGTATCCCACTCCTCGAACGGTCAGTACCACCTGCGGGTTCTCCGGGTCTTTCTCAACCTTCGCCCGCAACCGCTGGACATGCACGTTCACCAAACGGGTGTCGGCGGGGTGGCGATATCCCCACACCTGTTCGAGCAGCACATCACGAGTAAACACCTGACGCGGTTTACGTGCCAGCGCCACCAACAGGTCGAACTCGAGCGGTGTCAGCGAAATCTGCTCGCCCTGCCGGGTCACCTTGTGAGCAGGCACGTCGATCTCGACGTCGCTGATCGACAGCAACTCGGCGGGCTCGTCCTCGTTGCGCCGCAGCCGGGCGCGCACCCGCGCGACGAGTTCCTTGGGCTTGAACGGCTTCATGACGTAGTCGTCGGCGCCGGACTCCAGGCCGAGCACCACATCGACGGTGTCGGTCTTGGCCGTGAGCATGACGATCGGGACACCCGAATCGGCGCGCAGCACGCGGCACACGTCGATGCCGTTCATGCCGGGCAGCATCAGGTCCAGCAACACCAGATCGGGCCGCAGTTCGCGGACCGCGGTGAGCGCCTGGCTGCCGTCGCCGATGACCGCCGTGTCGAACCCCTCACCGCGCAGCACGATGGTGAGCATCTCGGCCAGCGATGGGTCGTCATCGACGACAAGGATCCTTTGCCTCATGGAGTCCATGGTGTCACCAGTTCGCGATAAAACTGGGCTACCACACGCGGGGTGTCTCGCCTTTATCCGCTGCTTAACTGACCTGCCAGGGCCGCCGGATCCACGTCAGGGCCCGCGACGGCCCATAGTCCGCACCAATTGGCGGCAGCGAGGGCGGCATAGACCTCCCCGGTGCGCCGCTGCAGACCGCCGTCGCGCTCGTAGGCGTCCTTGGCGCGGTCGGCCTCGGTGTTGGCCCGGTGTTCGGCCCGCTCAGCTGCCAGCTCGGTCGGCACGTCGAGCAGCACCTGCCAGTCCGGCGCGGGTAGCTTGAGCCGGTCGAATTCGAGTTCGCGGACCCACTCGACCACCTCGCCGTCGGCGCCCTGGTGCAACCTGGCCGCACTGTAGGCGGCGTTGGACGCGACGTAGCGGTCCAGGATGACGACGTCATAGGCGGCCTGCAGGTGTTCGATCTCCTCGCGCGCGCCGGCCCGGTCGAGCGCGAACAGGACAGCCATCGCATGCACCGACTCGGCGAGATCTCCGTGAGCCCCGTGCAGCGCCTCGGCCGCGAGGTCGGCGGGTACCGAATGGTGATAGCGCGGGAACGCCAGGCTGCCGACCGACTGGTGCGCGGACTCGAACGCGGCCCGCAGGCCGTTGGTCAGTGTGCGTTTGCCGGCGCCGTCGACGCCCTCGATCGCGATGAGCACACGGGCAGCGTAATTGGTGCGGACGGGCGGATGCCCGGCGTGAAGAAGATCGCGGGTTTCCCGAAAATTCTCGCGATCTTGTTCACGTTCGGCCCCCACGATCGCCCGGCGGCACGTAGCCCGGCGTGAATCCCTTCTCGTCGACGATGAGATTCAGGGTGCCCAACTCGCATTCCTCGATGTCGTCGAACGCGATGTCGGGCAACAGATCGGTGTGGAAGATCGGACGGCCTTCGGCGTCGTAGCCGCCGTATCCCTTGTCGGCGTAGACGTCGACGTACTTCACGATGCCCATCGCATCGGCGGCCCGGCGCGCGTAGCCCTCACCGCCGCCCGACCAGACCATGATGCGCGTGTTCTTCATGCCGGCCAGCGTGATCAGCAGCGTACGGATGCGTTCGTTGGCGACGTAGGCGTCCGTGACGGTGTTGTCGCGCAGCGTTCCGTCGATATCGAACGCGATGGTGATCGTCCTCAACCTCTTCAACCCCCTCGTGTTGACGGCATCGCTATTGCCCGGTCAGCCAGCCGAGGACCGTCAGACCCACAATGCCAGGAAGCAGCAATGCCCCGAGGACATCGGTGAACGGAGTCGACCCCACCGCCGTCATGGCCAGGCCGGCGAGCACCGCGAAAAAGACGAACAGCAACCGGAGGACAAGCAGGAACCGTTCGCGCAGCACTGCCCGCAGCGCGGGCCACGGCACCCTGCGGAAGATCCATACGAGCACGCCGATGAATCCGACCGTCAGCGCTCCGGCGAAAAACCTTGGCAGAACGGTGGATCGGCCCTCCTCGTGCATGGCCGCCGCCGCGATCAACGCGACGGCCAGGAACACGACCGATGCCGTCGACCACCGCAGCACCCCGGTGAGCGCCACCCCGACATTTCGGCGGGCCAACTCCCCCAGTCCCGGGTCGAGCTGGCCGGCACCGAGGAACCCGCGCAGCGCCATACCCGTCTTCCCGCGACGTAATCGGCTGACTGCCAGGTTGTTCACCGCGGACGCGTGGTCGGGTTCCAAGCGGATCGCCTCGTGATAGTCGGCCTCGGCCGCGGCGAATCCCCACATCGATCGGTAGATGTCGCCGCGCAACACCCAGCAGTCGGCTGACGACGGGTTCAAACGCAGCGCCTCGTTGGCCGCCACCAGCGCCTGCTGTGCATGGCCCGCGGAGAACAGCATGCTCGCGTAGATGTAGTGCGCGAGATAGACATTGGGGTGTTCGCTGACGCTCTTCCACGCCATCCACAGCGCCTCGGGCATTCGCCCTTGCCCTTGCAGGGCCAACGCATACAGACGCTTGGCGTACTCGCTGTCCGGTGCGCCGGCCAGTGCGGAATGGGCCGCAAAGGCCGCGGCGTAGTAGTCCTTCTGCCCGATCTTGGCGCGCGCCAAGCCGGCGAGGAGGTCGACGTTGTTGGGATCTTCGGTCAGCGCCGACCGCAGCACCTCCTCGGCGCGCGCATAGTTGCCGGAGTCCAGGTATGCCTGGGCGATGAACCCAGCGCCGTCGGTTGTCGAGGTCACCGGATCTTTTTGTGCCGCAGGTATTTTGCCAGTTCGTCGTAGGAGCCGTCCCGATTGCCGAACTCCACGACGTTGCGGGCGGTGTCGAACCAGGCACCCGCCGACGGACGAATCTGTGCGAGCGCCGTCTCGACGTCCCGCATCTGGACCGGCCGCACCTGCCCGGTGCGCATTGAGTCTGCCATCGCCAATTGCGTTGCACTGTCGCATATGTGGGCCAGATCGGCGCCTGAGAAGCCGTCGGTGCGTTTGACGACCGCCGCCAGGTTGATGCCCTCGACCGGCCGGTCCTGCAGGTGTAATCGGACGATCGCCGCACGCGCATCGGCGTCCGGTAGCGGAACGAAGATCATGCGATCGAATCGCCCGGGCCGACGCAGCGCCGGATCGACGTCCCAAGGCGCGTTCGTGGCGCCGAGGACATAAACCCCGTCATTGGTCGACGTGGCCGAGTCCATCTCTTCGAGCAGCGCGTTCACAACCGACCGCAGACCCGAGTTCCCACCGAGTGCCGACCGGCGGTGCCCGAGCGCGTCCACCTCGTCGAAGAACAGCACGCAGGGCGCCTTGCGGCGCGCGGTGTCGAACACCGATCGGATGGCGCGCTCGCTCTCGCCGAGCCAGCGGCTGAGCACATCGGCGATGCCCACTTGATAGAAGTTCGCGCCCAACTCGCCGGAGACTGCCTTGGCGATGAAGGTTTTGCCGCACCCGGGCGGGCCGTAGAGCAGCAGACCGCCGCGAGCCGAAACCTTGTAGGCCTTCATCAACTCGGGATTGCGGATCGGCCCAAGCAGTGACAGTTCCAGCTGAGTCTTCACGTCTGCCATCCCGGCGATGTCCGACAGCCGCACGGTGCTGGATTGAACGGCGTCGAAGTCGTCCTCGTTGACCGCCTCGGCCGGTTCCTCGACGAACGCGGGCTTCACGATGTCGGCCACCTGTTCCTCGGCCGCCGACCAATCGAACGCCCGGGCGGCATCGGCTGGAGCAGCAGGCGCGGGCGCACCGGCGAGGCCCGCGGTGCACTGTTGCAGAAGGGCCACCGCGCGCGCGTTCGCCGCATCTTGAGCCAGCACCGCGCTGCAGTGCGCGAGGGCTTCGGCATACCGCTGCCGCTCCACCAGCAGGGTGGCCAGGTGCAGGCGCAACTCGGCGAGCTCGGGGCTGCGCTCGACGGCGGCAGCTAACTCCTGGATGACCGCATCCTCCGCCATTCGAACCCCCGTCAATCGCTCATCAGGATCCTATCCGGCCCGACGCGCCCCTACGGACGCCTCATCCGGGGACTCACACCACCAGGCTGAGGTTCCGGTCCGCGCGCAGAACGCTCCTACCATCGCCATATGAGGCGCGAGCAGCTCAGTGATTTCCTGCGTACCCGCCGGGCCCGGCTCAAGCCGGCCGACGTCGGTCTCGTGGATGGCGGACGCCGCCGGACCCCGGGTCTGCGGCGTGAGGAGGTCGCGTTGCTCGCCGGGGTCGGGACGTCGTGGTACACGTGGCTCGAACAGGGCCGAGACATCACCGTTTCGTCGAGCGTGCTCGACGCCATCAGCACGGCGCTGCGGCTCACCGAGTCCGAGCGGGCCCATCTGTACGCCCTGGCCGGAACCAATCCGCCGCCTGCCGCGGGCGTGCGTGACAGCGCGGTGACACCGGAACTACGTCATCTGATCGACGCGTGGTCACCGCGGCCCGCGATGCTGCAGGACCGGTACTGGAACCTCCTTGCGGTCAACGACGCGACGCAGCAGGCGTTCGGCTATCGCGAGACCGACCGCAACTGCCTCGTGACGTTTTTCACCAACAGCCACTACCGCGACATGTACGTGCACTGGGCCGCCGCCGCGCCCGGCGTCGTTGCCGCTTTTCGCGCCGACGCTGCGCTCTACCCCGGCGACTCCGCGTTCGGCCGCATCGCCCAGGACTTGAGCGCCATCAGCCCGGATTTCGAGAAACTGTGGCAGCAGCATGATGTCGGCCCGCATCTGCAGGCGATCAAAGCGGTGCACCACCCCGAGGCCGGCGAGCTCGTATTCGACAAGACGACCCTGGCCGTCACCGATCATCCCGGCTGGCACCTCGTGCTCTACAACCCGCGGCCGGGAACCGGCACCGCTGACCGGCTCGATCGCCTCATGACGGCTCAGTCGCGGAACGGCCTTGTCAGCTCGGCAAGCTCGTCGAGATAGCGCAGCGCATCCCGCTCCGGCGCGCCCGCGTCGCGGAAGAACACGCAGTGCTCGACGCCGCCGTCGGCCAGGATCGCCAGCTCACGCTCACCCAGTGGCGTGATGGCGCCCTGCCGTTCGGGCCCGAGATATCCCCGTTGGTCGGCGCCGATCAGCGTGACGGGTATCCGATCACGTCCGGCGTCGGCCGCGCGCCGCTGCAGCTCTTTGACCCGCGTCACCAATTCTTCCGGCGGGCCAACGAGGTTCGGCGCCCAGCCGTCCCCGTATTCGATGACCCGATCGAGCACTGTCGGTCCGTTGCCACCCACGAGGACGGGCACGTGCCGCGGTTTCGGCCAGGAGTAGAGGGGGCCGAAATCCACGAACTCGCCGTGGAATTCGGCCTGTTCGACGGTCCAGATCTCCTTCATCGCCAGTACGCGCTCACGCATCAGCGCCAGGCGGGTGCGCGGCTCGGTACCATGGTTTCGCATTTCCTCACGGAGCCAACCCGCACCCACGCCGAGCTGGAACCGGCCATTCGACAGATGGTCGAGGCTGGCCGCCTCTTTCGCGAGGGTGATCGGATCACGTTGCACCACAAGGGCGATTCCGGTTCCTAGCAGCAGCCGTTCGGTGACGGCCGCTGCGGCCGCCAGGGCCACAAAGGGGTCGAGGGATCGGTAGTAATCGTGGGGCGGCAAGTCGCCGTCGGGCGGTGGCGGCCCGTCGACCGGGATATGCGTGTGCTCGGCGACGAACAGCGAATCGAACCCGCGCGCCTCAAGCGCACGAGCCAGATCCGTGGGCGACAGCCCCTCGTCGGTTATGAATGTGCTGACACCGAACTTCATGCCTCCACGGTGCCGACCGGTCCGCGAATCAACCAGTGCGCAGTCATCGTAGGTTTGGCACCACCACGTTCACCGATCCGTGGCGATCACCGCACCACGATGGTGTGTTCACCGCGGGCCACGAGTTCACCGATGACGGGCGCGCCCGGGATCTCTCCCGCGATCAGCAGCCCGCCGGAGGTCTGCGCATCCGCCAGCAGCAGCGCCTCGTCCTCGCTCACGGCGGAGAGATCGACATGCGGGGCCACCCACTCGAGGTTGCGGCGGGTACCGCCGCTTACATAGCCGTCGCGCAACGCCTCTCGGGCGCCGTCGAGGTAAGGTACCGCGGCCGAGTCGACAACCGCGCTCACACCGCTCGCGCGGGCGAGCTTGTGCAAATGCCCCAGCAGCCCGAAACCCGTGATGTCGGTCGCGCATTCGACGCCGGCTGCGAGGGCCGCAGCCGAGGCTTCGGCGTTCAGCGTCGTCATCACCTCGATTGCCTGGGGGAAGATCTCCCCGGTGTTCTTGTGCCTGCTGTTGAGCACGCCGACACCGAGCGGCTTGGTGAGTGACAACGGGACACCGGCCTTGCCGAAGTCATTGCGCAGCAACCGGTTCGGGTCCGCGATGCCGGTGACAGCCAGGCCGTACTTGGGTTCGGGATCATCGACGCTGTGTCCACCGGCGAGGTGACAGCCCGCGGCACCGCAGACGTCGAGCCCACCGCGCAAGGTTTCAGCTGCCAGTTCGAACGGCAGCACCTCACGCGGCCAGCCGAGCAGATTGACCGCGACGACAGGCCGCCCACCCATGGCGTAGACGTCCGACAGGGCGTTGGCGGCGGCAATACGGCCCCATTCGTACGGATCGTCCACGACAGGTGTGAAGAAATCCGTCGTCGCGATCAGCGCAGTCCCACCCTCGATGCGCACAGCCGCCGCGTCATCGCCGGCATCGAGGCCGACGAGCAACTCACCCAGCGGATCCCGGGGTTCCGCGTGGGTCAGCCCGCGAACGACCTCCTCCAACTCGCCGGGCGGAATCTTGCATGCGCAGCCGCCACCGTGGGCGTATTGGGTCAGTCGGTAGGCCATGAACCCCATGGTGCCTGTCATGATGGGGCGATGGGTCAGGGAGGCGTATCCGGTCTGGTGACCGGCACGGTCTTCAAAATCGCTGAGCGGCAGTTTCTGCCGCTGGCGGGTTCGATTCCCGTCCGCCTCCGCCATATTGCTCCTCACGTCCGCCTCCGCCATATTGCTCCGCACCCCCCACCCGCCACATGACCGACCCTCGCCGTCGGGTGCCCCGCACCGACACGCTGCTGGCCGATCCGCGTCTCGCCGAAGCCGAGCGGACATTGGGCCGCGCATTGGTGAAATCGGTGATCGCCGAAGCACAGCAGAAGGCACGCAGTGGGGAGATCTCTCCCGACCGCGTCGCCGATTTCGCTGTCGCGGCACTGCCGTCGAGCGCCTCGAGCCTGCGGCCGGTGATCAACGCCACGGGTGTCGTCGTGCACACCAACCTCGGGCGGGCGCCGTTGTCGACCGCGGCGATCGACGCCGTGGTGACGGCGAGCGGCGCCACCGACGTCGAATTCGACCTCAGGACGGGCCGTCGTGCGCGCCGGGGCCGCGGTGCGATGGCCGCCCTGGCGCGGGCCGTCCCCACCGCGGGCGGCGTCCATGTGGTCAACAACAATGCGGCCGCGCTGCTGCTGACCGCGATGACGCTGGCACCCGGCAAGGAGATGATCGTCAGCCGGGGTGAGCTCATCGAGATCGGTGACGGATTCCGCCTTCCGGCGTTGATGGAATCAACCGGCTCCCGCATCCGTGAGGTCGGCACCACCAACCGCACCCATCTGCGTGACTACGCCGACGCGATCGGGCCCGACACCGGCTTCGTCCTGAAGGTTCATCCGTCGAACTATGCGATGAGCGGCTTCACGTCATCGGTTCCGGTCGCCGAACTCGCGACGCTGGACGCGCCGTTGGTGGTCGACATCGGCTCGGGATTGCTGACCCCGCACCCGCTCCTGCCCGACGAACCGGACGCGACGACTGTGCTGGGCGACGGCGCTGACCTGGTCACCGCCTCCGGCGACAAACTGCTCGGTGGCCCGCAGGCGGGTCTGCTGTTCGGCCGGGCCGAAATGATCGAGCGGATACGTCGGCATCCGGCCGCGCGTGCCCTGCGGGTGGACAAGATGACGCTGGCCGCGCTGGAGGCCACGCTGACCGGTCCACCACCGCCGGTCGCCGAGGCGCTGAGCGCCGACGTGGAAACGCTGCGGGTCCGGGCCGCGCGGCTCGCGGCCCGGCTGCCGGGCGCGGGCGCCGTGGACTGCATCGCCGCCGTCGGGGGCGGTGGTGCCCCCGGCGTCGCGCTACCCAGCGCCGCCGTGAGCCTGCCCGAGTCGTACGCTGCGGCGCTGCGCGTGGGCAACCCGGCAGTGGTCGGGCGGCTCGAGAACGGCCGCTGCTTGCTCGATCTGCGGACGGTGGCTCCGGCCGACGACGACAACTTGGTGCACGCGGTGCTGGCATGTACGTAATCGCGACGGCAGGCCACGTCGATCACGGCAAATCCACCCTCGTGCAGCGGCTCACCGGCATGTGGCCCGACCGGCTCGCCGAAGAGCAGCGCCGCGGACTCACGATCGATCTCGGGTTCGCCTGGACGACGATCGACGGCCGCGACATCGCGTTCGTCGACGTGCCGGGCCACGAGCGGTTCGTCGCCAACATGCTGGCCGGGGTCGGGCCGGTTCCGGCGGTCATGTTCGTCGTCGCGGCGACCGAGGGCTGGATGCCGCAGTCGCAGGAGCATTTCGCCGCGGTGCGGGCACTCGGCGTCGAGCACACGCTCGTCGTGATCAGCAAGGCCGACCTTGCCGATCCGGCCCCTGCCGTGGCGCAGGCGCGGGAACGGTTCCCCGACGCGCGTGTGGTGATCGGCACCGACCTGGATCGGGTACGCACCGAACTGATCTCGCTCGTCGACGGGCTGCCTGTCCCCGACCCCGACGCCGATGTGCGGTTGTGGGTCGACCGGTCGTTCACCGTGCGTGGTGCCGGGACGGTGGTGACGGGAACACTCGGGGCGGGAACGATTCGCGTAGGCGACGAGCTCGAACACGACGGTGGGCGGGTCACCGTACGCGGCCTGCAGTCGCTGGGCCGGGCTGAGAGGACGGTCAGCGGGGTGGCACGGGTCGCGGTGAACCTGCGCGGCGTCGACCGGAACCTCATCGGCCGCGGGCATACCGTGCATACGCCCGGCGCATGGCTGGACACCTCGGAGGTCGACGTGGTGTTGCGGTCGGCGGACAAGCTTCACCAACGGTTGATGCTGCACATCGGGTCGGCCGCGGTGCCGGTGCACGTGCGCCCACTCGACCATACCGCCGCGCGGCTGCGACTGGCGCGTCCGCTGCCCTTACGAATCGGCGATATCGGGCTGTTGCGGGACCCTGGTGAGCACCGGATCGCGGCGGGCGTGCAGGTGCTCGATGTGCGCCCCGCGCCGTTACGCCGACGCGGTGACGCCGGGGCCCGCGCTGCCGAACTCGCCGCCGGACGGGCCGCGCCGCCCGTCTGCGCAACGGCAAAAGAGTTGTACGCCATGGGGTTTGCGGCCGAAGGTGAGCGAATCGGCGACTGGGTGGTCGACGAGCAATGGTGGGCGCAGCGCCGCGAGCACTCGCTCGAGGTCGTGGCGCGCTGGTTCGCCGAGCATGACGTCGCGGCAGGTATGCCGCTGGAAACCTTGCGCTTGCAGGTCGGGTTGCCCACGTTGGAACTGGTTGCCGCCCTGCTCGCCGGCACGGGCCTGCAGGTGCGGGACGGGCTCGTACAGCGGCCGGGCGCGCAGCTGCCACCACGGGTGGACGAGGCCGTGCGAGCTGTGCAGAAGTGCCTGGCGGCAGCGCCTTTTCGGGCACCGGACGCCGACGAGCTCGCCGAGTTGAAGCTGGGCCCCAGGGAACTTGCCGCGGCGGTGCGGGTGGGCCGGTTGACGAGGCTCGCCGAGGGCATCGTGCTCGGTCCGGACGCATTCGACCGCGCCGTCGACGTTCTCAAGACCCTCCCGCAGCCGTTCACCGTCGCCGACGCCAAACGCGCGCTGAACACCACGCGGCGGGTCGCGGTCCCACTGCTCGAACAGCTCGACGCCCACAGCTTCACCCGACGTGGCGACGACGGCACCCGCCACATGCTCTGACGGCTCGCCCACGAACCACGCCGACTCGCAGGCAACAACCAGCCGACGATGGTTTGATTGCGGACAAGTGGGTAGGAGGACGCCATGGACTTCCGGAAGCTGATCGAGTCGTGGCCGGTGTACCGGCAGCTCACCGGCCCCGACAGGTTGGGCCGCGGCCGGGCCGCCCAGTCGAAACGCTCGCTGACACTGACGCCGCGGACCGCCGATGCCGACGAGATAGCGCACTCAGTCTGCCCGTTCTGCGCCGTCGGATGCGCGCAGAAGGTCTACGTCAAAGACGGCAAGGTCACCCAGATCGAAGGCAACCCGGACAGTCCGATCTCACGGGGACGCTTGTGTCCCAAGGGATCTGCGAGCAAGCAACTCGTCACCGGTCCGCAGCGGCTGACGAAGGTCCGCTACCGCGCGCCGTACGCCACGCAGTGGCAGGAACTCGACCTCGACACCGCGATGCACATGGTCGCCGAGCGTGTTCTCGACGCCCGCGACAAGGGCTGGCAGCAGTTCGACGCCGACCGCAACACGCTGCGCCGAACCATGGGCATCGCCAGCCTCGGCGGCGCCACGCTGGACAACGAAGAGAACTACCTGATCAAAAAGCTGTTCACGGCATTGGGCGCGTTGCAGATCGAGAACCAGGCGCGTATTTGACACAGCGCAACGGTTCCCGGTCTGGGGGCCTCCTTCGGTCGCGGCGGGGCGACGGATTATCAGCAGGACCTCGTCAACTCCGACTTCATCGTCGTCATGGGCAGCAACATGGCCGAAGCCCATCCGGTCGGCTTCCAGTGGGTGATGGAAGCCAAGGCGCGCGGCACCGGGGTGGTCCACATCGATCCGCGGTTCACCCGCACGAGCGCGCTGGCCGACCGCCACATACCGCTGCGCGCCGGCAGTGACATCGCGTTCCTCGGCGGGGTGATCAACTACATCCTGTCCAATGACCTGGACTTCCGCGAATACGTCACCGCCTACACCAACGCGTCGTTCATCGTCGACGAACGCTTCCGCGATGCCGAGGATCTCGACGGGCTGTTCTCGGGTTATGACGACGCCACCGCGTCATACGACCCGTCGACCTGGCAGTACGAGCGCACCGACGCCAACGAGGGCGGCGCGGCAGCCAAAGAGCACGGCGCACCGGAGCGGTCCGGCTCTGGTGGTCCGCCGATCGAGGGCGGTGCGGGTGACATCCCCAACGACCCGACCCTGCGCCACCCGCGGTGTGTGTACCAGATCCTCAAACGGCACTACGCCCGCTACACGCCGGAGATGGTCGAGCGGATCTGCGGCGTGCCCGCCGAGCAGTTCCTCGAAGTCGCGCGCAAGTGGACGGAGAGCTCCGGCCGCGAACGCACGACCGCGCTGGTGTACAGCGTCGGCTGGACGCAGCACACGATGGGCGCACAGTTCATCCGCGCCGGGGCGATCATCCAGCTGCTGCTGGGCAACATCGGCCGGCCCGGCGGCGGGGTGTTCGCCCTGCGCGGGCACGCCAGCATCCAGGGCTCTACCGACGTTCCGACGTTGTTCAACCTGCTGCCGGGCTATCTCGCGATGGCGCACGCCGGCCAGGAGACGCTCGCCGACTACCTCGACGACATCAAGAGCCGCAACCAGAAAGGGTTCTGGCACAACGCCGATGCCTACATGGTGTCGTTGCTCAAGGAGTACTGGGGTGAGCATGCCACCGCCGACAACGACTTCTGCTTCGACTACCTACCGCGCATCAACGGCGACCACGGCACGTACCGCACCGTGATGGACATGATCGACGGCAAGGTGTTCGGCTATTTCCTGCTGGGCCAGAACCCGGCGGTCGGGTCCGCCCACGGACGGTTGCAGCGGCTCGGCATGGCCAACCTCGATTGGCTGGTGGTGCGCGACCTCGTCGAGATCGAGAGCGCGACGTTCTGGAAAGACGGTCCGGAAACCGAGACCGGTGAGATCAGTGCGGAGACGTGCCGCACCGAGGTGTTCCTCTTCCCGGCCGCATCGCACGTGGAGAAAGCCGGCACGTTCACCCAGACCCAGCGCATGCTGCAGTGGCGCGAGAAAGCCGTCGAGCCGCCGGGCGATGCCCGCTCGGAGCTGTGGTTCTTCTACCATCTGGGCCGCATCCTGCGCGAAAAGCTGGCCGGTTCCACCGATCAGCGGGACCGGCCGCTGCTCGACCTGTGGTGGGACTATGTGCTGGACGGCGACGAACCTTCGGGTGAAGATGTGCTCCGCCGGATCAACGGCGTCGATCTGACCACCGGGCGAGCCGTCGACAACTATCTGTCCCTCAAGGCCGACGGCAGTACGGCCTGTGGGTGCTGGATCTACAGCGGTGTCTACGCCGACGACGTCAATCAGGCCGCCCGTCGCAAACCGCACACCGAACAGGGGCCATACGATGCCGAATGGGGCTGGACGTGGCCGATGAACCGCCGGGTGCTCTACAACCGCGCGTCGGCCGATCTGGCCGGGAAGCCGTGGAGCGAGCGCAAGAAACTCGTCTGGTGGGATCCGGACACCCGCGAGTGGACGGGTTACGACGTCCCCGACTTCGAGAGGGCCAAACCACCCGACTACCGGCCGCGCGCCGGGGCCGTCGGCGTCGAGGCGCTGCGCGGTGACGACCCGTTCGTGATGCAGGCCGACGGCAAGGCATGGCTGTTCGCCCCGAGCGGGCTGGCCGACGGCCCGCTGCCGACGCATTACGAACCGCACGAATCCCCGGTACGCAACGCCCTGTATCAGCAGCAGGGCAATCCGGCACGCAAAGTGTATGGGCGCGAAGACAATCCGTCGAACCCGTCGTGGCCCGACGCACACGGCGACGTGTTCCCGTTCGTGTTCACCGCGGCCCGGTTGACCGAACATCACACGGCGGGCGGGATGAGCCGGCAGTTGCCGTACCTATCCGAACTGCAACCCGGCCTGTTCGTCGAGGTGTCACCTGAGCTCGCGGAGCTTCGCGGTCTGACGCACATGGACTGGGCGCACGTCGTCACGAGCCGAACAGCGGTCGATGCCAGGGTGTTCGTGACGAGCCGGATGCGCCCGCTGCGAATCGAGAACCGGATGGTGCACCAGATCTGGATGCCCTACCACTGGGGCAACGCCGGCCTCATCGACGGCGACGTCGTCAACGACCTGCTCGGTGTCGTCGCCGACCCGAACGTGTTCATCCAGGAGAGCAAGGTCGCGACCTGTGACATCCAGCCGGGACGCCGGCCGCGCGGGCCACAGCTGCTCGAGTACGTCCGCGCCTACCGTGACCGCGCGCAGATCACCCCGCAGACGGGTACTCACCTGGACACCACGAAGCGCTCGCCGGGCCACACCGAGGAGAAACCATGAGTGAGAACAGCTTCTACGGTCCGCTGGCAGACCCCGCGGGCGACGCCGGCTACGACGAGCATCCACCGCGCGTTGGATTCTTCACCGACACGTCGGTGTGCATCGGATGCAAAGCGTGCGAGGTCGCGTGCAAGGAGTGGAACGGCGTGCCCGAAGACGGCTTCAACCTGCTCGGCATGTCGTTCGACAACACGGGCAACCTGGGTGCCAACTCGTGGCGGCACGTGGCATTCATCGAGCAACCCGCGGATGGGCGAGAAGGCTTGAGCGGCAACCGAAGCGAGCCCGTCGAGCTCGGCATGCCGGGTTTCGAACGCCCGGGCGATGCGATGGGCGCCGATACCCGTCAGGACTTCCGCTGGTTGATGGCATCGGACGTGTGCAAACACTGCACGCACGCCGGGTGCCTGGATGTCTGCCCGACCGGAGCACTGTTCCGTACCGAGTTCTCCACTGTCGTTGTGCAACAAGACATCTGCAACGGGTGCGGCTATTGCGTGTCGGGCTGCCCCTACGGGGTCATCGAACGCAGAGAAGGTGACGGCCGGGCATGGAAGTGCACACTGTGCTACGACCGGCTGCACGACGGCTTGGAGCCGGCTTGCGCCAAGGCCTGCCCGACGGACTCCATCCAGTTCGGTGTGCTCGACGAGCTGCGGGAGCGGGCCGCTCACCGGTTGTCCGAATTGCACGAGCGCGGCGTGACCGAGGCTCGGCTGTACGGCGAGGATCCCAACGACGGGGTCGGCGGTGACGGCGCGTTCTTCCTGCTGCTCGACGAGCCCGAGGTGTACGGGTTGCCGCCCGACCCGGTGGTGCCGACGCGCGACGCCGGCGCGATGTGGCGGTATGCGGGGATGGCGGCCTCGGCGTTGGTGGGCGTCGCGGTATCGGCGTTTCTGGGGCGCTCATGAAGGAAAAGCTCAGCGACACCGACGCTTCGGACATGCATGCGCAGACGCGGCACCGCAGACGAGGCAACGACGACATGGCCGTGGCGCCAGCCGATTTCCGGTCGTACTACGGGCGCCAGATTCTCAAGACGCCGGTATGGAACTGGATGATCGCGGCCTACCTGTTCAGCGGCGGGCTGTCAGCGGGTTCGGCACTGCTGGCCGCCGGTGCCGACCTGACCGGTCGGCCGCGGCTGCGCAAGGTGTCGCGACTCGGCGCCCTGGCAAGTCTGTTGGCCAGCATGTATTTCCTCATCGGCGACCTCGGCAGGCCCGAGCGGTTCCACCACATGCTGCGGGTGGCCAAGCCGAGCTCGCCGATGAGCATGGGGACCTGGCTTCTCGGCGGGTACGGGCCGGGCGCCGGCGTGGCGGCGGTCGCGGAACTGATGCCTGCGCGGTTGCGCCGGACCCGGCTGGGCCGGATGGTGAATTGGGCGGCGCGTCCGGCGGGTCTGGAGGCCGCCGCGGTCGCGCCCGGCGTTGCGTCTTACACCGCAGTGTTGTTGTCGCAGACGGCCGTTCCGGCGTGGCGGGAAGCACACCCATATCTGCCGTTCGTCTTCACCGGCTCTGCCGCGGCGAGCGGGGCCGGTCTGGGGATGCTGCTCGCCCCCGTATCCGAGAGCGGCCCGGCCCGGCGGATGGCGGTGACCGGCGCGGCGCTGGAGGTGGTGGCGTCGCGGACGATGGAGCATCGGCTGGGTCTGGTCGCCGAGGCCTACACGACCGGCAAACCTCACCGGTTGCGGCAGTGGTCGGAGATCCTGACCGTCGGCGGCGCAGTCGGTGCGATGGTGTCCGGTCGCAGGCGATGGGCGGTCGCAGCGTCGGGCGCGGCGTTGTTGGCGGGCAGCGCGCTGCAGCGGTTCGGCGTGTTCGAAGCCGGTGTGCAGTCCACCCGCGACCCCAAGTATGTCGTTGTGCCACAACGCCGGCGACTTGATGAGGGCCGGCCGGCACGAGGCGACGACCGGCACAGTGATCGGTAGGCCCAGACGCGAAAGTCCCCGAAACGCTGGGCAATACCCAGGTTTCGGGGACTTCGCGTGAAGCTAGCTCAGTAGCGGTAGTGCTCGGGCTTGTAGGGCCCTTCGACGTCGACGTTGATGTACTCGGCCTGCTCCTTGGTGAGCTTGGTCAGCTGACCGCCGAGAGCCTCGACGTGGATGCGGGCGACCTTCTCGTCGAGGTGCTTGGCCAGCCGGTAGACCGCGTTGTCGTACTCGTCGTTCTTGGTCCACAGCTCGATCTGGGCGATGACCTGGTTGGAGAAGCTGTTGCTCATCACGAACGAGGGGTGGCCGGTCGCGTTGCCGAGGTTGAGCAGACGGCCTTCGGACAGCACGATGATCGACTTGCCGCTGTCGAAAGTCCACTGGTCGACCTGCGGCTTGATGTTGATCCGCTTGGCGCCGGAACGCTCAAGCGCGGCCATGTCGATCTCGTTGTCGAAGTGGCCGATGTTGCCCAGGATCGCCTGGTCCTTCATGGACTTCATGTGGTCGAGGGTGATGATGTCCTTGTTGCCGGTCGCCGTGATGACGATGTCGGCCTCACCGATGGCGTCCTCGACGGTCCGGACGTCGAACCCGTCCATGAGGGCCTGCAGCGCGTTGATCGGATCGATCTCGGTGACCGACACGCGGGCGCCCTGCCCGG
The DNA here is from genome assembly GCF_054919535.1 of Mycobacterium venezuelense. NCBI lineage: Bacteria > Bacillati > Actinomycetota > Actinomycetes > Mycobacteriales > Mycobacteriaceae > Mycobacterium > Mycobacterium venezuelense. The sequence goes on from NZ_JBONDW010000002.1 coordinate 67,376, forward strand.
CCAGCGACTCCGCGCAGCCCTTGCCGACGTCGCCGTAGCCGCAGATCAGCACCTTCTTGCCACCGATCAGCACGTCGGTGCCGCGGTTGATGCCGTCGATCAGCGAGTGGCGGGTGCCGTACTTGTTGTCGAATTTGGACTTGGTGACCGAGTCGTTGACGTTGATCGCCGGGAACGGCAACTCACCCGCGGCTTCGAACTGGTAGAGACGCAGCACGCCGGTGGTGGTCTCCTCGGTGACGCCCTTGACCGACTCCGCGATCTTCGTCCACTTGTCCTTCTCGGATTCGAAGCGCTCGCGAATCAGCGCCAGGAACACCTTCCATTCGGCCGGATCGTCGTCCTCGGCGGGCGGAACCACACCGGCCTTCTCGTACTGCGCACCGCGCAGCACGAGCATGGTGGCGTCACCGCCGTCATCGAGGATCATGTTGGCGGGCTCGCCTTCCCAGGTGAGCATCTGCTCGGCGGCCCACCAGTACTCCTCGAGGGTCTCGCCCTTCCACGCGAACACCGGCACGCCCTTGGGCTCGTCGACGGTGCCGTGCGGGCCGACGACGACGGCGGCGGCAGCGTGGTCCTGGGTGGAGAAGATGTTGCACGACGCCCAGCGGACTTCGGCGCCGAGCGCCACCAAGGTCTCGATGAGGACCGCGGTCTGCACGGTCATGTGCAGCGAGCCGGACACGCGCGCACCCTTGAGCGGGGCCACGTCTGCGTATTCGCGGCGCAGTGCCATCAGACCGGGCATCTCATGCTCGGCCAGCCGGATTTCCTTCCGGCCGAAGTCGGCCAACGACAGGTCTGCGACCTTGTAATCGATGCCGTTGCGTACGTCTGCCGTGAGCTTCTGCTCAGTCGTCGTCATGTGATTCCTTACTCTGCGCGCATCGTAATTACTTAGCTAAGTTACACATTAGCTTCGCGGGGTGGGCGGCTCTAATTCTCTTCGATCACACCGTAGCGCTCGGCGAACGGTGTCATCAGTCTGGCCAGGTCACCGGCCACATCATGATCCGCCTCCGGCGGCATGGAGACATAGCTCATCGCAAGCCGCACGATCGCGCGCGCGAGCACGCCGGCATCCTCGTCACTGGCCTTCATCCAGCTGTTCTGGAACGTGCCCGTCAGCCGTTCCGAGCACCGGCTGATGATGGGACCGCTGCCCGTCGTGATGATCTGCAGAAGATCCGGCTTGGACGCGCCCGTCAGCAGCGAGATCACGAGCGGGTCTGAGGCCGACTCGATGAAGAACGACCGAAACCCCTCCAGGAACGCCGCATGCACGTCACCGACGTTGTGGTTGATCGCGTCGTCGACGGCGTCGACCAGCCGGTCGGCCAGCCGCATGGCATATCCCTCGGCCAGGCCCTGGCGTGATCCGAACTCGTTGTAGATCGTCTGCCTGCTGACGCCTGCGGCCTGGGCCACGTGCGACAGCGTGATCGCCGACCAGTCCCGGGTCAGCAGCAGATCCCGCATACCGTCCAGAATCGAATCGCGCAGCAGCACCCTCGACGCCTCTGCGTACGGGATGCGTTGCTTGTCACGCGGACGACTCACACGCGCGACAATATCGCTTCCGAACGCAGAGCAGGCCGCTGTCACGGCCGGGCGACCTCCACCATTTCGAAATCGGACTTGGCCGCACCGCAGTCGGGGCAGCTCCAATCGTCGGGAATGTCGTCCCAACGAGTGCCCGGGGCGATGCCGTCCTCAGGCCAGCCCTTCTCCTCGTCGTACTCGAATCCACACTGCACGCATACGTACAACTTGTAGTCAGTCACCGCGAAACCTCCACACTCTCGAAATCGACCTTCTCCCGCACCGCGCAGTCCGGGCAGCACCAGTCATCGGGCACGTCATCCCACGGCGTTCCGGCCGGAAAGCCTTCGCGCGGTGCACCTTTGGCCTCGTCGTACACGTAACCGCAACCGGGACACCGATAGGCGCTCATCGAGCGGCTCCAGCCGCTCCGTAGCGGGCCAGCACCTTGTCGCGCAGCCGCGGCTGGATGTTGACGCGCGTGATGTCGCCGTCGTAGTGCTCCAGCACCCGGTGGTCCATCACCTTGCGCCACAGCGGCGGCAGGTATGTCAGCCCGATCAGCGAGGCGTAGCCGCTGGGCAGATTGGGAGCACCGTCAATGCTGCGCAACGTCTGGTACCGGCGTGTCGGATTCGCGTGATGATCGCTGTGCCGCTGCAGGTGGTACAGGAACAGGTTGGTCACGATATGGTCGGAGTTCCAGCTGTGCACGGGCGCGCACCGCTCGTAGCGACCGCTCGGCGTCTTCTGCCGCAGCAGGCCGTAGTGCTCCAGATAGTTCACCGACTCCAGCAGGCTGAATCCGTATACGGCCTGGATGACCATGAACGGGATGAGGCCGACGCCGAAGATCGCGATGAGCACACCCCAGAACACCACCGACATCGCCCACGCGTTCAGCACGTCGTTCGACGGATGCCACGGCGACTTGTTCTGCCTGCGCAACCGCGCCGCCTCCAATTCCCACGACGACTTCAGGCTGCCGAACACGCTGCGCGGCAAGAACTCCCAGAAGGTCTCACCGAACCGGGCCGACGCCGGATCCTCCGGAGTGGCCACCCGGACGTGGTGCCCGCGGTTGTGTTCGATGTAGAAGTGGCCGTACCAGGTCTGCGCGAGCGTGATCTTGGACAGCCAGCGTTCGAGCGAATCACGCTTGTGTCCCATCTCGTGCGCGGTGTTGATGCCCACCCCTCCGAGCACACCCACCGACAGCGCAATGCCGATCTTGGCCGGCCAGCCCAGACCGCCCTCGAAGCCGAGCCAGCTCAGGTCCGACGCTGTGAACAGGTAGGCGCCCAGGATCACGCTCGCGTACTGGAACGGAATGTAGACGTAGGTGCAGTAGCGGTAGTACTTGTCGTTCTCCAGCTGCTCCATGACCTCGTCCGGCGGGTTCTGCCCGTCCGGGCCGAACCGCAGGTCCAGCAGGGGAAGTAGTACGTAGAGCAGGATCGGGCCGATCCAGAGCGGGATCTGCGCGGCGATGTGCCAGCCGAGCTGGTTCAGCGCCCACACGAGCGGCAGCATCACGAACATCGCGGTCGGGGCGATCAGGCCCATAAGCCACAGATGCCGCTTCTTGTCCCGCCACTGCGGGGCCGCCGAAGTACCCGGGCCGCCTGAGAGTTCCGCTACCACGTCGAGCCTCCTTTGTGAGAGCCATCACTGCAATGACTTGACTATAGGACGGCATATGTCGTCTGTCTAGACACAGAGCGCCTCTTTGTAAACCAAGGTAGGCCGCCGCGGATCGACGACGACAACAGGAGAAGGGCGCTAAACCGCTAGACGGTGGTCGTCACGTCGCGGTTGGCCAATACCGAATGCCGCCGACCGTAGAGCGCGTACACGACGACGCCGATCGCCATCCAGATGAGGAACCGGATCCACGTCACCCCGGTCAGGTTGAGCATCAACCACACGCACGCCACGATCGCGGCGATCGGCAGCAGCGGCACCCATGGCGCCCGGAAGCCGCGCGGCAGGTCCGGGCGGGTACGGCGGAGGACGATGACGCCTGCCGACACGAGCACGAACGCGAACAGCGTGCCGATATTCACCATCTCCTCGAGCTTGCCCATCGGGAACACCGAGGCGGCGACTGCGACGAGAACGCCGACGATGACCGTGATGCGTACCGGCGTCCCGTGCGGCCCGGTGGTCGCCATCTGCCGCGGCAGCAGTCCGTCGCGCGACATCGCGAACAGCACCCGCGTCTGCCCCAGCATCAGCACGATCACGACCGTCGTGAGACCCGCGAGAGCGCCGATCGAGATGACCTTGGCCGCCCAGTGCACGCCGTTGAGTTCGAATGCCGTGGCGAGATTGGCCGAGGAGCCGTCGCCGCTCTTGAGGTCGAGGTAGGACACCATCCCGGACAACACGACCGCCACCGCGACGTAGAGAACAGTGACGATCGCCAGCGAGCCGAGGATGCCGCGCGGCACATCACGTTGCGGGTTTCGGGTTTCCTCGGCCGTGGTGGCGACGATGTCGAACCCGATGAAAGCGAAGAACACGATGGAAGCCCCGGCCAGCACGCCGTACCAGCCGTAGTGACTGCCCTCGGCGCCCGTCATCAACGAGAACAGTGACTGCTCGGCACCGCCGGCACCTTCCGCCGCCCCCTCGCCGGGCGGTATGAACGGGGAGTAATTGGCCGCCTTGATGTAGAACGCGCCGACGACGACCACGAGCAGCACCACCGACACCTTGATGATGGTGATGGCCAGGCTGAAGCGCGCGGACAGTTTGGTGCCCATCGCCAGCAGGTAGGTGACGAAGGCGATGATCAACAACGCCCCCCAATCCAGCGTCAAGCCCCCGAACTGCGCGGTGCCGCCGCCGAACCCGAACACCGTTCCCAGATAGCTCGACCAGCCCTTGGCCACGACCGCCGCGGCGACCGCGAACTCGAGGATCAGATCCCAGCCGATGATCCAGGCGACGAACTCACCGAAGGTGGCGTAGGAGAACGTGTAGGCGCTGCCGGCCACCGGCACGGTCGATGCGAATTCCGCATAACAAAGGGCGGCGAGACCGCACGCGATCGCAGCAATGATGAACGAGATAGAGATCGCCGGTCCGGTGAGGTTGCCGGCGGTCGACGCGGTGATCGTGAAAATACCCGCGCCGATCACCACGGATACCCCGAAAACGGTCAGATCCCACCAGTTCAGATCCTTTCGCAGCCGGGTCGACGGTTCATCGGTGTCAGCTATCGACTGCTCGACGGACTTGGTGCGCCATCTGCCGTTCATAAGTTGCATCGCCTCCCATTCGTGCCCGCTTCACGTCATGTTCCCACTACCGTGGCGGTCGATGAGTAGGACACGAGAACTCGCCTCCAGAGATGCCGTCGTCATCGGAGGCAGCATCGCCGGCCTCTGCGCAGCCCGCGTGTTGGCGGACCACTTCGACCAAGTGACGCTCTACGAACGCGACGAATTACCCGATCAGCCGGTCAACCGCAGCGCCATACCGCAGGGTCAACACGTCCACCTCCTGATGGCGCGGGGCGCCCAGGAACTCGAGAAGATCTTTCCCGGACTTCTCGACGAGATGGCCGACGCCGGTGTGCCGGTCGTCGAGAACCGTCCCGAGTCGATTCACTTCACCGCCGCCGGGCACGTGCTCGGCACCGGCCAAACCCTTGAGTCCAACTTCACCGCATACGTCCCGAGCCGAGGACAACTGGAATGGCAAGTACGCAAACGCACCCTCGCGCTGCCGAATGTCACCGTGGTGCAGAACGGGGTGGTTCAACCGCAGTTCGACCCGGCCACCGAACGGGTGACGGGGCTGCTCCTCGACAACGGTGACACCGTGCCCGCCGACCTCGTCGTCGACGCATCCGGACGTGGCAGCCGTCTGCCGGTGTGGTTGGAGGAGTGGGGCTTCGAGCGTCCGCGCGAGGATTCCGTGAAGATCGGCGTGACGTACGCGTCGCACCGGGTGCGGATCCCCGACGGGATGATCGCGGAGAAGATGGTTCTGGTGAGCGCCTCGCATGACGAGGGCCTGGGCATGGGCATGCTCTTCCACGAAGACGGCATCTGGACCGTGACCGCGTTCGGAGTCGCCAAGGCCGAGCCACCGCAGGACTTCGCCGGGATCTGCGCGCAAGCCGATACGACCGTTCCGCCGCACATCAGCACGGCACTCCGGGCGGGTGAGCCGGTGGGCGGGATGGCTTTCCACCGCTATCCGGTGGCCAAGTGGCGGCGCTACGACAAATTGCACCGGATGCCCGCCGGAATCTTCCCGTTCGGTGATGCGGTTGCGAGCCTCAACCCCACCTACGGCCAGGGCGTGACGATGACGGCGCTGCAGGCCAGCAATCTACGCAGCGTGCTGTCGAGCGGCAGGCAGAATCTCATCAGGCGCCTCGCCTACAGCACCGCGCGATCGACCTATCCGGTGTGGCTCATGAACGCCGTCGCCGACCACATCGCGCACGGCGCAGAAGGCGACAAACCGCGGTGGTACCGGCCGATGTACGGACTTTTCGATCAGTTCCTCGGCGCGGCCGAGACGGATCCTGTTCTGGCGGAATGGTTCCTACGGCGAACCAGCCTGCTCGACAGCCTGTATCTGGCACCGTCACCGCGCCTGATCGGACGTGCGATCCGGACCAACATGCGAGCCTTCCTGGCCGAGCGCGGCGGGCCGGGCAAGCAGAACGACGAGATCCTCGCCGCGCTCTGAGCCGCAGCCGGCTAGATCCCGACGGTCACCCGGAACAATTTGGTCGGCTCGTCGGCGGTCAGCCGGATCGGGCCGTCGTCAGCGGACACCCACGCGGCCGCACCCCGCGCCAGGGCCAGCCGGCTGCCCTTGCCGTGAACGACTGCCGAGCCTTCGGTGCACAGCAACAGCTGAGGTCCGTCATGCCGCGACTGGGCATCGATTTCGTGACCGAGCTGGTCACCCTCGACACACAGCACCGACACCGCGAACTCCGGCGCAGGCGTCTGGTAGATGAGTTCGGTGCCGTCCCTGACTATTTCGGGACGCAGTCGATCTTCGGGGGTCGGGGTGAAATCCAGTACCCGCAGAAGTTCCGGCACGTCGACGTGTTTGGGTGTGAGTCCGCCGCGCAACACGTTGTCGGAGTTGGCCATCACCTCGACCCCCACGCCGTGCAGATAGGCGTGCAGATTGCCGGCAGGCAAGTACAGGCCCTCCCCCGCCTGCAGGCTGACGCGATTGAGCAACAACGCGGCCAGCACGCCGGCATCGCCCGGGTATCGCTCGCCGAGTTCCAGCACGGTCTTGGCTTCCGCGGCGAATTTCTTTTTGCCCGAACGGATGTACTCGATGGCACCGTCGAGTACCGCGGGCACGAGCACGTCAAGGTCGGGCTGGGGGGCGGTGATCCAGGTGGTGAACAACGCACGCAAACCGTCGCCGTCCGACTGACCCGACAACAGGTTGATGAACGGGTCAAGGTCCGATACAGCCAGCGCCCGCATGAGCTCGACAGTGCGCTCCACCGGGCGGAATCCCGCCAGCGCGTGGAATTGCCCTAACGCAACCAGCAATTCGGGCTTGTGGCTGCGATCGCGATAGTTGCGGGTTGGCGCAGAGATCGGGATCTCCAGCCGATCCTCGCGCTCGAACCCCTCCTGGGCCTGCTGCGCACTCGGATGGGCCTGCAGCGACAACGGTTCGTCGGCGGCCAAGACCTTGACGAGAAACGGCAGCGCATCCCCGAACCGGGCGATCGTGGCGGGGCCGAGTTGGCCCTCCGGATCGTCGTGCACCGCTTCCAGCAGCGACTGCTCGCCGTGCTCGTTCTGCAGCCAAGCCGGATCGCCCGGATGCGCACCGAACCACAGCTCGGCCTCCGGATGTACTGTGGGACTTGGCCTTCCAGTGAAATCGGCAATCGCAGTCCGCGAACCCCACGCATAGGTTCGCACCGCTCCCCGTAGCAGATGCACTTCGTTAACCTCGAACCAGTTTCAAATAGACGGCGGTCATCTCCAAGCGGACCGCCATGATCGCCAGTTGTTGTTCCGGACGTCCTACCGGCAGAGCCGTTCCGGCCAATTCGGGAACGTCCTCGGCGCCGATAACGGAGATGTCGGCGAAACCAGCGATCCGGGCCGCCACATTCGGTCGTTCGACGTCGGTGCTCACCACGAACGTGCGCATCCGGCGCGGCAGCGGTCCGTCGATCTGCTCGTCGTGGAACAGTGATCGTTCAGCGGTCGATCCGGCCGCACCACTGCCTTCGGCAGCCAACACGTCGGCCAGGCCGGCGGCCGCCACCACTTCACCCGCCACCCGCAACATCGTGATCGATCCGTGCCGGGCGAGCGCGAGCGTCGCCGCGGTGTCGCCGGCCAGGACGACGTCACTCCCAGACATCCGCTCCGCCAACGTCTTGGCGGGGTTCGTGAACAGCTCGCGTCCGGCACTGTTGCGCAGCGCCTCGGCGTCGAGCTCGTCGGCCAGCGCCGAGAGATCGACGCGCATGCCCGCATCCAGCACGTGCAGGACGGCCAGGCCGGCAGCCAGGTAACGCGTCAAGCCGAACTCGTCGGGCACCCATAGACGCGGGGCCAGCGCAACGGCCCGTCCGGCCGTCACATCGCGTAACGGACCCTCGTACGGCCCGACCACGAGCACCCTGGCGCCCCGCCGGACGCCGGTGGCCGCGGCATTCACCATTGCCGGATCGCCCGGATCGTCGCCGGCGACGATCAACACGTCGAGCGCACCGATCCACGGCGGGGTCTCGGCGGCGACGACGATCGGGGTCGCCACCGACCCGCCGAGTGCAGCAGCCAGCATCGCGCCCGCGGTCTCGGCCACACCGCGGCCGGCCACCCAGATCACCGTGCGCGGTGGATGGTCGGACCGCAGCGGTTCGAGCGTCCCCTCCGAGAGCGCAGCGGCGGTCGCGCGAACCTGCGCACCGGCCATGGCCGCCGCGCGCAGCAGACCGTTACGGTCGGCGGCGAGAAGTCCGTCGCCGTCGTCGAGATCCACTGTGGCGTCGACGGCGTTCACGTCGCCACCTCACTCACCGTCCGGATCTGGGTAGCGACCTTGTCCACGATCGCCTCGACGTCCTCGGTGGTGCGTGCCTCGACGTTGAGTCTCAACAGCGGTTCGGTGTTGGAGGTACGCAGGTTGAACCAGCTGCCGCCGCCCAGATCGACGGTCACGCCGTCGAGATGGTCGATCGAGTGGATGCCGGAGCCGAAGGACTTGAGCACGGCGTCCACACACGCCGCGGCGTCGGCGACGGTGAAGTTGATTTCGCCGGAGGCCTCGTATCGCTGATAGTCGGCCATGATCTCCGACAGCGGTCGCTCTTGTTCGCCGAGCGCGGCCAGTACGTGAAGTGCGGCGAGCATGCCGGAATCGGCACCCCAGAAATCACGGAAGTAGTAATGCGCCGAATGCTCCCCGCCGAAGATCGCACCGGTGTCGGCCATGAGCCCCTTGATGTAGGAATGTCCGACTCGCGACCGCACCGGCGTGCCGCCGCGCTCGACCACCAACTCGGGAACCGCGCGCGACGTGATCAGGTTGTGGATGACCGTCGCGCCGATCTCGCGGGTGAGTTCACGCGCGGCCACGAGCGCGGTGACCGCCGAGGGCGACACCGGCCTGCCGAGTTCGTCGACCACGAAACAGCGGTCGGCGTCGCCGTCGAACGCCAGACCGATGTCGGCACCCGTCTCCAGGACGTAGGCCTGCAGGTCGACCAGGTTGGCCGGATCCAGCGGGTTGGCCTCATGGTTGGGGAACGTCCCGTCCAACTCGAAGAACAGCGGCAGCACGGTGGCGCCGGGGATGGGACCGAGCACCGCGGGCGTGGTGTGACCGGCCATGCCGTTGCCCGCGTCGACCGCGATGCGCAGCGGCCGTAATTCACTGAGATCGACCAGCGAGCGGAGGAATTGGCCGTAGTCGGCCAGCACATCGCGGTCGGTGACGGTGCCCGCCACGCCGTGGTGGGCCGGTACTCCGTTGATCACCTCGTCGGCGATCACCGACAGGCCGGTGTCCTTGCCGACGGGTTTGGCCCCGGCCCGGCACAACTTGATGCCGTTGTAGGCGGCCGGGTTGTGGCTCGCGGTGAACATCGCCCCCGGGCAGTTCAACTTGCCGGAGGCGAAATAGAGCTGATCGGTGGACGCAAGTCCGATCCGGATGACGTCGAGCCCCTGGGAAGTCACGCCTTCGGCAAACGCCGCGGACAACGATGGCGAACTGGATCGCATGTCGTGTCCGATTACGACCTGTCCTGCGCCCTCGGCCCGGACCAAGCGGGCAAACGCGCCGCCGACATCGGCGACGAAGGCGTCGTCGAGCTCCGTGCCGACCAAGCCGCGGACGTCATAGGCCTTGATGACACTGTGAACAGCCGCTGCTGGCCGAGACATAGAACTCCTTGTGAAACGGGATCGTTGGCGCCAGCCTAACCGTCTTGCGGCAACAACACGTTCACTACTCTTGGCCCGACCGGCTTCTAGTCATTGAGGTCGGGCAACACCCGCAGGTGGCCACGTCGCCGCCCGTTCGATTCCGGCGGCCGCGCCGCCGGTGCCATGACCGCGCCACCGCTGACTCCGGTGGCGGGATCGGAGAACCCGGCAACCACACCGCCGCGCGGTACGGTGCCGGCCTGGCCCTCTCGTACCGCGTCGGCGAGCGCCACCAGATCGTCTTCATCGGGATGTGTCGGCAGCGGGCCGGCATGGCGAACGAGCTCCCACCCGCGCGGCGCCGTGATCCGGCTGGCATGCCCGACGCACAGGTCCCAGGAATGCGGTTCGGAGACCGTGGCCAGTGGACCGACGACAGCTGTCGAGTCCGAATAGACGAAGGTCAGCGTCGCCACGGCATAGTGCGGGCACCCGGGCCGGCAGCAGCGACGGGGAACATTCACGCACCAGAGATTATCTCGGACGATCGCCGCACGCTGCCGGACACGCGCAGCCGCGGGGTGCCCGATCCCGAACCGTTACGATCGTGCCCGTGGCCCAGCGGAACCATTGGCGATCGCGGCGCGGCCGCGATATCCGCGGTCCGCTGCTGCCGCGGTCGGTCCCCGGGTGGCGCAGCCGGGCCGAACGGTTCGACATGGCGGTGCTGGAGGCCTACGAGCCGATCGAGCGCCGGTGGGCCGCTCGGGTCAACGCGCTCGACGTCGCAGTCGACGAGATTCCGCGGATGTCCCCGAAAGATCCGGACAGTGTGCAGTGGCCACCGGAGGTGGTCGCAGACGGTCCCATTGCGCTCGCCCGGCTGATACCGGCCGGCGTTGATGTCAGGGGAAATTCGACCCGGGCGCGAATCGTGTTGTTCCGCAAGCCCATCGAGCGCCGGGTCAAAGGATCCGATGAGCTGGCCGATCTACTGCATGAAATCCTGGTGGCCCAGGTGGCCACCTATCTTGGCGTCGAACCCTCGGTCATCGACCCAACGATCGACGACGAGTGACGCTGCGGCTCAGATGATGCCGCGCTTGAGGCGCCGGCGTTCCCGCTCTGACAAACCTCCCCAAATTCCGAAGCGCTCATCGTGCGCAAGCGCGTATTCCAGGCAGGCGTCGCGAACTTCGCAACCCTGGCAGATGCGCTTGGCCTCGCGGGTAGACCCGCCCTTCTCCGGGAAGAAAGCCTCCGGATCAGTCTGCGCGCACAGCGCGCGTTCCTGCCATTGGTCATCTTCGGTTGCCGGATCAACATCAATTTCATCGGGCACCAAACTCAGTTGGGGACGTCCGGTTGCCCCCATCGGTGTCGGCCCGGTGTTGATGTGCGGTGCGTTGTCTACCGAGCCGAGTAGCCGGCCGTCAAACCGGACCACACGATCGAAATCGCCGCTCTCATAAGACATATCCCCCGCCTCCTCACTCGGTCTCGTAGATCCCTCAGTGGAGCCCACTATTGTGATGTGCGGCCATTCCATTCGAACAAATGATCGAATCACGGTCCGCGACACCGGAATCGGTCACCAACCGAAAAATGACACTGCTGTGATTACACACGTGTTAGCTGCTGGGGTCAAGCGCTGGAACAGGAATTCATACCATCCCGTGATGTCAAATCGGCGCGTCGCAACCTCGGCGTGTCCTGCCCGTGACGACGTCGTTTCCGTGCGCGGCACCTCAACGCCTAGTGTCGGTCGTTGTGAAGATCACCGTTCTGGTCGGCGGCGTCGGTGGCGCACGGTTTTTGCTGGGCGTGCAGAACCTGCTGCGCCTTGGAAGCTTCTCCGACGACCCTGGCAACCCCGGCGAGCACGAACTCACGGCGATCGTGAACGTCGGCGACGACGCCTGGATGCACGGCGTCCGGATCTGCCCCGACCTCGACACCTGCATGTACACCCTCGGCGGCGGCATCGACCCGGAACGGGGCTGGGGGCATCGCAACGAAACCTGGCACGCCAAAGAGGAACTCGCGGCCTACGGGGTCCAACCGGACTGGTTCGGCCTCGGTGACCGCGACCTGGCCACCCACCTCGTGCGCAGTCAGATGCTGCGGGCGGGCTATCCCCTGTCCCAGGTGACCGAGGCGCTGTGTAAGCGCTGGTCACCAGGGGCCCGACTGCTGCCGGTCACCGACGATCGCAGCGAGACACACGTCGTGATCACCGACCCGGCCGACGGCGAGCGGAGGGCCATCCACTTCCAGGAATGGTGGGTGCGCTACCGCGCCAACGTGCCGTCGCACAGCTTCGCGTTCGTCGGGGCCGAGCAGGCAACCGCAGGGCCCGGCGTAACCCAGGCCATCGCCGAAGCCGACGTGGTGTTGCTGGCGCCGTCCAATCCGGTCGTCAGTGTCGGCCCCATCCTGCAGATACCCGGAATCCGGGGAGCGCTGCGCTCGACCGCGGCCCCGGTCATCGGCTACTCGCCGATAATCGGCGGAAAACCGTTGCGCGGCATGGCCGACGAGTGTTTGTCGATCATCGGCGTCGAGTCCACGTCGGAAGGCGTGGGCCGCTGGTTCGGCGCGAAGTCGGGCACCGGACTGCTGGACGGCTGGCTGGTACACGAGGGCGACCATGCCGAGATCGAAGGCGTTGAGGTTCGTGCCGTACCACTGTTGATGACCGATCCCCCCACCACCGCCAAGATGGTCCGGGCGGGGCTCGACATCGCCGGAGTGACACTGTGAATGCCGAGCACGGGTCGGCCGACCGCGTCGAGATTCTGCCGGTGCCCGACCTGCCGGAGTTCCGTCCCGGCGACGATCTGGCCGCCGCACTCGCCGCCGCGGCGCCGTGGTTGCAAGACGGCGATGTGCTTGTTGTCACAAGCAAGGTCGTGTCGAAGTGCGAAGGCCGCATCGTCGTCGCGCCCTCCGACCCAGAGGAGCGGGATACACTGCGGCGCAAGCTCATCGACGACGAGGCCCTTCGCGTGCTGGCCCGCAAGGGCCGCACGCTGATCACCGAGAACGCCATCGGCCTTGTCCAGGCGGCCGCCGGTGTCGACGGTTCGAACGTGGATTCCACCGAACTCGCCCTGCTACCCGTCGACCCCGACGGCAGCGCCGCGGCGCTGCGGGACGGAATCCGTGACCGACTCGGCACGACGGTGGGCGTAGTGATCACCGACACCATGGGTCGGGCTTGGCGGAACGGCCAGACCGACTTCGCAATCGGCGCAGCCGGTTTGACGGTTCTGCACGGTTACGCCGGCGCGCGCGACCGGCACGGCAACGAATTACTTGTCACCGAAGTCGCGGTGGCCGACGAGATCGCGGCTGCGGCCGACCTCGTCAAGGGCAAGCTGACCGCGATCCCGGTGGCAGTGGTCCGCGGACTACGCCTGCCCGATGACGGATCGACTGCGCACACGCTGGTGCGCGCGGGTGAGGACGATCTGTTCTGGCTGGGCACGGCCGAGGCAATCCAGTTGGGCCGCAGCCAAGCTCAACTGCTTCGCCGGTCGGTCCGCAGGTTCAGCGGCGAAGCCGTCCCGCACGAACTCATCGAAGCGGCCGTCGGTGAGGCACTCACCGCACCGGCTCCGCATCACACCCGGCCGGTGCGCTTCGTCTGGGTGCAGGACACGGCGACGCGTACTCGGCTGCTGGACCGCATGAAAGACCGGTGGCGAGCCGATCTCGCCGGGGACGGCAGAGCGCCCGACGCCGTCGAACGCCGGGTCAGTCGCGGCCAAATCCTCTACGACGCACCCGAACTGGTGATCCCCTTCCTGGTGCCGGATGGCGCACACAGCTATCCCGATGACGCGCGCACCGCAGCCGAGCACACGATGTTCACCGTCGCGGTCGGCGCGGCGGTACAGGCGCTGCTCGTCGCCCTGGCGGTACGGGACGTGGGTAGCTGCTGGATCGGCTCGACGATCTTCGCAGGCGATCTGGTCCGAGCCGAGCTGGATCTGCCCGGCGACTGGGAGCCGTTGGGCGCCATTGCGATCGGCTACCCCGATGAACAGCAGCCACCGCGCGACCCGGTGCCCACCGAAGGGCTGCTCCTGTACCGATGAGCCTGCACGCCTCCGCCGTCGATGTGCTCACGCATTGGCGGACAACCGATCCGACGCAGGATTCACTGCGCCACGCGGTGTTGTCGTTTCTGGCTGCCCGGCCCGATGCCTGCATGCGGGAATGCGCGCCTGGACACATCACCGCCTCGGCGCTCGTCCTCGACCACACCGGAACACAGACCTTGCTCACCCTGCATCCACGGTTCGGCCGGTGGCTGCAACTGGGCGGGCACTGTGAGGCCACCGATCCCGACGTGCACGCCGCGGCACTGCGCGAAGCCGCCGAGGAGTCCGGCATCAACGGGCTGACCATCGATGCGGAACTGGCGGCACTGCATGTGCATCCGGTGAAGTGCTCACTGGGCGTGCCGACCCGTCACCTGGACATGCAGTTCTTGGTGCGGGCCCCGGAAGGCGCCGAAATCGCCCGCAGTGACGAGTCTTTGGATCTGCAGTGGTGGCCGCTTGACGCGCTGCCGGCCGACACCGACTTCGGGCTGGCTCAGCTCGCCCGAGCCGCCACCGACGGAAGCTAGACGTCCGTCGAGTAGCGGATGCCGCCGTCGGGAATCGCAACCCCTGGCCACACCCGCGCACCACGCAAGAGCTCGCAGCGGGCACCGATGTCGGCACCGTCGCCGATCACCCCGTCGCGGATCAGTGCGCGCGGGCCGATCCTGGCACCGAAGCCGATGATGGAGCGTTCGATCACCGCGCCGGCCTCGACGCGCACGCCGTCGAAGATCACCGCACCGTCGAGACGCGCGCCTGCACCGATCTCGGCGCCCCGCCCGATCACAGTCCCGCCGATGAGCAGCGCGCCAGGGGCGACCGCCGCACCCTCGTGCACCAGTGACTCACCGCGCTGGCCGTTGAGTGCAGGCGACGATGCGATGCCGCGCACCAGATCTGCCGAACCCCGCACGAAGTCCTCAGGCGTGCCCATGTCGCGCCAGTACGACATGTCTACGTACCCGCAGACGCGCAAGCCGTCGGCCAGCAGGCCGGGGAACACCTCACGTTCGACCGAAAGTGCCCGGCCCCTTGGAAGTTTGTCGATCACCGCCCGCTTGAACACATAGCAGCCTGCGTTGATCTGATCGGTCGGCGGATCCTGGGTCTTCTCCAGGAACGCGGTGACGAGGCCGTCGGGATCGGTCGGAACACATCCGAACGCCCGCGGATCGCCCACCCGAACCAGGTGCAGCGTGACGTCGGCGCGGTGCTCGTCGTGCGCCTCCAGCAGCGCGCCCAGGTCGGCGGCTGACAGAACATCGCCGTTGAACACCATCGCGGTGTCGTAGCGCAGTTTGTCGGCGACATTGGCGATGGCCCCGCCGGTGCCCAGAGGCTCGGTCTCGGTGACGTATTCGATCTCCAGTCCGAGTTCGGAGCCGTCGCCGAACGCGTCCTCGAAGACCTCGGCCTTGTACGACGTCCCCATCACCACGTGCTTGATGCCTGCCGCGGCGATCCGCGACAGCAGATGGGTCAGGAACGGCAGCCCGGCGGTGGGCAGCATCGGCTTGGGCGCCGACAGCGTCAGCGGCCGAAGGCGGGTGCCCTGACCACCGACCAGTACGACGGCATCCACTTCGCCAGGATTGGTCCCCGGATTTGTCACTGCAACGCCCCCCTCTTCGACTGCATACGCCGCGACTTACCGACCACGAGCCCCGCGCGTACGGCCAACGCCCCCCGGATCGTCCACCGCAGCGGCGCCTGCCATATCGCGGGGTACCGATCTGCCAGGAAAGTGTATGTGCTGCGGTGATGGGCGGCCAGGTTTCGCGCCGGGTCACGACCGGTGGAGTGGCCCTTGTAGTGCAGCACCTCCGCGGACGGCACATAGACATTCGGCCAGCCGGCCCGGCTCAACCGGTCACCGAGGTCGACGTCTTCCATGTACATGAAGTAGCGCTCGTCGAATCCGTCGATCGCATCGAACGCCGCCCGGCGCAGCAACAGACAAGAGCCCGACAACCAGCCGACCTGACGTTCGCTGGGCTCCTCCCGCTCCTGGCGGTAGGCCGCGGTCCACGGATTGGATTTCCAGAACGGGCCGACCACCGCGTGCATGCCGCCTCGGAGCAGGCTCGGCTGATGGCGCGCCGACGGGTAGACCGAGCCGTCGGGGTCGCGGATCAGCGGACCGAATGCGCCCGCGTCCGGCCAGCGCTCGGCGGCTTCCAGCAGGAGGTCGATCGAATGGGGCCCCCACTGCACGTCGGGGTTGGCCACCACGAAAAACTCCGAGCAGTCGGTGTCCGGCGAAATCTCCGCCGCGGCGCGGTTCACCGCGCTGCCGTATCCGAGGTTGGCGCCGGTGCGCAACAGACGCACGTTCGGGTAGCGCTGCTCGGCCTCTTCTGGCGCGCCGTCGGTGGAGCCGTTGTCGGCCATGATGACCGTCACCGGTCGGTCCGTCGCCAACGACAGCGACGCCAGGAACCGGTCCAGGTGCGGCCCAGGCGAGTACGTCACCGTCACCACCACGAGCGGGCGGAGGCCTTCCTCAGTCACGGCGTAGAGGGTAGCGGGCCGTCGGAGGACGCTGCCGAGACCGCCGCGACGAGCGCCTCGCGCCACGGCCGTAGCGGAGTCAGCCCGGCCGAAATCGACCGCTGCGCCGACAACGCCGAATAGGACGGCCGCGGCGCCGGCCGCGGATGCCGGTCACTGCCCACGGGCCGGACCCGATCGGGGTCGGCGCCGACCGCCTCGAAAGTTGCCCGCGCTTGGTCGAATCGACTGGCTTGCCCCGCATTGGCGGCATGCACCACAGCGGCGTGCACCTTGCCATCGGCGACTTGCAGCAAGGCCGTGACCAGGTCACCCACATACGTGGGCGAGCCGATCTGATCGGCGACCACGTCGACTTGCCGGTCCTCGGCCGCGAGCCTGCGCATGATTGCCACAAAATCGCCGCCATCGCCGCCCTCGTACACCCAGGCGGTCCGGACGACATGAGCATCGGGCTTTGCGGTCAGCACTGCCCGTTCCCCCGCGAGTTTGGTACGGCCGTACACACTGACCGGTGCGGTCGGGTCGTCGACCTCATATGGAGTGTGACGGTCACCACCGAATACGTAGTCGGTTGAGATGTGTACCAACCCGGCCCCGACCGCCGCACACGCCTCGGCCACATTCCCGGCGCCGACGGCGTTGACCGCATGCGCCCGGGCCTCGTCAGCCTCGGCGGCATCGACCTGCGTATAGGCCGCGCAGTTGACCACCACGTCCCCGGCAGCAACGAAATGCCGCACCGCGCCGGCGTCGGTGATGTCACATTGCGCCGAGGTCAGCGCCAGCACATCGCGACCCTGCTGACGGGCCTGATCAGCCAATACTCGCCCGACCAGGCCGCCTGCCCCGGTGATGACAATGCGCTGCGACATGCGACCGAGTCTGGCACGCCGGTCCGCGTTACCCGGCTCACGTCCGCTCCGCAAGTAGCCTGGGCACGTGCCGATCCACCTACTCCGAACCATTGCTGTGACCGCAGCGTCAGCCGTGGTGCTCGGGACGGGTGTGGCCTGGACTCAGATCCGCTCGTTCGAATCGGGCATCAATCACATCAGTTCGCCTGCGCTCGGCGATGGCGGCGAGGACGGCGCGATCGACATCCTGTTGGTCGGGATGGACAGCCGCACCGATGCGCACGGCAACCCGCTGTCCGCCGAGGAACTCGCGACGCTACGAGCCGGCGACGACGTGTCGACCAACACCGACACGATCATCCTGATCCGCATACCCAACAACGGGAAGTCGGCCACCGCGATCTCGATCCCCCGCGACTCCTACGTCGAAGCACCGGGGTGGGGCAAGATGAAGATCAACGGCGTGTTCGGCGACGTGAAGCTCGACCGGATGAAGCAGCTGGTCGAGGTCGAGGGCGAGGATCCCGCCACCGCAGAGCCCAAAGCGGTCGAAGCCGGTCGCGAGGAACTCATCCAGACCGTCGCCAACCTCACCGGTGTCACCGTCGACCACTACGCCGAAATCGGCCTGCTGGGCTTCGCGTTGATCACCGATGCCCTGGGCGGCGTCAACGTCTGCCTGAAAGATGCTGTCTACGAACCTCTTTCGGGCGCCGATTTCCCAGCGGGCTGGCAGAAGCTCAACGGCCCGCAGGCGTTGAGCTTCGTACGGCAACGCCATGACCTTCCGCGCGGCGACCTCGACCGCGTCACCCGTCAGCAGGCCGTCATGGCGTCGCTGGCCCATGAGGTGATCTCAAGCAAGACACTGTCGAGCCCGGCGACGCTGGGGCGGCTGCAGGACGCGGTCCAGCGGTCGGTGGTGATCTCCGACGGTTGGGACATCATGGATTTCGCCGATCAACTGCAGAAGCTCGCTGCGGGCAACGTGGCATTCGCGACCATCCCCATCCTGCGCGAGGACGGTTGGAGCGACGACGGCATGCAGAGCGTCGTGCGGGTGGATCCCACCGAGGTCCACGAATGGGTTTCGAGCCTGCTGCAGGACCAGGACGAGGGCAAGACCGACGAAATCTCGTACTCGCCGGACAAGACCACCGTGGAGGTGGTCAACGCGACCGACATCAACGGGTTGGCGGCCGCGGTATCCCACGTGCTGACCACCAAGGGCTTCACGCCCGGCAGCACCGGCAACCACGACGGCGCTCCGCTGTCCGGCAGCCAGGTGTTGGCCGCCAAGACCGATGACCTTGGCGCTCAGGCGGTTTCGAAGGATCTCGGCGGACTGCCGGTCAACGAGGATTCGTCGGTTCCGGCCGGCTCGGTGCGGGTGGTCCTCGGCGACGACTACACCGGTCCGGGTTCGGGGCTCGACGGCAGCGATGTGACGCTCGGAGCGGTCGATCCCGCTGCCGCCGACACCGGCGGCTCGTCCGACACGGCTGAGGCACCGCCGCCGCCGTCGCCGGTGCTCACCGCAGGGTCCGATGATCCGGAGTGTGTGAACTGACGACGACAATCAGCGCCGCAATTCTCGATCCCCTGCTGGCCTCGGATCCCGCGGGCCCGCGGATCACCTACTACGACGACGCGACCGGCGAGCGCATCGAGCTGTCGGCCGTGACGCTGGCCAACTGGGCGGCCAAGACCGCCAACCTGTTGCGCGACGAGATGGGCGCCGGTCCTGGGACGCGCGTGGCCGTGCTGCTGCCCGCGCACTGGCAGACCGCGGCCGTGCTGTTCGGCGTGTGGTGGATCGGCGCCGAGGTGGTGCTGTCCGGTGCCGCCGACATCGCTCTGTGCACGCGGGATCGTCTCGACGAGGCCGACGACGCGGTGGCCGGCGGCGAGGTCGCGGTGCTGTCGCTCGACCCGTTCGGTAAACCGGCCGCCGACCTCCCCATTGGGGTGACGGATTACGCCACGTCGGTCCGCGTGCACGGGGATCAGATCGTGCCCGAGCGCCGGCCGGGCCCGGCCCTCGACGGTCGCTCGGCCGCCGATGTCCTGGCCGCCGCTCAGCGTTCGGCAGCCACACAAGAGATCACCGGCGTCGATCGCGTGCTCTCGACAGCCGCCTGGGACGACCCCGACGCGTTGGTGGACAACCTCGTCGCGATCTTCGCCGTCGGCGCATCCCTCGTGCAGGTCGCGCACCCGGAATCCGCCGCACAGGAGCGACGCCGGCAAATGGAGAAGGTCACCCGCGGGTGACGCTGCCCAGTTGGGCGTTCACATCCGCTTCTCAGTTTTTTGCAGTACCTTTGGTCAAGTTCGTGACTTGTTCGCGAGACTGAACCATGCGGCTTTTGCACCGGATGGCTCACCACAGCCAACATCACCACAAGTGACTCAGGACCCCGATGGGCTCGACCCTAGCCGCGATCATCACGTTACTGGGACTGCTCGGGTGGCACCTGCGAACGCGACGCCACCCGAGCTGGTCGGTCAGTTCCGATGCGCGGTTCTACATCTACAGCGGTTACCCGCTGGTGGCCATCGCGGTGTTCTGGCTGACGAAAGCGACCACCGGAACCGATTGGGAATGGGTGATCGGCAACGTGTGGGCGTTCGCCGCGATGGTGATGTTCGTTCGCGGATTCAACGCGCTCAGTGTCGCGACCGCACAGCAGTACACGACGTCTCGCGCGATCGAGTCGATCGAGAAGACGCGTGAAACCAAAGGCGCGCAGACGCCGCGGTCCGACTAGCCCTGTTCAATCTCGCGAGTGTGCGGTTTCATACGCGCGCAGCGGCGAGTCGCGTACGAAACCGCACATTCGACACAACTTCCGGGCAGTTACTTGAGCAGCGCCCGGCTCATCACGACGCGCTGGATCTGGTTGGTGCCTTCGTAGATCTGGGTGATCTTGGCGTCGCGCATCATGCGTTCGACCGGGAAGTCGGCGGTGTAGCCGGCCCCGCCGAACAGCTGCACCGCATCGGTGGTGACCTCCATGGCCACATCGGAGGCAAAGCACTTCGACGCCGCCGAGATGAAGCCCAGGTTGCCTTCGCCGCGCTCGGCGCGCGCGGCGGCGTGGTAGACCATCAACCGCGCGGCCTCCAGTTTCATCGCCATGTCGGCGAGCATGAACTGCACGGCCTGGAAATCGCTGATCGCCGTGCCGAACTGCTTGCGGTCCTTGGTGTAGGCGATCGCGGCGTCCAACGCACCCTGCGCGATACCGACGGCCTGCGCCCCGATCGTGGGCCGAGTGTGGTCGAGCGTGGCCAGCGCGGTCTTGAACCCGGTGCCCGGCTCGCCGATGATCCGATCCCCCGGGACGCGGCAGTTCTCGAAATACAACTCGGTGGTCGGTGAACCCTTGATCCCGAGCTTGCGCTCCTTGGGGCCGACCGAGAAGCCCTCGTCATCCTTGTGCACCATGAACGCCGAGATGCCGTTGGCGCCCTTGTCCGGATCGGTCACCGCCATGACCGTGTACCACGACGACTTGCCGCCGTTGGTGATCCAGCACTTGGTGCCGTTGATGATCCAGTCATCGCCATCGGCTTTGGCGCGTGTGCGCATCCCCGCCGCGTCACTGCCCGCCTCCCGCTCACTGAGCGCGTAGGAGGCCATCGCCTCGCCTGACGCCAGCGATGGCAACACCTGCTTCTTCAGATCATCGGAGCCACGCAGGATCAAGCCCATCGTGCCCAGCTTGTTGACCGCCGGGATCAACGACGCCGACGCATCGACCCGCGCGACCTCCTCGATCACGATGCATGCGGCCACCGAGTCGGCACCCTGGCCGCCGTACTCCTCGGGCACGTGCACGGCGTTGAATCCCGACGCGTTCAGCGCATCCAGTGCCTCCTGCGGGAACCGTGCCTGCTCATCGACCTCGGCGGCATACGGGGCGATCTCTTTTTCGGCCAACGCCCGAATCGCCGCACGAAGCTCCTGATGCTCCTCCGGCAACTGGAACAAATCGAAAGATGGGTCACCGCCCCAACCAGCCATGATCTTCTCCTTAGCGCTGTTGGTTCTCTTGGTTTCAATCGTTGCCCGGACTGCACATCGAGTACACCGCCCTGCTACGTTTGGTACTCAGTACCATAGCATCGGAACTCAGTACCTGACGAGGGAGGTGCGCGAATGACCGACCTGCCGACCACGCGCGAGCGCCTGGTGAGCGCGGCATTCGACCTGTTCGAAGAACGTGGTTACGAGGCCGCGAGCGTCGATGAGATCGCGGCACGGGCCCGGGTGGGACGTACCACCGCGTTTCGTCAATTCGGATCGAAAGAGGCGTTGATCTTCCCCGATCACGAGGCGTTGCTGCGCCGCGCCGACGAGAGGTTGTCGACGGTTCCGACCGAAGCGCTCGCCGCAGAAGTGATCGCGGTGGCGACCTCGGTGTTCGAGCACTACCTCGCCGAGGGCGAGCGCGCCCGCACGCGGTATCGGCTCACCCGCTCGGTTCCCGCCCTGCGCGACTTCGAGACGGCCGTGGTGTCGCGGTACGTCCGGCTGTTCACCAAACACCTGCGGACCGCGCCAACCGAGGATTGGACGGCGGACCTGCGCGCAGAACTATTCGCCAACGCCGTGGTCGCCGCTCACAACCATGTTCTTCGTCGATGGCTGCGCGGTGACGTGACCAATCCCCGGTCGGACCTGGCAGAGGCGCTGGCCGCGACATGGCCGATCTACCGCGGCGGCAGCGGCCGCACCGCGGTTGTGGTGATGTCCACCGATGAACCGATCGAGTCCCTCACGCCCCGCATTCGCGAGCTGATCGGCGATTGACTCAGCCTGCGACTCAGTCAGCCCAACAGGCGATCGCGCAGGGCCGCATCTTTGGCCAGCACCATGGCTTCCAGGTCGGCCTGGAATTTCACCATCCGCGCCCGCAACCCCGCATCGGCGGAGCCCAGCATTCGCACGGCAAGCAAGCCCGCATTGCGTGCTCCGCCAATGGAAACCGTGGCCACCGGCACCCCGGCCGGCATCTGGACGATCGACAGCAGCGAATCCATCCCGTCGAGGCGGGCCAGCGGCACCGGAACGCCAATCACGGGCAGCGGTGTTGCCGAGGCCACCATGCCCGGCAGGTGCGCGGCCCCGCCCGCGCCGGCGATGATCACCTCGATGCCGCGGTCCGCGGCGGTCTTCGCGTAGTCGAGCATCCGGCCGGGCGTCCGGTGCGCCGAGATCACCCCGACCTCGAACGGCACCTCGAACTCGGCGAGTGCCTCTGCCGCATCCGACATCACCGACCAGTCGCTGTCGCTGCCCATGATGAGCCCGACCCGTGCCGATGCGCGATTCTCCGCATCACTCGCCATGTTCATCCCATCCGTCCGTCCACTCCGCATGCGAAAGCCAGTGCGCTGCACGAACTGCCCGTTCGCGCAGATCGGCCATGTCCGATCCGATCACGTTGACGTGCCCGATCTTGCGGCCGGGCCGCTCGCCCTTTCCATAGAGATGGACCTTGGCCTCGGGCATCCGCGCGAACAGATGGTGCAGCCGTTCGTCCATCGACATTTCTGGCGTCTGCGGCGCACCGAGCACGTTGGCCATCACCGCGGCCGGCGCGATAGCCGAGGTGTCACCGAGCGGGTAGTCCAGCACCGCGCGCAGATGCTGTTCGAACTGGCTGGTGACCGCGCCGTCCATGGTCCAATGCCCGGAATTGTGCGGGCGCATGGCCAACTCGTTGACCAGAAGCCCGCCGTCGCCGGTCTCGAACAACTCGACAGCGAGCACCCCAACCACGCTCAGCTCGTTGGCCAGTCTCAGGCCGAGTTCCTGTGCGGCAGAACCTAGTTCATCGGAGAGATCGGGCGCGGGCGAATACACCTCGACGCAGATCCCGTCGCGCTGCACGGTTTCCACCACGGGCCAGGCCGCGCCCTGCCCGAACGGTGAGCGCGCCACGAGGGCGGCGAGTTCGCGCCGCATCGCGACACGTTCCTCGGCGAGCAGCGCCACCCCGTCGGCGAGATAGCGCTCGACGATCTCACGGGCCTGGGCCAGATCGTCGGCCATCATGACGCCCTTGCCGTCGTAGCCGCCGCGGACGGTCTTGATGACCACCGGACCGTCGATGAGCCGCACGAAATCCTCGATGTCGGCGACCGAACCGATGTCGGCGAACCGCGGAACCGGCGCGCCGAGGTCGTGCAGCCTGCGCCGCATCAGCAACTTGTCCTGGGCATGCACGAGGGCCTGCGGCGGGGGCGCCACCGTGACGCCCTCGGCGACGAGTTGCTCGAGGTGTTCGGTGGGGACGTGCTCGTGGTCGAACGTCAGCGCCGAGGCGCCCGACGCCGCCCGGCGCAGCGCGTCGAGGTCGGTGTGTTTCCCGATGACGACGTCGGGAGTCACCTGGGCAGCGGGTTCATCCGGTCCGGAGGCCAGCACCCGCAGGGTCTGGCCGAGTGCGATCGCCGCCTGATGGGTCATCCTGGCGAGCTGACCGCCACCGATCATCGCGACGACCGGCGGTTGCTTGGGAGTAGTCGGCACGGGGTCCATCGTTTCACGTCGCAGCGGGATGCCGTTCGTGTCCTCGCCGTGACCGGTGCATTGACCTGCGGTTAAGGTGGGGCTGCGCAGCGATGCGGCATCGTGACGCGCGCTTACGTACACTGCCTACCTGTGTCCTTCGCTGATGCGACGATCGCGCGACTGCCGCGATTCATCCGTCCGTACGCCGAGCAGCATCACGAACTGATCAAGTTCGCGATCGTCGGCGCAACGACGTTTGTGATCGACTCAGTGATCTTCTACACACTCAAGCTCACGGTGCTCGAGCCCAAGCCGGTGACCGCCAAGATCATCGCAGGCATCGTCGCGGTGATCGCCTCCTACATCCTCAATCGGGAGTGGAGTTTCCAGAACCGCGGCGGCCGAGAGCGCCATCACGAGGCCCTGTTGTTCTTCGCGTTCAGTGGCGTCGGCGTGCTGCTGTCGATGGCGCCGCTGTACTTCTCCAGCTACGTGCTGGGGCTGCGCGTGCCCGAGGTGTCGCTCACCATCGAGAACATCGCCGACTTCATCTCGGCCTACATCCTGGGCAATCTGCTGCAGATGGCGTTTCGGTTCTGGGCGTTCCGCCGCTGGGTCTTCCCCGACGAGTTCGGCCGCGATCCCGAACGGGCGCTCGAGTCCACCCTCACCGGCGGTGGAATCGCCGAGGCCTTGGAGGACCAGGCCGAGCTGACGCGCGCGGGCACGGTGACGCCGCTGCGCAGGCCGAGCCGCCGCGCCCGCGCGCGTCAGCTCGGTGACTCTTCAGAACCCAGGGTGTCGAAGACTTCGTGATACAGCAGTGAATGCACTTGTTCCACGCGCGGTATGTCGTGGAATTCCAAGGGATCCTGCGACGCCGATTCGATGATCAGCGTTCCGGTGCGTAGCAGCCTGTCGGACAGGCCGTGCCGGAACTCCACGCTGTTGATCCGGGCCAGCGGGATATCGATGCCCGAGCGGGTCAGAACGCCTTGGCGGAACATCACGCGGCGGTCGGTGATGACGAAGTGCGTCGTCCACCAAGTCAGGAACGGCCAGATCGTCAGCCAGCCGACCACCACGAGCCAGATCACCCCGATGACGATGAACAGCACGTTCTTGGCGGTGGTCTGCCAGTCCATGGTGTTCACCACCGCGGCGACGAAGGCCGCCGCCGCGCTTGCCAGGATCAGCACGAACGCCGCCCCGATCAGGCGTTTCCAGTGCGGGTGCCGATGCAGGACCACCTGCTCGTCGTTGGCCAGCACGTTCTCCGGGTAACCCACGGCAGAACTCTACGACTCCAGCCGACGCAGGTGCGTGATATCGCCGGCCGACACCGTGACCCGATCCGCGCCGGTGTCGATCACCAACCGGCCCAGCTCGTCGACCGCCTCGGCGATGCCGTCCACGGTCCGGTCGCCCGGCAGGCTCGCGCGCACGCTGCTGCCGATCGTGACGCTACGCGCGCGGTAATCGGCGGCCAGGCCGGGATCGCCCGCGCGCCAACTGTCCAACCGCGTCGCGAGGTGGCGGAGAAGAGCGTGAGCCAAGCGGTTGCGGTCCAATCCCGGCTCGGGAGCACCGAGTTGCGCCAGTGACACCGCGCGTGGATCCGGCGCCTCGTCGGCGGTCATCGTCACGTTCAGCCCGAGTCCGACCACGACGACCGGCGCAGGCGACGCCACCTCGGCGAGAATGCCCACGAGCTTGCCCGCCGATTCGGGCGGGCCGACGAGCACGTCGTTGGGCCACTTGAGGCCGGCATCGATACCGGCGACTTCGGCGACGGCATCGACGACGGCGACGCCGGTGGCCAGCGGCAGCCAGCCCCACGCGGCGGCCGGGACGCCGGTCGCGTCGACCCCGAACGAGAACGCCAACTGTGAGCGGACCGGCGCCGACCATTGCCTGCCGTGCCTGCCACGGCCCGCGTTCTGGTATTCGGCGAACAACACCGCGCCCGCGATGTCTTCACCGCCCGCGGCCCGGGCAAGCAGATCGGCGTTCGTGGAGCCGGTTTCTTCGACGACGTCGAGTTGCCGCCAGGGCGCGCCGAGGTGGCTGCGCAGGAGGTCTACATCCAATGGTGTTCGCATGACACCAGCCACAATAGAACCTGCGCATCGACTCACCGCAGCCCGGTCACGGCGCTCGCGTACCGCGAGCCCGCAGTAACGCCCTCGGCGTCGTCGGCACCGAAACACGCAACGGCACAACGCTTTCAAATGTCCAGCGCGCTTGTCCAACCAAACCTGCTGGCGCCCAGGCGATGTGATGCCAGGTGTGCAGCGCGTCGAAATGGGTTCTCACACAACCGCTGCGGCGCCCGATCCCATACGCAACGTTACGAAGAACGAGCGAAGCAGCCACACCGCCCGAGCACTTCTCTCACGTGCGATTTCCGTCCGAATTGGTCGCTCCAGGCAATGGAGTGGTGAAGATTGACCAAAAATGAAGCATGGGTTACACGCACATATCGCAAATTTATGCGAGCACCATTGAAATTTGCTGAAATTGCAGAATTAGTACGCGCCGGACCCCGCGACCATCGCTTTGACGGTCTTCACGACGATCAGAAGGTCGCCGACCATCGACCAGTTCTCGACATAGAACAGATCCAGCCGCACCGAGTCCTCCCACGACAGGTCCGACCGCCCGCTGACCTGCCAGAGCCCCGTGATGCCCGGCAGCACCAGCAAACGCCGTTTGACGTAGTCGTCGTACGTGTTGACCTCGCGTGCGAGCGGGGGCCGTGGGCCGACGACGCTCATGTCCCGCTTGAGCACATTGATGAACTGCGGAAGCTCGTCGATGCTGTACTTGCGAAGAAAGCGGCCGACGGTCGTGACGCGCGGATCCTTGCGGATCTTGAACAGCACGCCGCCATCGCTTTCGTTCAGCTCCGCAAGCGAATCGACCATCTGGTCGGCGCCGTCGACCATGGTGCGGAACTTGATCATCTCGAACGGCTTACCGTCCAGGCCGATCCGTTCCGAGCGGTAGAACACCGGGCCCCTGCTGGTGAACTTGACCGCCGCCGCCACGGCGAGCAGCAAGGGCAGCCCGAGCAGCAGCACCAGGCTCGCGAAGACGACGTCGAAGGCCCGCTTCTGGAACCTCTTGGCCCCGTTGTACTGCGGCTTCTCGACATGGATGAGCGGGAATCCGGCCACCGGCCGCATCGTCAGGCGCGGACCCGCGACGTCGACGACGCCCGGCGCGACCATGAGATCGATGTCGAGGTTCTCCAGTTCCCAGGACAGGTTGCGGATGCCGCGCCCGTCGAGGCGTTCGGTCGCCGTCAGCGCGACCGCATCGCACCCCGTTTCGGCCAACGCGTCCACGACGTCGGTCTCGTCGCCGTGCACGGGCACGAACCCGACCCCTGGCACATCGATCTTGCTGCGGTGATAAAGCCCGGGCACGCACGCACCGACCACCTGGTAACCGGCTTCGGGATCCCGCGCGATCGACTGCACGAGATCCTTGACGGCGGGCCCGTTGCCCACGACGAGCACCTTGGTCATGCAGCTGCCGAGCTTCTTGCGGCGCGCGGCGACGATGCGCCGTGCCGCAAACCGCCCGAGGAGCAGAAACACCACGCCCGCAGGCAGCGCGATCATCAGGTAGCCGCGCGCGATGTCCAGCTTGAACAGCATCGACACGATGGCCACGCCGCCGAACACCGAGATGGTCGCCAGCCACACGCGCCGGTACTCCTCGGCGCCGGCACCGATGATCCGCGGCGACCGGGTCCGATAGATCGACAACAGCAACAGCCAAGCGCCCGCGATGGCGAGCGACACCGTCGTGTAGTCGAAGTCCCGGTAGGTAGCCGCCGTTCCTGGCAAACCTCCGAAGCGCAACCACTGCGCAATACCCACGGCGGCCGACACCCCGAACAAGTCAACGGCTACCAATCGGCGCGCGTAAGTATGGCGCCATAAGCCGGGCCGGAGTCGCGGCTCCATGGCTTTTGCTGCAGCGCCGGATTCCACATTCGCGATACTCAATTTGTCCCCCTCTTAGTCCCCCAGGACCGGACAGGCTCATATCCTTTCAAGATATTGCCGGTTTCGCTCGCCGAGCGGGTAATCATTGGCTTAATTCCTCGGCAGGCGGAGCCCGTCCAGATCGTCCCCCACTTTGTCGCAATAGTGCCATGCACCAGCGACGAACGGATCATCACGAATTTTTTTTCGACGTGGCGCGACTCGCAACTCGCAACAAAAACGTCATTCCAGCAATGACATTCAAACGGGTCGCCGGGTCGCTAACCTGCGAAACACCCCGATTACGGTCGTATAGCGACAAATTCGCGGTCGGCGGCGGGAACCTCGGAGGCGCTGATACGGCGCGTCCGGCGCCGTGCAGCGGTGGAAGAGCGGCTGAATTTCCGACAAGATGTCCGCTAGAACAGCGGCCCCAACGACGTGGATGAGATCTTCACTGCCGCATTCTGGACTCAGGGAGGGGACCCGGGGTGGTTGAGCGCATCAAAACAGGCGACGCGACATTCGACATCGGCATTGTCGGTCTCGGCTATGTCGGGCTGACACTCGGCACCGTCCTGGCCGAGGCGGGTACCAAGGTGGTCGGTGTCGAACGGCGGGCCGAGGTCGTCGACCTGACGAACGACGGAGTGCCACATTTCTCCGAATCCGGTCTCCCGGAGGCACTTTCACGGGTGACAAAATCGGGACGACTGGTGGCCATGCAGCAGTTCGACCACAACACGTCGTGTGACACCTACATCATCACCGTCGGCACACCGCTCTCGACCGACGGTGTCGCACGCCTCGACATGATCGAAGCCGCATCGCGCGAGGTCGCCGAGAACATGCCTGACGGCGCGCTGGTGATCCTGCGGTCGACGGTGAAGGTCGGGACCACCCGTGACGTCGTCTCACCGATCCTGGCCCAATCCGGCAAGCGGTTCGACATCGCGATGTGCCCGGAGCGGACCCTGGAAGGCCGGGCACTGCAGGAACTCCGGGAGCTGCCGCAGATCATCGGTGCGGACGATCCGGCGGTCGCCGACCGCGCGGCCGCGGTGTTCCGCCGGCTCACGAGCTCGATCGTCCAGGTCTCCAGCCCGGAGAGCGCCGAGATCGTCAAGCTCGTCGACAACACGTATCGCGATGTGCACTTCGCCTTCGCCAACGAGGTCGCACGTGTCTGCGACGCCTTCAATGTCAATGCGCACGAGGTGATTTCGTCGGGAAAGCTCGGCTACTCCCGCACCAACGTCCCGCTACCCGGCCTGGTCGGCGGACCGTGCCTGGAGAAGGACCCGCACATCCTGATGCAGAGCGCCAAGGGGCGGGGCATCGATCTGGAGATCACGTCGGCGAGCCGGCTCGTCAACGAGCGACAGCCGTATGAGACCGTCGCCTTCATCAGTAGTGAAGTCGAGCGCCGGAATCTGCCTTCGCCGCTGAAGATCTCGATCCTGGGCATGGCGTTCAAGGGTGTGCCCGCCACCGACGACCTCCGCGGATCGATGTCGGTCAAGGTGCTGGATGCCCTGAAGAAAGGGCATCCGGACGCCGAGATCAGTGTCTACGACCCGGTCATCGAACCGACGGACCTCGCGAGCGCGTTCCCGGACGTCAACACCTGCGGCCGGATCGGGGATGCGGTGAGTGGCGCATCGGTCGTGGTGATCGCCAACAACCATCCTGCGCTGGGAACGATCTCGCCGCGGACGATCGGCGAGTTCATCACACCCAACGGGTTCGTCTTCGACTACTGGAACCACTTCAGTCATCTGCCGTCGGCCGAGCTGGGTGATTCCTATTTCGCGGTGGGAAAGAGTGGATTGGTGCCGGTCGATGCCTAAGCGCGTAGTGGTTACCGGCGGCGGTGGTTTCATCGGCGCCTACCTGGTGAAGCGGCTCGTCCGCGACGGCTGGGACGTCGCCGTGGTCGACACCATGGTGCGTGGTGACGCCAGCCGGTTCGCCGAGGTCGCCGACGACGTCGAGCTGTTCAGCATCGACGTGCGCGATGAGCAAGCACTGTCGACGGCTTTCGCCGGCGCCGACGTGATCATGCATCTCGCGGCGATCAACGGAACCGAGAACTTCTACAAGCGCCCGGAGTTGGTGCTCGACGTCGGCCTGCGCGGCGCGCTGGCGGTGGTCAACGCCGGCCGTACCGCGGGCGTTCCCGACTTGGTCGTGGCATCCAGTGCCGAGGTCTACCAGACACCCGCGACAGTGCCGACACCCGAGAATGTCGCATTGACGTTGCCGGACAGTCTCAATCCCCGCTACTCGTACGGGGGGTCCAAGATCGTCAGTGAGCTGATTGCCTTCAACTACGCGCAAGAGCACTACCGGCAGGTGCAGGTGTTCCGGCCGCACAACGTGTACGGACCCGACATGGGTTTCAAGCATGTGGTGCCGCAGTTCATTCTCCGGGCGCTCCGAAACGGCAGCGAAAACCCCGATGGTGCCGTGCCGTTCGAGATTCAGGGGGATGGCACGGAAACGCGGGCCTTCTGCTACGTCGATGACATCGTCAGCGGCGTACTCACGATGTACGAGAACGGCGGGCACCGCCAGATCTATCACATCGGCAACGACGAAGAAGTCACGATCCGTGATGTGGCCGAGCGAATCGGCAAGCAGCTCGGGCTCGAACTGGACATCCGGGTGGGTGAGGCGGCCGAGGGCGGTACCCCACGCAGATGCCCGGATATCAGCAAGATGCGGTCGCTGGGCTACGAGCCCCAGACCCCGCTCAGCCGTGGCCTCGAGTTGACCACCCAGTGGTACGTCGCGCACCGAAACGACGTTGCCGGCAACGAACTGATGTGAGGGCCTGATGGATACCGATTCACGAATCTATGTCGCCGGTCATCGCGGGATGGTCGGCTCGGCGATCCATCGCCGCCTGCTCGACGAAGGCTACTCGAACGTCATCACCCGCACGCATCACGACCTGCCGCTCGATGACCCGGCTGCGGTGGAACGGTTCTTCGCCGCGGAGCGGCCGGATTTCGTCGTCCTGGCCGCCGCGAAGGTGGGCGGGATCGTGGCGAATTCCACGCAGGGCGGCGATTTCATTCGGGAAAACCTCAAGATCCAGACGAACGTGATCGACGCCGCGTACCGGTACGGTGCCCGCAAGTTGCTGTTCCTCGGATCCAGTTGCATCTATCCCAAGCACGCCGAGCAGCCCATCGTGGAGGAGGCGCTGCTGACCGGGCCGCTGGAGCAGACCAACCTGCCCTACGCCGTAGCGAAGATCGCGGGCAAGACGATGTGCGACGCGTACCGAGCCCAGTATGGTTTCGACGCATTCACGGTGATGCCGTCGAACGTGTATGGCGTCGGCGACAACTTCCACCCCGAGCATTCGCACGTCGTGGCCGGCATGATGGCCCGTTTCCACGCCGCCAAACTCGCCGGTGCGGACAAGGTCGTGGTGTGGGGCACGGGGTCGCCGCTGCGTGAGCTGATCGACGCCGACGACCTCGCCGATGCCTGTGTCTTCCTGCTCCGCTCCGATTTCTCCGGCGACATGATCAATGTCGGTTCGGGCGAAGAAATTTCGATTCGCGATCTGGCGTTGCTCATGAAGTCGATCGTGTCCTTCGACGGCGACGTCGAGTTCGACACGACCCGGCCCGACGGAACCCCGCGCAAGATCATGGACAACACAAAGCTGACCGCGCTCGGGTGGCGCCCGACGCACAGCATCGAAGCCGGTCTCAAGAAGATGTACGCCTGGTTCCTCGAAACCGAGGCGACGCGCAGCCGCTGACGGCCTATCGGCTGCGCGCGACCAGGTCTGAGCACCACCGTTCGTAACGGTCGATGGCCGACGACTCATCGAGAACATCTTTGGCATAGCGCTGGCCGGACTGCCCCATCTGCAGTCCGGCCGCTTTGTCGGCGCCGATCCGATGTGCGGCCGACACCAATGTCTCGGGATCGTCAGCGGGGACGATCACGCCGGCGCCCGACGACCGCACCTCGTAGGCCGTCGCACTACCGTCCGAAGTCGCCGCCACGACGGGCCGTCCGGATACGAAGTAGGACGTGAGCTTGCTCGGCACCGCCATGTCCGCGACATCCGGCTTCTCGTTCACCAACAACACATCGGCGGCCTTGAGCACCTTGGTGAACTCGTCTGCGGGCACCGGCCTGATGAACTGCAGGCTCTTCGCGCCGACGGCGGCTTCTTCGAGCTTCTTGCGCTGATTGCCGTCACCGAGTAACACGAACCGGAGCGGAGCATCCGATCGATCGACGAGTTTGGCTGCCGCGACGACGTTCTCGAGTCCCTGCTTGGCGCCCATGTTGCCGGCGTGGACCACCACGACCTCGTCGGGATTCCAGCCGTACTTCGCCCGCACATCCCGGGTTGAGTCGGAATCTTCGGTGGGGATGTCGATGTGAGTCCAGTTCCGCACGACGGTGATCCGGTGGCGGTCCACGCCCAGTTCGCTGAGGACATCGGCGAATCGATCGTGGATCACCGAGACACCGGTGGCGTGGCTCAGCATGCCGACCTCGAGTTTGGTGGTCGCGGCTGCGCCCCGACCGCCCATCGCGCTGGTCTCGACGACACCCTTGCCGTACAGGTCCTGTACGACGACACCCACCGGGATGCGTTGTGCCCGGGCTCGGCCCACGACGGCGCACGAGGCCAGCAACGGCGGGCTGACCGTGAGGACCACGTCTGGACGGTTCCATCCGCTCCGCGCCGCGGCCAGCGCAAAGCTGGCCTCCATGCGCACCCGCCCCTTCGTGCTGGGCGTCTCGGGCATGACGTGGCGCACTCTGCGGATCGTCACGCCGTTGATCACCTCGACCGAGGAACGTGGTGCGTTCGCGTACGCGTCGGCGATTCGCCATTCCGGGTAGTGCGGAAGCCCGGTGACCACCGTGATGTCGTGGCCGCGGGCGGCGAGGCCCTCGGCGAGCCCCGTGGTGTACGGAGCGATACCGGTGACCTCGGGCGCGTAGTTGATCCCGATGATGGTTATTCTCAAGGCCGTTCACCGTTCCGCGCGCGAGGCGCCAGTATCGTCGCCCCTGGTGGGACATCGCTCGTGACGAGGGCGGTCGCCCCGATCGTCGCATCGTCGGCGACGGTGACGCCCCGCAGCACCGTTGCGCGGGCCGCGATCCACACGCCATCGCCGATCGTTATGGGGGCGTTGTCGAATTCGAAGCTCGGGCTGCGCCGGTCATGGCTGCCGGTGCAGAGTAATGCGTCCTGAGAGATGCACGTGTTCGACCCGATCGTCACGGTCTCGAGATTGAGGATCCATGCTCCCTCCCCGACCCAGGTATCGGAACCGATCTCAAGTTTCCACGGCCAGTGGATCTTGACGTCATGCCGAATACGGGTGCCTCGACCGATTTTCGCGCCGAACATGCGAAGGATGGCCGATCGCACTCGGATCGGGCACCACCATGCCATCAGGAAGCTGCGCGAAACCAGCAGCCACAGGACCTGGATGGCGACCGGCCGGCCGATGTCGTAACCGGCACCGGTGAATTCACCAAGGGCGAATCGGGTGCTGCGCTCTCTGAGCTCAGTCATCGCCGGATGCCCCGTGTGCGGTCAGATTCCATGTTTCGATTCCTCCCCCGTAATCCTGGTTCATCCGTATACGGCTCTGATGAACACGTGCAGCACCGCCTGAACCATCAGGTTGCCCGCGAGCGCGAACGTGGCGCCGAACACTGTTATCGCAGTCAGTGACCGGGTTGTCCGGCGGATCAATGTCCGTACCTCGGCGTGGTCCTGCAGGGTCGGCAACGGGACGAGAGCCGCCAGCGGCGTTGCCAACGTGACCAGAAGTCCGTAGCCGATCAGTACGGCCAACCCGCCCGTGGGCCGAGGCACGGCGGCGGTGAATCCACCGATCAATGCACAGACCAAACTCGTGCTGGCCACCACGAAGAACAGCGATTGCCCGCGTGCAAACCACACCAGCGCGATGCCCGCACCGATCGCACCGCCCAGAGCGGCGAACGCGACATTCATCGTTCCCGCCCCCCTACCGGCTCGCGACGCCGTACGCCGAGCGCAACGCCAAGCGAGGCACCGGCCCACAGCCCGCCGATCACCGCGGCCGGTGCGGCGACGATCACTGCCCCCATTGTCCAGGGAGCTTCGCCGATGCCGATTGCGATGTAGCCGCTGATGCTCGCCAGCGCGCCGGCCAGCCCGGCCAGAAACGCGCGGACGACGCCGCCCACGGATGATGCCAGCGCATAACCCAGCACTCCGAAACCTGCCAGAATGCAGCCAACGGTTGCGGTGACCAGCGCCACCGGTGTCGACCACAGTTCGTGTACCTGAAATCTTAGCGCTGCACCCAGCCCGCCACCGACGATGAGAGCGGTGACATCGTTTGAGCCACGCCGTAATCCGGCCATCACTGCTCCCCGGCACATTCGGGCTGAAGCGCATTCTTGACCGTGCTGATGTTCTGGTAGAGGTACGTGAACTGCCACTCCGCAATGGAGAAGTCATAGTCCCTTGGCACGGCGCGCATGACGAGCGCGCCTGGATCCGGCGAAAAGCACTGCTCGAAAATTCGGCGTGCGCGCGGAAGGTGGTAGCGCCAGCTGACCACTATCACCGACTTCCAACCGCGCTCCTGTGCGAGCTGGTGGGTCAAGATCGCTTCGCCGCGCGTCGTCAAGAGTTCCGGCTTCAGGCAGAGGATCTCGACATTGGTGACCGTCTCCTGGCAGACCCGCCGCATGATCCGGTCGGAAGCGGGATAGGGGTCCGAGAGCACCAGCACGGGGGCAGCGCCGTCGCGGACAAGGCTCAATCCATAGTCCTCTCGACCGTCGTGTTCACCGCCGAGCACGATCACGGCATCGGCCTTTCGCAGCTGGTCCTCGCGTGCATTGCTGTACAGGAACGCTCCACTGACGCCGGATACGACCAGAATCGCCGCCAAGAGTGCGCCGCCGACGAGAAACACTTTGCGTCGCATCAGAGATCCGAAATCGTTGACATGTAATTCAACCGCCATATCCCCCACCGCTGCAGCGCGGCCGAATTCTCAGCAATCACGCGAGACCGCCTTCCCCGCGAAACGGTCTTCGAGCCATTGCGCCTGGTCTGCGGTATCCACATCGAGATGTCCCTTGCCGCTTTCCAAGCGCGAATTCACGATACCGCCCGATGCGCATGCGCGCTGGACTGCTTGCGTGGTCCATTCGTGGTCCAGATAGGCGTCGTTGTCGCCGTATACCACCGAAAGTGGCCCACTCAGTGGCCGTTGTGGCAATGCCCAGCGCTGCAACAGTTCGCGTAGCTGGGCGGCAGCTGCCGGGGTTTGTGGGGCCAGGTCGTCCGGGTTCAATCCGTCCAGCGCGTCGGAACGTTCCGCCGAGAACGAACACTCCGACAACGACATCCAGGATGCGGTGGCCGTGCCACGCCGGAAATCGTCGAGGTTCAAATCGGGATGGAGTCGGTTCAACGACACCAGAAGCCACTGGAGCACGCCGGCCTGTTCGAGGCTCAGTCCGCCGTCCGTGGCTTTGGCAACCACTCCGGTGACGTCAGCGGCAGGCGAAATAGCAACGCTGCCAACGAAGTCGAGTTCCGGCGCATACTCGGCGGCCTGTTCGTTGGCGGCCCATGCCGCGCCGCCGCCCAGCGAGCCGCCGTAGGCCGCCCAGCGCTTCGAGACACCCGGGAATGTGGCGCGCAGGGCGCGCACGGCATCGATCATGTTCAGCCCCGCGGTCCGCGCATCGGTGAACGGGTGAACACCTTGCGCACCGAGCCCCTGGTAATCGGGAAACGCAACGGCATAGCCACGATCGAGCAACTCGACAACCGGTGCCCATTGCCCCAGCAGATCGTTGTACGAGGACGGGGCGCACGACGCGTCGACGCCGGTGGCTCCGTGGCCATAAGCCACCACGGGCCAGCCCGCCGCGGGCGGTTGACCGCCCGGCACGAACACGGTGCCGGATACCACCGTCTCCGTTCGCGTGTCACCGTCGCTGGAACGGTAGGAGATCCGCGCGGTCTGCGCACCGGTGTCGTCGATCGCGCTGATGAGATTCGGCATGGATTCCGCGCTGAGAAGACTCCCCGGCCCCCTGCCGCTCAGATCCGCCGAGAGGATCGTGTTTCCCTCCGCCATCGCCGCACGGCCGGCCGGACGAAAGCAACTGGCGTACAACGTCGTCACGACCACCAGCAACACCACGATCACAATGCCGGCACGCACCGCGCGACGCCGGCGGCTTCTCGCCGGATTCGCCGCAACACGCACGGACCCAGTGTAGGGGCACATGTTTCAGTCATCTCGCCCACGCAGAGACGCTTCGGATTACGGCTGTTTCGGCCACGCCGCTCAGATTCGCTGTAGGCCAGCGGAATAGGCGGTTTCACAGGACAAGCAACTCGTGGACGCCACGAATACGTTGCTGAAAATGCAGCGTCGGGCAACGGCTGCAGCCGGTCGAGAAGCATGGTGCAATATCACAGGGGGCATGGGGGAACCTTTCTCCGGTTTCATCGGCGAAACACGGCTGCCGATGTCGGAATTCACCGTGAGGAGACACTTCGATCGGCCTTAAGCAACAGTATTCGTGGATCCTGGCGGGCCGGCTGACCGGAGCCGCGGTTCAGGCTGCCAGCCTGACTCTCGTCGCCCGGTGGAGCGGGCCAGCCGAGTTCGGATTCTTCGCGGCCGCATACGGAATCGCGTTGGTAACGCAGACCGTTGCCGATCTCGGACTGACGAAGTACATCGTCCAGTTGCGGGTGTCCGACCGGTCGGACGGCGGCATCGGTGCAGCACTGCGCCTCGGGCGCAACATCAGCATCATCAGCACCGCGGTCGGAACCGTTGCGCTCGTCGCCGTTGGCACTCAGATCCCGGCCGTGATGGCCTTGTGCCTGATGCCACTCTGGATGTCATCGGAGAAACAGGTCGAAGCCTGGCTCGGGGTGTCCCTCGCCGACGGCAAACTGTGGCACAACGCAACATCATTGGTGTTCCGGCGGTTGGGCGCGTTGATCGTGTTGCTGATCGCGCACGCGGCCGGGCTCGACCCGGTTCCCAGTTATCTCGTCGGCCTGACGTTGTTCTCGCTACTGGCGTGGTGGCACGTCCGCATCGTGACCGACGATGTTCGCACCGATCGGACCGTGCGAGCAAAGAGCCTGCTGGTCGGCGGCCGCCACTACTGGTTCAATTCGCTTGCCGTGCAGGCCATGAACTTCGACGTCACAGTCGTGGCGGCCATGGCGAGTGCCCAGTCGGCCGGTTACTACGCCGCAGCAAGCCGGCTGACCACCCCGCTGCGGATCGTGCCGACCTCGTTTGCCACATTGCTTTTCCCTGCCGCCGCGAAAGCACAGCTGAGCGGCGCGCGGCCCTTGCTCAAGGCCGTGGGCGGGCTGATCGCGATCACCACAGTCATGTACATCGGCCTGGCCGTCGCATTACCCATACTGGTTCCGCTCGTGTTGGGGCCGAGCTTTGACCCCGCGGCTCCCGTGATCCAGGTCGTCTGCGTCGGACTGATCTTCGCGGCGATCACCTCACAGTTCAATTCGCTCATGCAGGGCTGGGGATACCTGCGCGCGGTGACGATCATCTCGACAGCTTCGACGCTGCTGAGTTTGATCGCCATCGCCATCGCCGCCGCGCACTGGGGCGCGCTGGGTGCGGGCTTCGCGCTCGCCGGCGGATACGTCGTTCAACTGGCCATCCAGGCCGTGACCATCGGGTCGATTTTGCGTAAACAGGGGAGACAATGGGCAGAACAGCCTTCATCAGCGTCGCTGCAGCCGAAATGAATCTGGGTGACGTGTTCATCCGACGCGCGATCACCCGGCATATCGCAGCCAACGGTCACCATGCCGTCGCGTACACAGGGTCGATGGGTGAAAGCTACGTCGGGGCGTTCGATCTACCCGATACCTGGGTGGTCACCGGTTCTCCACGCCGATTCCTGCCCCTGCTGCTGCGTGCCTGCGTACGGCGCGAGGCATTGGTCATCATGGCCCCGGCGCCGGCGCGCCTGGATCGCACGGGTTTCTATCTGGCCAAGCAAGTCGGTGTCGCCTGTCTGCTCGCGCTGACGCGCCTGTCCGGTAACCGGGTGGTCGTGATGGGCCGTGCGCTGCGGGGCTCCGGCCGTCTGGCGGTGATGGCCGAACGGATGACGGCCCGCATCAGCTCTCTCTATCTCGCTCGGGATCCGCAGACTGCCGAACTGATGGGCGCCAACGCGCAATTCAAGCCGGACTTGGGTTTTGCCGACATCGCGGCTCAACCTCGGCCGGACGTGACGGCGAATACTCCCCGCACGCTGGTCGCGCTGTCCCTTCGGTACGACCGTCCACCGGTCACCGAACTCGTCGTCGATTTCGTCGAACGCGTACGCGCCCAGGGCTTCGAGGTGGTCATGGTCACCCAGGTGCGGCAAGATCGCGCAATCAACCAGAAACTGGCGGACGCATGCGATATCGGCCACGTCGATTGGCCGGACAACCGCAGCCACCTCGACCAGGAGTCAGCCGTCGTCGACGTCTACTCACGATGCGTCGCCGTTGTCAGCAACCGGTTGCACGCCCTGGTGATCGGAGGGCGCTACGGTGCCGTGCCGATCATCGCCGACGAGGTGGACGAGAGCAAGCTGCACGCCACCCTCGACGACTTGCTCAAACCGCAATCGGTCTGGCTGCACAGTCCCGGCGACGAGCAACCGATCGACGTTTCCGAAGCCGAGGTTGACCGCATGCGCTCCCAGTTCGCCGCTGCCGCGGATTCACTTGAGCCGGCACTGCAAGAACTTGACGTCCTGCTGGGATCGCCTACCGGCGCGAGTGTGCCCGCGCGCTAGCGACAACTCGGTTGCAGGCCCGCGAGTTTGAGTTCTTCGATGAGACGGCGCGCGTATTCCTCATAGCCCGACGGGTTGAGGTGATAGCCGTCGTCGACGAAGAACTTGGGGTCGTGAACCCATTGAGCTTTGGCGGCGTCGATGTAGCGCACACCGGTCACGCGGGCAGCTTCTTCCAGCGCCGCAGACACCCGCGCGACCTCGTTCGGGTCCGTGCGCGGAGTCACCACCGGACCGACCGCGATTATCTGGCCACCGCCGATCCCGGCCTTGATGTCATTGAAGGTCGCGACCGCTGCACTCGTGATCTTCTCGGATGCCGCAGCCAGGTCGTTCAGGCCGCCCTGCACCAGCACGATCTCGGGCCGGCCTGCGGTGACATTCTGGACGCGACGCGGAAAGTCGGCAGAACCGGGCGTCTGCCGGGACGCGGACACGTAGCCGGTGCCGCCTTGTGCCGACACTTTGACCAAGGTCCAACACATATCGTCGCTGACGCGGGTCACCCAGCCGTTGTCCCAGCTGCCCGCGCCTGCGCCCTCGGTATACGAGTCGCCGAGAACGGCAAACGTCCGGTCGAGCGAAATCGCCGCGGCCGGCGGCGGTTTGATCTGGTCTCGGCTGGACAGCCACAACAGTCCGCACAGCAGCGCGAGCACCGCCAGCCCCAGCCCTGAGACGACCAGCCAATTGATGCGTTTAGTCTGCCCCGCCATGCCGGCGCATCCTTTCTAACTCATGTCACGCTTGCGCACATAGACCAACAGCAGTGGCTGCAGGGCTTCGGGAAGATGCTTGTTGAACCACTTCGTCACTCGATACACGAACGGGTGCCCGAAGTGATAGGCCGGCTCCGACGACCTGCGCGCGACAAACACTTCGGCATTCGGACCGAAGGCGCGGCGCAGTGCACTCGGCGTGTTCAGCCCATAACAGGTCGGGAACACGTCCTGCGCTTTCCGGCCCGGCTGAATCGAATTCAGCGCGCGCACATGCAATCGGTTGGGCACCGCGCGGGCAGCCAACGCGATATAGCCGAACTTGTTCGGTGTGATCGCCGCGATCAGTCCACCCGGTTTCAGGACGCGCAGCAGTTCCCGGCCCAGCCACTGCGGGTCGGCGACGTGCTCGAACACGTACCGGGCGACGATGACGTCGAAGCTGTCGTTGTCATATGGCAATGGAGCGTCGGTGCGGATCACCTCGGCATGATCGAGAAACGGGTTCTGCAATACGGATTCATCGATGTCGCAACCCTCGACGTGCGCACATCTGCCCTGCAGATTGCTGATCGAGCGGCGGTAGTCCACGGGATCGTCCAACAGGGGCTCACCGCGTCCGGCGCCGAAGTCCAGCACTCGGTCGGTCGGCCGCAGCACGGCGGCAACCTGATTGAACATCGCCACCGGGCCGTCGATGTGGCTGAAGCCGCCGATGTTCGCTTCCGGAAAGAATTTCCGTTTCAGTTCCATACCGTCCATCAATGGTCGGGGATGCGGTATCCCCTCCCCCTCTCCAAGTCGGCGATCATTGTCGAACGAGACGCGGCCGTGCTCTGACGATCAGTTTCACCAGATAGCCGAGGCCGATGGCTCCGGCGATCAGAATCGCGATGAGATAGAGGGTGCGCACGAACCACTCCGGTCGCACCGCGACGAGCGCCAATCCCAGGACGGCGATCACCGTGCATACCGCCACCCGCAGCCAGAGGTTCGACGCAAGCCGCGCAGCGAGCGCGTCGAGTCGGTCGACCGGGACCGCACTCCACCGCGACCACGGCACGAACGCGGCGTACACCATGAGGTTGTAGGGAAACAGAATTCCCAGTACGACACGTGCCAGCACATGGAACACCGACAGGCCGGCAATCGCCACGTAGAACAGCCGCCAGCTCAAGGCCGCAAGAATGACACCGCATTCCATCACGATCGTGGCGTAGTCCATCAACTCCCACAGGACCGGGTGATCGATCGGCCACCACATGGCGGAGCCGTCCAGCGGGGTGTTGAGCACATCCTCTCGGATGATGGCGTAGCCGTACGTGGCCTGCGAACTCCAGTCGAGCCAACCGCCATGGACCTTCGACAGTCCGGCCGTGAGCATCCCGACACCCAGAGCGACCGCGAGGCAGCGCGGCACCCACGAATTCCCGGCCAGGCCGGCGCTACCCCGTTGCGAATCGACCGAATAACTCGAACCCCACGCCGAGAACGCCAGTAGCAACGCGACGAAGGGCAGGAAGATCGTGTGGTCGATCTTGCCGAAGCTGTAGCCGATTCCGTACAGGACGATTTGGAGTATGCCGGCAGCCAGCGCCGAGAACTGTGTGCGCCAACCGATTGCGAGCGTGGCCAGCGATACGCACAGCGCCGCCTGGATCAGCCAGATCACCGCGGCCGACGGTGCGCCACCGAGCAGTGCGAAAGGGCCGACCGGTGGATCGAAGGCCGCGGGCGGAAGGTTGGCCGCGTAGTCGGCCCGGTACATCGTCAGCAGGACGAAGAACGCATAGACGATCCGGAACAGCGACAGATCCCGCCCGGAGACCGGCGAATCCGTCAGCCACGCGTCGAATTGCCGCCTGGTGACCCTCATTCCACGTCCCCCAGCGGAATATCCGTCGTCTCGGCAGCCGAGATCGGGTACGCACGGTTCTCGCTCAGCCGGTACTCGCGTTCCTGCGTGACCACCCGCAGGTACGCGAGATCGGCACCGGCAGGCACATGTCTGCTGACCTCGTCGCGCAGCATGGCACGCGACCGGCTGTCGAGCTCGGGTTGCGATGCGATCGCGTCGATCACGAACGAGCCCTGATTCCAGCTGTCGGAGAAGAGCTCATCGGCATCGAGCGGCACCGAGGACCCATCCGCGAGCACCGCGGTGAGGGTTTCGGTGCGTCCGGACAGCGTGCCGTCCGCGCCGGGAACCGTTTTGAACGGCGGCTGCGTCAGTGCCGGGTACGGCTCGGAAGACATGAACATGTACCACGCCGCCTGCACCGGCAGCGACAGCACGATCAGCGCAAGCACCACCCAACCCCACACCACGGATTTCCGCGGTGTGTCTTCGCTGACTTGTGCGGTTTCGCCGGGCTTTTCACCCTTCTCGGCGCGCGTCATGTTCGCACCACCGTCAGCTCCGCGTTCTCATCCACCGGCCGGAGCACGGTTGCAACGGTGAGCGCGGCCACACAGCCCACGGTGTAGTACATCTCGGGACCGGTCAGGTAGGTCCCCGCTTGGCCGGCGATCAACCAGGTTGCGATCGAGATGAACAGGAATCGCGCGTAATAGTTGCCGCCCTTGATGAGCCGCCAACAGTCCCGGAAGACATAGGCGAAGTACGCGATCATCCCGGCCGCCAGCACGATACCGCCGGCTGCCAGGAGTTGCAGCGTGATGTTGTGCGCCTCGGTGACGTGGCGAATACCGGCGCCGAAGATCGGATAGGTCATCCAGTCGTTGAGCGCCTGCTGGAACAGGGTCAACCGGGCCTCGTTGGCGCGTTCGGCACCGCCGGCACCTTCACCGGTGAACCTCAGGATGTCGGCCTGCTTGTCGGCCAGGACGGTGAAGAGCAGGACCGTCCCCACCCCCACCATGCCCACGAACGCCGTCGCCACCACGCGAAGCGCCGCCCGCCTGTTCGGCAGGCACATGGCTGCCGCCAGCACGCACAACGGCGCAAGCCCCTGGGCGCTGCGGGATCCGGTGGCAAGTAGTCCGCACACCATGATCACGAGCGCGAGCCCGGGTATCCACTTCTGCCGCATCTTGCTCAAGAAGTAGATCAGGAACGGCAGCGAGATCAGAATGGTGTAGCCGAGATTGTTGGGGTGATCGGACAGTCCGGAGA
Organism: Mycobacterium venezuelense; assembly: GCF_054919535.1. Lineage (NCBI taxonomy): Bacteria > Bacillati > Actinomycetota > Actinomycetes > Mycobacteriales > Mycobacteriaceae > Mycobacterium > Mycobacterium venezuelense. The sequence goes on from NZ_JBONDW010000002.1 coordinate 110,045, forward strand.
ACCGGCGGTCCGACCAGCTGTAAGTGATTGCCGCATAGTCGAGTTCGGTCCTCACGTGGGTGAGTCCGATGAGGTCGGTGAAGGCCACGACGCAGGACACCGTGACGCCGGCGGCATAAGCGCCCATCACCCATTCCACGACTCTCGGTTCGATCCTCGAGGCGGCGATGACCGCGATCGGCACGATGTAGATCGCCGCGAGCCACAGCATCGCCTTGCCGAAGCTCTCGGGGTGGTACTGCTGCACCTGCAGCCGCAACACTCGCCAAAAGTACGGCGGCGGATCGATCTGGCGCACCAGCACGCATATCGGAATGACCACGGCGGGAATGAACATCCAGGCCGGAATGGTGAAGCCCCGCTTGCCGATGAACACCAGTGGCAGAAGGGTCAGCAGCGACAGTCCGACGAAGAAGTCACCGAACGAAACCGGCCCCGCGAGATTCAAGATCGCCATGGTCGAGGTGAAGGCCGCCAGCAAGAGCGGCGCGATGGCGAGCCGCACCAACAGTGGCGAAAGCGGTACCGGCTGCTTCGCGTCCTGCGGTACCGACGCCTCCGGCGCCTCAAGTGTTGTCGTCATCTCGCCGTCCTAACCGCAGCTCGGCTTCACGCCGGCCTGAACGAACTTGTCGACGAGACGCTGGGCGTATTCCCGGTAGCCTTCCCGGTTCGGGTTCGTATGGTCGGGACTCCACATCGCGGGATTGACCAGCCAACGTTCGGCGACCGGATCGATGTATGGCACACCGACGTTGTGCGCGGCAGCGGCAATAGCACCGGACACGCGCGCGGCTTCCTCGGGCGGAATGGTCGGATCAGGGGGCGCCACCGGCCCGATGGCGATGAACTCGGCATCGCCCGACTTGGCCTTCACTGCGCGGAACGTCGCAGCCGCCGCCTCGGTGATCACTTCCGATCTCGCAGCGCGGTCGTTGATTCCGCCCTGCACGAGGATGATCTGCGGGTTACCCGCCATCACCGCGTCCACCCGATCGCCGTATCGAAGCTTTCCGATTTCCGCGGCCGCGGTGGTGTAGCCCGTGCCGCCCTGCGCGCCGATTCCGCGCGGCCTCGACGCCGGCAACACCGTCCAGCACATCGAATCGGCGACGAGCTGAACCCAGCCCGTCTGCCAGTCGGCTCCTGCCCCCGACGAGAACGAATCGCCCAGCACCGCAAGCGCCGGACGTTCCGGCGGCGGGGGCGGCTCGAGTGAGACGCGCGCCGGCGGCGACGTCTCGACACGATTGCCCGCACTCGCCCACGCCACCCCGCCGGCGAGAGCCACCACCCCGATAACGATGAGCAAGCCCGCAAGCCAGCGGCCGCGCAGAGAACCAGTAGTCATTTTGCAGCGTCCCCCAAGTACCGCTCGAAAATCGATGCGTGGCCTAAAGATACAACCTGATCTGCGCCCATGTCGGGTCTGAATCGGGCTGTGCAATATCAGCAACCGCAGGCAAACAGCCCGATATCGCGCTAACCGGCATATTGCTTCTCGGCGCGCCGCACTGGCTACGAATGACAGTTTGTCGGTTACTTTTCGAGGGCTCCCGGTTCCCGGCGCAGGAGAACAGGTTTCGCGTCCACGATGGCCGTGATCGGCGGCAATATCGCAGTTGGCGGCACCGTTCCGGGGCCCGGTACTCGACCAGCGCGACACGACGGGAGGCTGTATCGTCATTGCCGGGAAAGTGCATTCACGGACAATCACAGTGTCTGAAGTGGGAAATCCCGGGGGAGACGAGAAGAAATGCTTAATAACGTTGCGGGCCCGACTCCGCGCAACATTCTTACGGTTCTCGCAAAAGGGTGGGTCGTAATACTGGGCACTGCCATTGTTTTCGGACTGGGCGGGCTCGGAATCTCGATGCTGCAGAAGCCGGTATACGAGGCGAGTACAACGCTGTTCATCACCTCGGGCGGTACCGTCAGCCCGACGGCATACGACACCGTCAAGGCGTCCCAAGAACGCGTCGGAAGCTACGCACAGCTTCTGTATTCCGATGCGATCCTCGCGCCCGCAGTCGAATCGGCAGGCTTGGACTGGTCGCTCGAACAAGCCCGCCAAGCCGTCGGCGTCGACATCAACCCGCAGGTGGTGCTCATGACCATCTACGGCCGCGACAACAATCCCGAAGTCGCCCAGCGGTTCACGGCCGCCATCGCCGACTCCATGATCAAGGCGGTGTCCACCCTCGAGGTGCCAGGCAGCGGTTACGAGCCGACGGGCAAGCTCACGGTGGTGACGCCTGCGACGGTCGCCAGCACGCCGGTGGTACCGACCACCCAGGTCAATGTGATTGTGGCGGCGATGATCGGCCTCGTTGTCGGTGCGCTTCTGGTCCTGGCGCGTGAAGCCAGAAACAAGAAGATCCGCAACGTCACCGACGCGGAGATTGCTCTCGGATCACAGCCACTCGCGATCGTGCCGGGTGACGACGAACTCAAGGACGGGCGTCTCATCGACCTGGACGGTGAGCCGACAGCGGCCGTCACAGCATTCCGCGGACTGCGCTCCCAGCTCATGCTGGCACTGCACGAGAAGTCGAATCCCATTGTGGCCGTGACCAGTGCGCGCGCCGGCGAAGGCAAGACCACCGTTGCGGTCAATGTCGGGGCGACTCTGGCCAAGGGCGACAGCTCGGTTGTCGTCGTGGATACGAACATCGACGATCCGCAGGTCGATCAACGTTTCGGGGCCACCGAACATCCCGGCCTGACCGATGTGCTTCACGGACGTGTTCCGCTTGGTGAGGCCGTTCAGCGCGGCGTCACGGGTCTTCAGACTCTGGCCGTACTCGGTGCGGGCCAGAAAGACGTCGACCACCCGGACGATCTGTTCGTGTCAACGGCCTTCAGCGCACTGATTCGTGAGCTGGCAGAGCAGTTCGACTACGTAATCGTCGACTCCCCTGCGTTGTTGGCCAATGCCGGCACCGATGCCATCGTCGGGCTGGCCGACGGTGTCGTCGTGGTGGTCCGGCCGAGCATCTCGTCCACCTCCGATCTCGCCGAATGCCGCAAGCGCCTGACGGCGGTGCGGGCGAAGCTTCTCGGCTTCGTGTACGGAGAATCGCAGGCCACCAGTAGCGGCGGCCGCGCGCCCATCAAGGTCAACGCGCACTGAGGGTTTAGTTCGACACCGGTCCGGCCAGCTGGTCCTTGATAACCGACGAGATCTTGTCGGCAAGGACCTGCTGGCCGGCGTCGTTCGGATGGACGCCGTCGCCCTGGATGAGATCCGGACGCCCGGCGAGCCACCCCTGCTCCAGCGGATCGACAAAAGTGGCGCCCGCACCGCGCGCCTGTTCGCACACCACGTCACGTACTTTCACGATCTCCTGCGGCGCGGGCGCCGTCGGCCACACCGGGCCGATCACCAGCAGGCGCGCGTGCGGTGCCCGTTGTACCGCCCGCTGCAGCGCCTCGTGCACTGCTGACGCGAGCACCTCTGGATCGGTGCCACGGTCATTGCGAGTGCCGAAGAAGACCACCAGTTGGTCGTCCCCGGTCACGGTGCCCGCGACGCGTTGGACGAAGGTAGTGCCCTTCTTGCCGGGTGTGACATAGCCAGATCCGCCCTCGCCGCCGACGTTCGCGTCGACCTTGATGCCTTCGGCAGCGAGACGCTGCCACACCAGACCGGGCCACGGCTTGGCGCCCGCACCGCTCGTGTACGAGTCTCCGATCACAGCCACCCGCTTGACATCCGGATTGACGGCAGATTGCCCAGCATCGGCGAGCGGTCCAACCGAATAGTCACCAGCACGACAGCTCGCAGCGGGAGCAACGGCATCCGCGCTACACGCGCTTGCCGGCAGCAACACCGCGGCGGTGACTGCGAACATCGCCCGACGCGCCGGCCTGCGCTGCACCGGATTCCGGCTGAGCGGCAACCTCAGATCAGGCACACTTCCTGCGCCCGAATCCGCGGTACTCCCACCCCGCATTGACCCATGCCTGGGGGTCGAGGCAATTCCTGCCGTCGATCACCCGAGGATGGCGCACGACTGACGCGAGCCGCGTCGGATCGAGTTCGCGGAATTCCGACCACTCGGTGAGCACCAGTACGACATCGGCGCGGTCACACGCGTCCTTGGCCGAGGTAGCGTAGTCCAGAGTCGGAAAAAGCTTGCGGGAGTTGTCCATCGCCTTCGGGTCGTAGACGAGCACCGAAGCGCCTTGCAGCTGCAGCTGCCCCGCCACGTTGAGCGCGGGTGAGTCACGCACGTCATCGGAGTTCGGCTTGAACGCCGCACCGAGCACGGCTACGCGCGCACCCAACAGCGAGCCACAGGCATTGCGGGTCATTTCCACGATCTGTGTGCGCCTGCGCATGTTGACGTTGTCGACCTCACGGAGGAAGGTCAGCGCCTGGTCGGCTCCGAGCTCACCCGCGCGAGCCATGAACGCGCGAATGTCCTTCGGTAAGCAACCGCCGCCGAATCCCAGACCGGCGTTGAGGAAGGCGCGACCGATTCGATGGTCGTATCCGATCGCGTCGGCAAGCTCCACCACGTCGGCCCCAGCCGCCTCACATACCTCAGCGACCGCGTTGATGAACGAGATCTTGGTCGCCAGAAAGGCATTCGCGGATGTCTTGACGAGCTCCGCGGTGGCCAGGTCCGTCGTGATGAACGGCACCCCGCTCTCCAGCAGTTGACCGTAGATCTCCCGCGCAACCGCTTCGGCACGGCCGTCACCGTCCGGGTATGTGCCCAGCACCAGGCGATCCGGCTCCAAGGTGTCCTTGATCGCGTAGCCCTCCCGCAAGAACTCCGGATTCCACGCCAGCTCAAGATCCTCGCCGGCCGGTGAGAGTTCCTGCGCAAGCCGTCGGAACCGCTCGGCCGTTCCCACCGGCACGGTCGACTTTCCGAAGATGACCGCGGGCCGGTCGATCAGCGGGGCGAGCGATCGCACCACGCTGTCGATGGCCGATACGTCTGCGCTGAACTCCCCGCGCTTCTGCGGCGTGCCGACCGCGATGAAGAATGCGTCGGCGAATGCGGCAGCCTCGGCGTTGGACGAGGTGAACTGCAGGCGGCCCGATGCGAGCATGTCCTGTGTCAGTTCGTCCAGGCCGGGCTCGTAGAACGGCATCTCCCCGGAGCGCAGCTTGGCCAGCTTCGCCTCGTCCACATCGACACCGAGCACATCGTGCCCCAGGCTGGCCATGCAGGCCGCGTGAGTCGCCCCCAGATAGCCCGTGCCAAGTACCGCAATTCTCATATGCCCCTGCCCCCCACGAATCCCCTGTGGCGCTCCGGCCTCACCGCATGAGCGCCCCGTCGAAGCCGAGCCGACGACGTGTCACACATTACCGGCTTCGGCTCCTCTTCACATTTCGAAGAATCGGGTTAACCGACAGCCGCGCAATCGATTCCAACACATCCGCGCGCTGCGGCACATCTGGCAAACATGTCGCCGTTGACCATTTCGGCCGATGCGCGACACATTTCGTCACAGCTGGGAATCTTGCGAAATTCCTCGAAGGGCCCGCTGGAACCCGTCCGCCATGGCGCTCGAGGAGTAGGTGTCCCGCACCATCCGGACGATGGCTTCGTGGTCCCACGCTTCGGGTTTGGTGTAAACCTCGACAAGCCTGTCCGCCAGCGATTCGACACTGCCTGCCGTGAAGTACAAACCCGTGACGTCGTTCATCAACTCAACCTCGGGAGCGTGCGGTTCGTCGTCGGCCACAACCATGGGAACCCCGAATCCCAGGCTTTGTGTCAGGCTCAGCCCGACATAGCCCGGTGACGCGGAAACCACTGCAGTCGAATAGAATTCGCGCAGCTTCTCGAGGTCGGAGACATGCCCCGGAAATATCACGTCGGCGGCGATACCGAGTTCGCCCGCGAGCGCCTCAAGGCGGCCTCGAAGTGAGCCGTCGCCCACGATCCGCAGCCGCGCGTCCGCGGGCAGGCGGTCACGCGCATGCGCGAAGGCACGCACCAGCAATTCGGGCTTCTTGGCCGGCTCCAGCCGGCCGACGTAGATGGTGTCGGTGCGCGGCGTCGTGGCATCCCAGCCCAGGTCGGATGCCCGGTAGAGGCCGTTGGAGGCCACCCAGACATCGGTACCGGGATCCTCGGTACGTACCAGTTCAGCGTCGGTCCACGTGTAACTGATCACGCCGTCGGCAAAGCGGCGCATCGCGCGGCGAATCGGGACCGTTCTGGCCGACGCTCCCGCCCTCGGAAGGATGTGGCCCCACACCAGAGTCCGGGTCCGCTTGACCTTGCTGACCAGCAGAACCAGACATGCGGTGAGCGAACGTGGGTTCAGGTCCACCACGACCACGTCCAGCCCGTCGAGGTACTTGAGTGCCCCTGGCTGCCAAAGGATTCGGCGGCCAAGCCAGTGGCGATTACGCAATCGGACCACGCCGGCAAAGTCGGCACTGCGAACCGTCGGATCGCTGTACACGTCACCGCCCACCAAAACCAGCTCGTCGCCGTTCTCGGCGAAGGCATCGCGCAGTTCGCTGAGAAAGTTACGTCGGTAGTCTGGAAAACCGGCGGTGATTACTGCCGCACGAATCATCCGACGTGCCAACCGTTGTCCAGGCCGTATCCGACCGACGAGCTCGATTCAACGGCATCTGCCGCCATAGCTCCCCCTGTGTGCCGCTCATGAGTGATCTTTGGAAAGCAGCGTTCCGTGCGGCATTACGTATGCCCCCGCCGCTTTTGCAGACTCTACCGTCAGTTTTCGGAAAGCGCTGGGGCCGCGGACATGTCCAGACGGCGGCGGGCGTGACGCTTCGCCACAACCCGCCAAACCCGCGTTCACACAACACGAGTGCGATGATGGAGGCATGCCGCATTTGGATCGTCGTAGCCTGCTGCGCCTGGGTGTCACCGGCGCTGTCGGTGCCTACGCGATGAACGCGCTCGGGTTTCCCGGCGTGAGTTCGGCAGAGGCCGGTTTGGCTGTCAACGTGGTGGAACAAGGCGTGTCCAACACCGGCGACGAGGATGTCCGCGCGGCGATCCAGGCCGTCGTCAAGGAGTTCGGCGGGCAGCACCCGATTCGCTTTCCCAAGGGGCGCTACCGGATCGGCGAGAGCGGCCAGTCCGGATCGAACCGCATCGTGCTGCCATCGGGCACTCATATCGAGTGCGATCCCGGCGCGGTGTTCGAGGTCAACGCCGTCGATGCGCAGCGCGGCACCGCGGTCTTCTACGCGAGCGGTACGGAAGGGTCCAAACGCGCCCTGACCACAGCTCAACCCGCGGGCAGCCAGTTCGTCACATTGCCACCCGAATTTCGCGACGCGTTCAAGGCAGGCGATCTGATCGGCCTCGAATCGACGCGGCAGGCCGTCGAGATCGTCGGCTACCGCGACCCAGGGCTCGGCATCGGCTACTGCCGCGAGATCCGCCAGGTCAGCGCCGTCGAAGGCGATGTCGTGCACGTTGACACCCCGCTCGAATACACCTACCTGCCAGACGACAACGCCCGGTTCTTCCGGGTCACTCCTGTCACCGACATCGTCTTGGCAGGCCTGCGGTTCGAATCCGGACCGGGTGTCACACCGGGTGTCAGCCACACCTACGCGATCAAGCTCGAAAAGGCGCTGGGCGTGCAAGTACGCGATATCGAACTCCACAACATGACCGGCGGGGTGATCTTGCTCGACGCCTACCACGCGGCCGTCGACGGCTTGTTGGCCGACGGCCTGCCGAGCGTCGAAAACTCCTACGGGTACGGACTCGCGGCGGCGGGATCGACGACCCATCTGGTGGCCAATCATCTGAGCGGACAAGGCACCCGGCACATCTTCACGACATTGGCCGATGAACGCCCCGGCAAGGAGTACTGGGGCGGTCCGATGCACGTCCAGGTGAACGACTCGACCGGCCGGGGTGGGCCCGACAGTTACTCGGTATTCGACACCCACGAGTTCGGCAGGCACATCCACTTCAACAACTGCACCGCTCTGGGTGGCGGCCCGAAAGTCTGTGGCTACCAGATGCGTGCGCAGCATGTCGTATTGAACAACTGCCGCGCCGAGGGCAACGGATTGCACGCCGTCTCTCTCAAGAGCACGTCCGCCAACGTCGTCATCGAAGGCGGTGAGTTCGCGAAAGCTGGTTACGCCGGTGTGAATGTCCGCGGCAGGGACCATCTCATCGACGGTGCCCGCGTTGCGCACAGCGGCCAATCCGGCACTGCCAGTGGTGGAATCGACTATGCGGGTTCCGTCGACGTCCACATCAAAGGCTGCCAGCTCGTCGACAACTTCGACCGCGGCCTCAAGGACTCCGGCATCGATCCCTCGGTTCGGGCTGTCATCGAGGGTTGCGTCGCGCTGCCGAGCGCAACGCAGACCATCTCGATCTTTCGCGCCAACGACACCACGACGCTCAAGGATTGCGAGTTCGGGCCCTAGATCAGACCGCCGCCAGAACGTCGAACGTCAGCCCCCGCTTCAGCGCCTCCCGAAGCGGCTCGGCCGGGATGACGTCGGGAAAATACGTCGCGGTCAGCTGCAGTTCGTGGCCGACGGTGACGAGCGCGATCGTCAGCTGGTTGCGCGCACCCGGCGGCAATGCCACCGCAGTGATGCGATCACTACTGTCGCTGCGGTACTGGAACTTTCGCAACGAGGGCAGCCTGGACACGTCGGAGAACGTCACCTCGATGTTGCCGATGTGCGCTTCGGCAACACCTGAGCCGGGTGCAGGGGCCTGCGGCCGCAGCGCCCTCAGCGCACACACCGCAAGCGTTCTCGTGGCTGGATAGCTTGAGTTCGCCCCGGCCGCGCGCGAGACACTCGCACCGAACTCTGCGAGCGTCTGACCGCGCGGCGTAACCGCCTGAGCGACTGTCGAGAGGTTCGCCAACGTGGCCTCTCCCTCGCGAAGGTAGCGACGCAGGTCGGTCAGCAGACCGGTGGTCGGCGCCAGGCGCGCACCGCCATCCTCAAGGCATTGCGACAGACTTCTGCGGAGCGCGTAGAACACCAACGTCGCAACCGAGGTACCGCGATACCGACCGTCGCGTAGTTCGCGCACAGCGGGCAGGAAGCCGGGCTGGCTGCGGATGAAGATCGTCGAGTATCCGGACGTCGAGTCGGCTGCGGACACGCGCTCCGCCTGGCCGGCTGCTTCCGTGGCGGCACGGCGTGCTCGGCCGGCGTTCAACTCGTGCGCGACGTCACGGGCGATGCCGGCCGGACCTGCCGCGAGCATTCGGTACGCGACCCTGGACAGCGGTCTGGTGACGTTCAGATCTTGTTGCGGCGGAAGGTATCCAGCGGGCAACGGCTCGCCGGGCCGCGTGAGCGCGGCAGCGATCTCGGCGATCGCGTGAGCGTCTCCGATCCCGTGGTCGATGCAGAGCGCCAGGTGGCCGCCTATGTTGCCGGCAAGAATCGGCTGGTCGACGGTTCGGCGCGCCAACTGCGTCATCGTCCCGTCGACATCGGTCGGGTCGAGGTCGATGTCACCGGCCACAACCGACGGGGACAAACGGGGATCGAACCGCCAATCCCGCCGGTCCCGTTGCGGCTGCAGTCCGACGCGGTTCGCCGGCCCGCCCTCGGCGATGCGCGACAGCACCGCATAGTACGAGCCGGCATCAGCCGGGGTGGGGCCGATCAGCACCCATACCCGCGCACCGGCGAATTCCACGTCAAGCGGCCCAACTCGAACTCGACCGTGCCGGATTTTCACTACCGTTCCCCCGCCCCCGTGATTGCTGCGAAGGCAATCCGTTTTCGCATCCTAGCAACTTCGACCACGGGGGTCGCCGAAAACCCGCTGCACGAAGCGAACACACCGCGGCACAGCCTGTTTGACTGGCGGACAGGGTGGGAATGTGCCAAGGTCAAGACGTATTCATACGTACGGGGCGCTCAGGGGGAGCAAAGCTATTTTGGCGACGACAGCGTATCGAATCCGGCTCAAATGTATCTGTGCGCATGACCGCTCAGCGTTTGCGGGTTCACCGTGTGCCGGCTCGACGGCAAACTGACCATGCGCGCGAATCGGCAGGGCGAAAGGACCGCGGACGAGTCGGCGCAGCGCGCGCCGGGCCCGATACTGCCCGGCCCCCGTTCGCTGTTCCCGCTCACCAACCCTAACTCCTGCGCCACAACGGATTTGGCTGGGCGGGCGAGGCGGCAGGATGCGGATCCGGCAATGGCCATGCCCATACGAGCCCGCGTCGCACGGTCCATGGCGTCGACGCCTACCGGACGCGGTCGGGTGATTTTGGGCAACGGTGCCGCGCGACAGGAAGATTCGCTCATTGCCTGCCGCGAGGCGCAGTGGGCTCACCCAGGTAAGCGTTCCCGTTGGTGAGGATCCTGCATATTGTCGCTCTGGTAACTCCCGACGGAGCGTATGGCGGCCCGGTCCGGGTCGCCATGAACCAGACTGCGGCCCTCCATCAACGCGGCCACACCGTCAAGGTGGCCGCGGCCGCCTCTGGCTTTCCGCACCGGCCGACGCAGCTGGGCTCGGTGCCCGCGGAACTCTTCGCTTCGATGGGCTCGGTGCCGGGTCTGGGCTTTGCCTCGACATGGGCGCCGAGAATGCGTTCGTGGATCAACGCCAACGCCTCGCAGTTCGACATAGCCCACGTCCACCTCGGCCGTGACCTCGTGACGCTGCCCGCCGCGCTTCAACTGCGGCGTCTACGGATTCCCTACGTTTGTCAGACGCACGGCATGATCCGGGCACGAAGTCACCGCCTGGCGCCCGTCATCGATCGCGTGTGGACGAACAAACTGCTCAGGGACGCCGCCGAAATCCTCTGCCTGGACGAACGCGAGCATGCCGATCTCATCGAGATCGTCGGCCCGGACTGCAACTATGAGCTGCTGCCCAACGGCGTCCCGCCGGCATCCGATTACGCCGCGGCTCGCAATGGCCGGACGAGTGACATCCCAGAGGTGCTGTTCCTGTCGCGCCTGCACAAGCGCAAGCATCCCGAGGTGTTCGCCGAAGCTGCCCTGGACATGTTGCGCAGCGGCATGAAGGCACGTTTCGCCGTCGTGGGCATCAACCAGGGCGCCGAAGCGGCCGTCGACCGCGTCATCGACGCCGCACGTGAAGAAGGCTTCGGCGAGAACCTGTTGGTCCGAGAACCGGGGTTGCCGCCTGAGGATGTCAACGAACGCCTGAGCCGCGCGTCGGTCTATGTTCTTCCCGCCGAACGGGAGCCGTTCGGCCTCACGGTCGCAGAGGCCCTTTCGGTCGGGACACCCGTAGTGATTCGCGACGACGGCGGCCTGGCGGACTTCGTTCGACGCCACAATTGCGGACTGTGCGTGAGCGGCACGGCCGAGTCGATCCACGAGGCCGTCAGCTACCTGTTGGCCAACCCGGCCGAAGCCGAGGAGATGGGTCAGCGCGGAGCCGCGGCCGTAAAAGCCGAGTTGAGCAGTGACAGCGTGGCCGCCCGACTGGAGTCGATATACCAGGGCCTGGACGTGTGATGACCCGCCCAGCCGGCGGCTCAGCGGCGCTGTTGACCACACTCGATCAGCTCCTGTCGAGTACCAGCAACGCACTGCTGCTGTTCGTTCTGGCTCAGGTGGCCACCGTGTCCGAATTCGGTGTCGTCTCATTGCAGATCGCGATCGTGATGGCATGGATCGGGTTCAACCGAGGCGCGGTAGGTACGCCGATTCTGCTGGTCAGCAATCTGTCGAAGCGGGAGATTCTGGCCGAAGGCGGCTACGCGACCGCGTTTTCGGTCGTCTCCGGTACGGGTGCCATCGTGGCGATCCTCGCCGTCGGGCTCGCGGCGCGCGACGTCGCGATGGCGGTGGCGCTTGCAGTCGTCATCCCGGTCGTCCTCGCTCAGGACGTCGCCCGATATCCGGCGATCGCAGGCGGACGCCCACTCGTCGCCGTTGTTGCCGACGCCGGATGGGCATTCGGCATGGCCGTGCTGTTCGCCGCCAACATCGCCGGCGCCGGCATATCCGTCGTGACCGCCATTCTGCTCTGGGGTGTGCTCGGCCTGTTGTCGGCCACCGTGTTGGTGGCCGGCACGCCGATCAGACCCCATCTCGACCGAATCGGCTCGTGGTGGAAGATGTACTCGCCGGCCCGGATTCGGTTCGGCGCCACGTACGCGACGGTCGCGCTGTCGACGGCCGCCACGGCTGGGCTGGTGACGGTGATCGCGGGTGCGGACGTCGCAGGCGGATTGCGCGGGGCCAGCAGCCTGTTCGGCCCCATCATGATGCTCATCATGGCCGTGCCCATGGTGTTCGTCCCGCACGTACGCCGAACCGAAGCTTCGCCTCGAGCGCAATGGTGGCTTCTGATCAAGACATCGTCGATCACCTCGACGCTGGCCGTCGCGGCCACCGCGCTCGTCCTGGTGGTGCCCGCTCACATGGGTGTGTGGATACTCGGACAGACCTGGGCATCGGCTGTCACCGCCGTGCCGTTCATCGGCCTGGAGTGCGCGGCCAACTGCTGGATCGTCGGGCTCTACTCGTGGCTGCAGGCACAAGGCATGGGAAGCAAGCTGTTTCAGCTACGCGCCCTGCATGTGTCCCTGCAGCTGGGCGCGGCCGCGGTGGCCGCGTTGACCGCCGGATCACTCGTCGCCGTTGCCGCCGCCCTGGCGGTGTCGTGCTGGGCGATGGCCCTCATCGGCCTGGTCGTCGTCGGCCGCGCGAGCCGACAGGCGCCCCGCATCCGGCCGAAACCCGACGGGCCGTCTCAAACGTCCGCTCCGCGCGATCCCGCTTGGCCGTGGCCGGCCATCGACGTCCTCGACGACGAGTTGGTCCGCACGGGAAACCACCGCAATCCCTGACTAGCTCACGGGCGTGCGCCGCGCGAGGTTTTCCTGCACTTCCTGTTGCCAGAGTTCGAACGCGTGTGTGGTGTCGACCTCCAGCTCGAACCGGTCGGTCATGTCGGGTGTGACATCGGCGAGGTCGACGTAGAACTGCTCGTACCATCGCCGATGCTGATACACCGCGCCGTCTTCCTCGGTGAGCAGCGGATTGTCGATTCGGGTCTTGTGTTTCCAGATCTCGACGTCTTCGAGGAAGCCGTCACCGAACGAACGGCCCATCGCGGCAGCGAGTTTCGCGGCCTTATCGGCCGGCAGCCCAGGCATCTCCTGCACGGCCACGCCCCACTGCAACACGAACGAGTTGTGCGTGACCGGGTAGTGGCAGTTGATCAGCGCGACTTCGACGGTGAACCCGGGGCCCAGGTCGTTGTGCAGCCAGTTGATCATGTAGGCCGGGCCGAAATACGTTGCCTCGGAACGCAGATACGTACCCTCCCAGAGCTTGTCGGGATTGGCGGTGTAGTCGGGCCGCGGTTTGGACTCCATGTACTGGCTCGCGGTGTGACCTTCGATGACGTTCTTGAAATACGTCGGGTAAGCGTGGTGGATGTAGAAGAAGTGGGCCATGTCGACGTTGTTGTCGACGATCTCACGGCAGTGCGAACCTTCGATGTGAATCGAATTCCATTGCCACGGCGACCATATTCCGTCCTCGTAGCCCTCGATTGTCGGCGGTATGAGCTCGGGTGGCGGCGCGGAACCCTCGGGGTCGTGCCACACCAGCAGCTGGCCGTTGACTTCGTGCGTGGGCCATTTCCGGGTGCGGGCCAGGCGCGGGGTGCGCTTGGCGTAGGGCACGAGTTTGCATTTCCCGTCGCTGCCCCAGCGCCAGTCGTGGAACGGGCAGGCCAGGTTGTCGTCCTTGATGGCCCCGCGCGACAGGTCGCCACCCATGTGTCGGCAGTACGCGTCGAGAACGTGCAGCGCTCCGGCCGAGTCCGCATACACCACGAGTTTGGTCCCGAACGCTTCGATGCCGTGGGGCTGCCCGTCACGGAAATCGTCGGCCAGGCCCAGGCAATGCCAACCGCGGGCGAATCGCGTCATCGCCGTGCCCGCGTCGATCTCCCGGATATCGCTCATCGGCATTTCCTTTCCTCGAGCGCGCCCCGGCGGCACCCCACTATTTAAGCGCAGATGCTTAAAATTTGGAAGACCCGGCTCGTATCATTGCTGTCCGTGACCCGCGGATCCCGAGCGAAAGCCGAGCTGCTGGATGCGGCCGAGCGACTCATCGCCGAGCACGGGTATGACGTGCCCTTACGTGAAATCGCCCTGGCCGCAGGGCAACGCAACAATTCCGCGGTCAACTACCACTTCCGAAACCGTCAGGAGCTCGTCGACGCCGTCGTCACCCGCCGGCTGCTACCGATGGAGATCGAACGGGAACAGATGCTGCGCGAGCTCGGCGACAGCCAGCGCGCCGATGTTCACGCGTTGCTCCGAGTTCTGGTCCTGCCGCTCGTGAATGTCGACGCAACGCATTACGCACGCTTTCTCGACGTCGTGCGGCCGCGGTTGCCTGCCGAACCTCAGCGGGCAGGCGAGTCGGCGTGGCCGCGCGTGCTCGACGCGCTCGCGCATGCCGTGCCCACCCCCGACCGTCGACTTCAGCATCGCCGGGTCAGCGCGGTCGCGACCGCGATGTTCGCACTCATCGCCGAGCGCGAGCGCCAGTCTCAGGATGCCGACCGCACCCCCGAGGATCCCGAGGAGATCGTGGGGATGCTGGCGGCCATGCTGACCGCGCCTCTTATCGCGCCAGCATGTCGTTCACCGCGAGGTGGCTGAACAACATGCTGGTGCCGATCGGGTTTCCGCCACCCGGATAAGCGGTTCCGCTCGGCGCGGCCATGGTGTTGCCCGCCGCGTACAGACCTTCGATCACCGCACCGGATGCGTCGAGTACCCGGGCGGCGGTGTCGGTGCGCAATCCGCCTTTGGTGCCGAGATCTGAGATGCCGAACGCGGCGGCATGGAACGGTGCCTTCTCGATGGCGACGAGCGGTGACGCCCCGCCCGAGAACGCCCGATCGTATGCCTCGTCGCCGCGGCCGAAATCCGCGTCGACACCGGTGGCGGCGAACTCGTTGAACCTCGCCACGGTGGCGTTCAGATTGTCGGCCGGAACACCGATCGCGGCCGCCAGCTCCTCCAAGGTGTCGGCGGTGCGCCACAGGCCGGCATCGACATAACGCTGCGGTTCCACCATGGACACGTTGGTGGCTTTCACGGGTGGCACCAGGCCGTCGCGATCGTCGTAGATCATCCAGTACGGCAACGTCATCGATCCGTCGGCGAGCCGCGGCAGGATCGCCCGGCCGATCCGGTCGTAGGCAGCCGACTCGTTGACGAACCGGTGACCGTCCTGGTCGACGAATATGCCCGCGGTGAACCACAGCGCGAACGCCGAACGCCCGTCCGGGTGGGTGAGCCCCGGCGACCACCAGGCTTGGTCCATGAGATCGACGTCCGCGCCGACGGCGATCGCGGCCTCGTGCGCCCGGCCGAGGTTTCCCCACGGCCCCATCGTGTCCGCGACGTCACCGGGCACGCCGTAGCGTTGCCGCATGGCCGCGTTGCCCTCGAACCCACCCGTCGCCAGCAGCACGCCACGGCGCGCCTGGATCGCTTTGCGGCGCCCATTCGACTCGACGACAGCACCGGTGACGCGCGTGCCGTCGCGCACGAGTTCGACCACCGCCGTGTCGAGTTGCAGCGACGTATTGGGGTACTGCTCAATGGCTTTGAGGAACCGGGCGATCAAGGCCCGCCCACCGACGAAGTAGTCGTCGGGCTGGTCGGCACCGAGTCGGTCGGCGTCCAACGGGCCGCGCACGACCTCACGCAGATGCGGCGCCTTGGCCACCGCCAGCGGCCGCGCGGCGATATGGCGCTGCCCGTCGGCACGGGCCTTGGGCGCCTTGCCGAAATAGTCCGGCCACGGCAGTGCGGAGAACTTCAGATTCGCGTCTGCCTCAAGGTATTCGATGAGCGGGGCGCCGCCCCGCACGTACGTCTCCTGCAGTTCGCGCGGCGTCCGGTCCCCCACCACGGCGTGGTAGTACTCGAGCGCGTCTTCGATGGTGTCGTCGGCGCCGGCCCGCACCAGCACCGGGTTGCAGGGGAACCACACCCCGCCGCCACCGGAATACGCTGTGGTGCCCCCGAATTTGTCGGTCGCCTCGACCAAAACGACGTCGAGCCCTTCGCGCGCCGCGGTGTAGGCACCGGTGACACCACCGCCGCCCGATCCGGCGACCAGCACGTCGCATCCTTCATCCCACTTCATTTGGCCCACGTCATCACGTAGCGCTGCCTCCCATGGCGTGCGAATTCCTCGTCCAACGAGCGCTTCTCATCGTCACCCATCACCCGATACGCCGGTGTCCCGCGTCCCGCCCATCGGTACACGACGTCATGGGTATGCCAACGCTGTTGTTGCAGCTCGCGTTTGAGCACCTTGTTGGAGCCGGTGACCGGCAGATCGCGAGACACCCGCAGGAACCGCGGCACACCTTTGGACCCGAGGTCGTCTTGGCGGGCCAGATAGGCGGCGAACTCCGCGGCGTCGAACGCGTCGGGGTCGGCCACCTCGATCGCCGCCATCACCTGGTCCCCCGACCGGGGATCCGGGACGGCATACACACCGGCCGCGACCACCGCGCGATGGCGGCGCAGCACGCGCTCGACCGTCAACGCCGACGTGTTCTCGCCGTCCACCCTGATCCAATCACCGCGCCGGCCGGCGAAGTAGATGAACCCCTCGGCGTCGAGGTAGCCCAGATCACCGGTCCAATACCAGCCGTGGCGGATCCGTTCGGCGTTGGCCTCGTCGTTGTTGTAGTACCCCTCGAAGGTTCTGGTGCCGAACTTGTCGACGATCTCCCCGACCGCGTCGTCAGGGTTGAGCACGCGGCCGTGCTCGTCGAAAACAGCTGGGGCACAGTCAAGCAACGTATCGGGATCCACGATCGCGACGCCGGCATGGGCCGGGCGCCCCAACGCCCCCGCCGGTGCGTCGGGCGCAATGGCAACCGCGCCACCGCCCTCGCTCGAGCCGTACCCCTCGAACAGCTCGGCACCGAACCGGCGGCGGAACTCGGCCTGATCTTCGGGGGACGCCTCGGTGCCGAATCCGCGCTCGAGCGGGTTGTCCGTATCGTCGGGCTGCTCCGGGGTGGCCATCAGGTAACCCAGCGCCTTGCCGACGTACGTGAAGAACGTCGCGCCGAAGTACCGCACGTCGGACAGGAACCCCGAAGCCGAGAACGACGGGGTCAGGCATATCGTCGCGCCGACCGACAGGGCCGGTGCCCACAGCGCCATGATCGCGTTGCCGTGGAACAGCGGCATGCAGCAGTACTCGACATCCTGCCTGCGGTGACCGAACTTGTCGGTGGCGGTGTGTGCGATGCGGGCCAGCCTGCCTTGACTGCACTTGACTGCCTTGGACGCCCCCGTCGTCCCGGACGTGAACAGCAGCAGCATCAGGGTGTCGGTGCCAACGCCGGACGCGATCGCGGGCGTCACCCGGTGTGCATCGATCAGGGCCGCATACTCGGGCGAGCCGACCACAAGGAACCGGTCCGGCGCGAGCCCGAGATCGAGGTCTCGTAGCCGGGCAGCGCCTGCGGCGTCGGTGACGATCAATTGGCAATCGGCATGGCGGATTTCGGTCGCCAGCTCGGCCGCGCCCCGGGTCGGGTTGATACCGACCACGGTCGCACCGACGAGTGCGGCGCCGCCCAGCCAGAACACGAAATCCGGGACGTTCTCCAACAGCACACCGATGTGGAACGGGCCGTCGCGACGCAACGTTTGAGCCAGCGCCCCGCGGGCCGCCGACTCGTGCACCACCGCGTCCCATGTCCAGTCCCGGCCGCGGGTGCGCAGGCCCAGCCGCTCGTCGCCGGCCCGGTCGAGCAGCATGCCCGCGATCGAATCGATCATCACCCAGCACCAAACCATCCTCGGCGATCGGCCACAACATCCCGAGAGCGACGAGATGGTCGATTTCATCGAACTGGCTCGACCATTTCGTTGATCTCGAGCACCATCACCAGGCCGCCCGCCGGGCCACAGCGAACGGTCGGTCCCGACGCCCAACGCGCGCCGGCACCGCATACGGCCATGGCGGCGGCCGCCCCTGGCACCCGCTGTGCGCCCGCTCGCGATTCGATGAGCTCGTCGAACACCGCGGCGATCCTCGGCGCGAGGTTGGCCTCGAAGGCCAGCTCGGAGATGCGTACCAGCGGTTTCGATGAAGTCACCACGCCGGTGACACGCACCTCTCTTAGACCTGTCTTATGTATGCGGATACCATCGTCACCCATGACGAGCGTTACCGAGCCGTCCGCCGAGCATCAGGTGGACATCCACACCACTGCAGGCAAACTGGCCGATCTCAAGAGGCGGGCCGAGGAGACGCTGCATCCCGTCGGCGAAGCCGCCGTGGAGAAGGTCCACGCGAAAGGCAAGCTGACGGCCCGCGAGCGTATCTACGCGCTGCTCGACGAGGGTTCGTTCGTCGAGCTCGATGCGCTCGCCCGCCACCGCAGCAAGAACTTCGGCCTTGAGGCCAACCGTCCGCTTGGTGACGGCGTGGTGACCGGCTACGGCACCATCGACGGACGCGACGTGTGCATCTTCAGCCAGGACGCCTCGGTGTTCGGCGGCAGCCTCGGCGAGGTCTACGGCGAGAAGATCGTCAAGGTGCAGGAGCTGGCCATCAAGACCGGCCGTCCGCTGATCGGCATCAACGACGGCGCGGGCGCCCGCATCCAGGAGGGTGTGGTCTCGCTGGGCCTCTACAGCCAGATCTTCCGCAACAACATCCTGGCCTCGGGCGTCATCCCGCAGATCTCGCTGATCATGGGTGCCGCGGCCGGTGGCCACGTCTACTCCCCCGCGCTGACCGACTTCATCGTCATGGTCGATCAGACGAGCCAGATGTTCATCACCGGGCCCGACGTCATCAAGACCGTCACCGGCGAAGACGTCACCATGGAGGAGCTGGGTGGCGCCCACACCCACGAGTCGAAGTCGGGCACCGCGCACTACGTCGCCTCCGGTGAGCAGGACGCCTTCGACTACGTCCGCGACCTGCTGAGCTACCTGCCTCCCAACAACTACGCCGAGCCGCCGCACTACCCGGTCCCGCCGGCCGAGGGCGCGATCGAGGACAACCTCACCGAGGAGGACCTCGAGCTCGACACGCTGATCCCGGACTCGCCGAACCAGCCGTACGACATGCACGAGGTCATCTCGCGCATCCTCGACGACGACGAGTTCCTGGAGATCCAGGCCGGCTACGCGCAGAACATCATCATCGGGTTCGGCCGCATCGAGGGTCGTCCGGTCGGCATCGTGGCCAACCAGCCGACCCAGTTCGCCGGCTGCCTGGACATCAACGCCTCGGAGAAGGCCGCGCGGTTCGTCCGCACGTGCGACTGCTTCAACATCCCGATCGTGATGCTGGTCGACGTGCCGGGCTTCCTGCCGGGCACCGACCAGGAGTACAACGGCATCATCCGCCGCGGCGCCAAGCTGCTCTACGCCTACGGAGAAGCCACGGTCGCCAAGATCACCGTCATCACCCGCAAGGCCTACGGCGGCGCGTACTGCGTGATGGGATCCAAGGACATGGGCTGCGACGTCAACGTCGCGTGGCCGACGGCGCAGATCGCGGTCATGGGCGCCTCGGGCGCGGTCGGCTTCGTGTACCGCTCTGAGCTCAAAGAAGCGGCGAAGGACGGCCGTGATGTTGATGCCCTCCGGTTGGAGCTTCAGCAGACCTACGAGGACACACTGGTCAACCCCTACATCGCGGCCGAGCGCGGCTACGTCGACGCGGTCATCCCGCCGTCGCACACACGTGGCTACGTCGCGACCGCCCTGCGGCTGCTGGAGCGCAAGATCGTGCAGACGCCGCCGAAGAAGCACGGGAACATTCCACTGTGAGCGGCGCGAACGATTCAGCCACTGTGAGCGATCAGGTACAGGCCGACGTGCCCGCAACGGACGAGGTCAAGGAAGACCACGAGGCCCACATCAAGGTGCTCCGGGGTGAGCCGAGCGTCGAGGAGATGGCAGCGCTGATGGCTGTCCTCGGCGCCGCAGGCGGCGGTGCCGCCGAGGCGGGCACCCGCGAGCGCAACCTGTGGGGCCACCCGGTCGACAAGCTGCGCTATGCGTTGTTCAGCTGGCAGCGGGTGACGCTTCTGGAGCGCACCCACATGCGGCGCTAGAAAAGGCCATGACCAGGGTCGTCCTGGGTTCGGCTTCGACGGGCCGGCTTGGCGTGCTACGCCAAGCCGGCATCGATCCTCTCGTCATCGTGTCCGACGTCGACGAGGACGCAATCATCGCGGCACGCCGCGGTGCGCCGCCGGCCGACGTCGTCACGGCATTGGCGACAGCAAAAGCTGACGAAGTCGTGGCACGGGTGCCCGATTCGATCGCCGCCGACGCAGTGGTGGTCGGCTGCGATTCGATGCTGCTGCTCGACGGCCAGCTGTGCGGCAAGCCCGGCTCGGCCGACGCCGCCCGGCGTCAGTGGCAGACGATGGCCGGGAGTTCGGGCGACCTCTACACCGGTCACTGCGCGATCCGCCTGCGCGACGGCGGCATCGTCGGCCACGCTGCCGAGTCAGCAAGCACCACAGTCCATTTCGGCACGCCGGCACCCGGCGATCTGGCCGCCTATGTGGAATCCGGCGAACCCCTGTGGGTGGCGGGCGCCTTCACGCTCGACGGCCTCGGCGGATGGTTTGTCGACGGTATCGAAGGCGACCCGTCGAACGTGATCGGGCTGAGCCTGCCGTTGCTGCGAAGACTGCTGCGAGACCTCGGGCTGTCGGTCGCCGACCTGTGGGCAGCGAATCGCATCTGACTTCGCTGATTTCCTAACCTGTTGAAAATCAGCAAATCTCACGACCATCGCGCCGGGCTCCGCAAAAATTCAGCCGACACCCTGGCAGCACATCGACTCGCGAAACCCTCTACTATCCAAGCGAATACGGCGTTCACGCCGTTCTTCGATTCGAGGGGGATCAATGAGATTGCTTGTCCGCACCCTGTGCGCCATCGCCGGCTCTGTCATGCTGATGGCCTTCTTGGGCACGGGTACGGGGGCGGCCAAGGATCCCCTGGTCGGCATGACGTACGCCGATGCCGCCGCGAAGATCGGCGAGTGGAAAGCGGAGCCGGTGATCTCCACGGTGATCGGCGGCATCCTCGCGACCGACGATTGCATCGTGACCAATTGGCAGCGGGCAGGTTTCCTCGACTCCAGCGGCCGCAAGCGCGGTGGCACCATCCTGGTGAACCTCAACTGCAACGACAAAGTGGCGTCGGCCGGTAAGCCCGGCAATTCCGTGGCGACCGCAGAAGGCAAGGCCGTCAAGGCAGTTCGCGACCGCGCGAAGTTCTTCAACGACAATCCGGACTGGTGCGAGAAGGACGACAGGAACATGTCGATCTGCGCCACGTTCTGCTCACGCAATGAAGGTCTGTGCACGGTCGACTACAGCTAGTCGCGCTCAAACACATGTGGCAGTGACCAAATTGCAACAATGTTGAGCGACGGCGCGCCGGTGCCAAAGTTCCGGTTTGCCGCCGGTGCGGGCCGACACTGGGCCAATGCCGGTCGAAGAAACCATGTGGGATGTACGCGTGGAACGCGACATCGAAAGCTATGACCTGGAGCGGCTGCGCGCCGCCTTCGCCGATGTCATCGCCAAGCGGCTCGCACCGGGCAAGCGCCTGCTGCGCGTGGTCACCTGGTGCCAGGACGGCGGTTCACTGTTTCGCACCAAATCCGGCCCGCGCCGCTACGCCGTCGCTTACGAGGTGGCGTTCACCGCGTAACTCACCGACGCGGGGGCGCATCGAGTTTCGGCACCGGATTGCCGGGCTTGGCGGGCATCAGGACCGTTCCATGCGCGTCGACGATCGGTGAGTCGGTGACGAGCGCGGCGCCCGGGTCGGCGAAGACCGATTCCGATTCGATCTCGCTCAACTGCGAGAGATCACCGGTGGTGCACTTGTCGGAAGCGGTGCTGTCAGCCTGGGGCACATCCGGTTCCCAACTCAGCTTGGCTTGTACGGGTACCGGGTTGATTCCCTTGGGTACCGACCTGGGGACGTGCGTGATGCACTGGTAGCGGCCCTTGGGACCGTTCACGAAACCCTTGAAGCCCGCGGGAAAGGCGTTAGGGGGCTTCAGGTAGTAGACGTCGTATTGATTGGAGAGCGAGCCCCGCGGCGGCTTCTCCACGTAACCGATGATCGGTAGGGGGCCGCGGTCCTCGGGTTCCGGTGGGTCGTAGGCGGCGACGGCCCGCTCCCACTCTTCTTTCTTCTGCTGTTCGGCTTCTGCCGTCTTCCGATCACTCTCGGTCGACCAGGCCAGTACCGCGAAGATGATCGCGGCGGCGATCACGCCGACGCCGCCGAGAGCCTGCATGGCATAGCCGGCCTCGCTGGGTTCGTTGGCCTCGGGATTCTTGTACTTCCACGATTCGAGGGCCCACCAGATCTTGCGCGGCCGCAGCAGCAGGTACAGGCCGATCGGTATGCCGATGACCAGACAGAGGATCGCGAGTCCCATCAACGGATCGTAAGGGCACTCAGCAACCTGCCGAATCAGCAATTTCCCAGCTGGCGGTACGCTCATGGTTGTGCCGCTGCCTGCAGACCCCAGCCCCACTCTCACCGACTACGCCCACCCGGAACGCCTGGTCACCGCCGACTGGTTGGCCAGCAATCTGGGCAGGCCCGGACTGGCGATCGTCGAGTCCGACGAAGACGTCCTGCTCTACGACACCGGTCACATCCCCGGCGCGGTGAAGATCGACTGGCACACCGACCTCAACGATCCCCACGTGCGGGATTACATCAACGGTGAGCAGTTCGCCGAGCTGATGGACCGTAAAGGCATCGGCCGCGACGACACCGTCGTCATCTACGGCGACAAGAGCAACTGGTGGGCCGCGTATGCGCTGTGGGTGTTCACCCTGTTCGGCCACCCCGACGTGCGGTTGCTCGACGGCGGGCGCGACCTGTGGGTCTCCCATGGCCGCGACACCACCCTGGACGTGCCCACCAAGCAGACCAGTGGTTATCCGGTCGTCGAGCGTGACGACGCACCGATCCGCGCGTTCAAGGACGACGTGCTGGAGATTCTCGGCAAGCAGCCGCTGATCGATGTCCGGTCGCCGCAGGAATACACGGGCGAACGTACGCACATGCCGGACTACCCGGAAGAAGGCGCACTGCGCGGCGGCCACATCCCCACCGCCAAGTCGATCCCGTGGGCGAAGGCGGCCAAAGACAGCGGCCAGTTCCGCAGCCGCGCCGAGCTCGAGGACCTCTACGGCTTCCTCAAGCCCGATGACAAAACCGTGGTGTACTGCCGCATCGGCGAGCGTTCGAGCCACACGTGGTTCGTCCTCACCCATCTGCTGGGTCTACCGGGCGTCCGCAATTACGACGGCTCCTGGACCGAGTGGGGCAACGCCGTGCGCGTGCCCGTCGCGGTCGGGCCCGATCCTGGTTCGGCGCCATGAGCATGCCGGCCGCCCTGGCGGAGGTGGTTTCGGACTTCCAGGAAGTGGCCGGCCAGGACAAGCTGCAATTGCTGCTGGAGTTCGCCAACGACCTGCCGCCGTTGCCCGCCCATCTCGAAGAGGCGGCGATGGAACCGGTGCCCGAATGTCAGTCGCCGTTGTTCCTCGACGTCGACGCATCCGACCGCGACGAGGTCCGGCTGTACTTCAGCGCGCCCGCAGAAGCCCCGACCACCCGGGGTTTCGCGGCGATTCTCGCGACGGGGCTCGACGGCCAGTCCGCCGACGACATCCTTGCGGTGCCCGACGACTTCTATACCGACCTTGGCCTCGCCGCGCTCATCAGCCCGCTGCGGCTGCGGGGGATGTCAGCCATGCTCGCGCGAATCAAGCGGCGCCTGCGGGCGGGCTGAAACACGCCGGGTGGGCAACACACCGAAGGTCAGTGATGAAGATCGCGCCACCCATGGGCGCAACAGTAATGACGTCGGGCGAGCGGCGGTTCCCCGGTTTCCGCAGGCCAGCGCCGTGCATGCGACCGAAAACGCACGCGGTCAACAACTTCCGGCGTACCTTACCCGCGAGTAACCGACACCGGTTGGGTGAGGCTCCAGGTGCGCCGCATAAACTGCCCGCGATAGATTCTTAAAGACGTTTCTTAGAGAACTGCCGAGGAGGCACCGTGGCCAACCACGCCAGCTCAAAGATCTCCAAGGTGCTGGTCGCCAATCGCGGGGAGATCGCGGTCCGGGTGATCCGCGCCGCCAAGGACGCCGGACTGGCCAGCGTGGCCGTGTACGCCGAACCCGACGCTGACGCACCGCACGTGCGGCTCGCCGACGAAGCCTTCGCGCTGGGCGGCCAGACTTCGGCCGAGTCCTACCTGGTCTTCGAGAAGATCCTGGACGCCGCCGAGAAGTCGGGCGCCAACGCCATCCACCCGGGCTACGGCTTCCTGTCGGAGAACGCCGATTTCGCACAGGCCGTGCTCGACGCCGGGCTGATCTGGATCGGCCCGAGCCCGCAGTCCATCCGCGACCTGGGTGACAAGGTCACCGCACGCCACATCGCGGCGCGTGCCAAGGCCCCGCTGGTGCCCGGTACCCCGGACCCGGTGAAGGACGCCGACGAGGTGGTGGCGTTCGCCAAGGAGTACGGCGTGCCGGTCGCGATCAAGGCCGCGTTCGGCGGCGGCGGGCGCGGCATGAAGGTGGCCCGCACCCTCGAGGAGATCCCCGAGCTCTACGAGTCGGCGGTCCGCGAGGCCGTCGCCGCGTTCGGCCGCGGCGAGTGCTTCGTCGAGCGCTACCTCGACAAGCCACGCCACGTCGAGGCCCAGGTGATCGCCGACACCCACGGCAACGTCGTCGTCGCGGGCACCCGCGACTGCTCGCTGCAGCGGCGCTTCCAGAAGCTGGTCGAGGAGGCCCCGGCCCCATTCCTCACCGACGCGCAGCGCAAGGAGATCCACGAGTCCGCCAAGCGCATCTGCAAGGAAGCCGGCTACTACGGTGCGGGCACCGTCGAGTACCTGGTGGGCCAGGACGGCCTGATCTCGTTCCTGGAGGTCAACACCCGTCTGCAGGTCGAGCACCCGGTCACCGAGGAGACCTCCGGCATCGACTTGGTTCGTCAGCAGTTCAAGATCGCCAACGGCGAGGCGCTGGACATCACCGAGGACCCGACGCCGCGCGGCCACTCGTTCGAGTTCCGCATCAACGGTGAGGACGCCGGCCGCGGCTTCCTGCCCGCCCCCGGCCCGGTGACCAAGTACGAGACCCCGACCGGCCCGGGCGTTCGCCTGGATTCCGGTGTCGAGGCCGGCTCGGTCATCGGCGGCCAGTTCGACTCGATGCTGGCCAAGCTGATCGTCACCGGCGCGACCCGCGAAGAGGCGCTCGACCGCTCGCGGCGCGCGCTGGCGGAGTTCAACGTCGAGGGCCTGGCGACCGTCATCCCGTTCCACCGCGCCGTGGTCTCCGACCCGGCCTTCATCGGTGACGACGACGGCTTCAGTGTTCATACCCGGTGGATCGAGACCGAGTGGAACAACACCGTCGAGCCCTTCACCGGTGGCGACCCGATCGAAGAAGAGGACACCGTTCCGCGCCAGACCGTCGTGGTCGAGGTCGGCGGCCGCAGGCTCGAGGTATCGCTGCCGGGCGACCTCGCACTCGGAGGCGGCGGCGGTGCCGCGGCTCCCGGTGTCATTCGCAAGAAGCCGAAGCCCCGCAAGCGCGGTGGTGCTGGCGGTTCGGCCGCATCGGGTGACTCGGTGACGGCGCCGATGCAGGGCACCGTGGTCAAGGTTGCCGTCGAGGAGGGCCAGCAGGTCTCCGCAGGCGACTTGGTCGTGGTGCTGGAGGCCATGAAGATGGAGAACCCGGTGACCGCGCACAAGGACGGCACGATCACCGGCCTGGCCGTCGAGGCGGGTGCCGCCATCACGCAGGGCACCGTGATCGCCGAGATCAAGGACTGACAACAGCTAAACGCTCGAGGCTGTAGTTATCGCGAACCCGCGGTGACTACAGCCTCGCTGCTTTGTGTGGGCAGGCGCCGAATTCCGGCACCACGGTCGTTGCGCGACGCGATTCGCAGCCCTGGAGTCAAAATCCGGCGCCCCGGCACGTCCGGGTTTGCGTTGCTCGAAATTCCGTCGTCGACATCGCGCGGACCGAGGCGTTGTGACAACCGCATAGTCAGCCGGGGCCGGTACTTTATTGCGTCGCGCACGCTGCGGAAGATATGGCAATGAAACGCTTTGTCCCACTGCCCCTATCTACCTTCACCAGTGCATCGTTCGTCATCGATCAGCGAACAGAGTGTGTTTCTCCGCCACCCGTTGGCCCCGGTCAGCCCGAAATGGTGGGGCGATCCACAAGCCCAGCAATCAGCCGGCTCACGCCATTTTGCTGAAGAATTACTCGTTGCGCGCGAATCCCCAACTACTGCTACGGTTTTCGCAAACCGTGTGCACACTGATCCGGGGGGAATCACCATGGGCAAACGCAGCAAAGTGGCGCGTCCGATCGCAATTTCGTTGGCCGCACTGTCGACCGCGGCCACCGTCGCCCTACTTCCGACGGTGCACATCGAAAGTCGCTTGCTGGCAAGGACTTTGCTGGTAATGCCCGGCAACGACAACCCGAACGGGGACAACCTCGAATACGGGCTGAACAATTACTTCAACCCCACGGACCCGAATTATGGGTTTCCCGGATACGACATGGTGAAAGTCCCGTGGATGTCCGACTCGTTCGACGACGATCCGGGCTACCAGGTGTCCCAGGACGACGGCGTCGAGAAGCTCGATGCCGCAATCACCAAGTACCTCAACGTCGATGACGGTGAGGACGACTACATCGTCGCCGCCGGGTATTCCTCGAGCGCCAACGTCGTCATCCGTCAGATGAAGTATCTGGACAGTCTCGGCGAGGCTGCGCCCTCGCCGGAACAGATCAGATTCATGGTGCTGGGAAGTCCGCACCGGCCCAATGGCGGGATCTTCGGCCGCTTTCCGGGCTTCAATCTGATGGGCATCCCTTTCGAGGAGACAAACCCGGACACTCAATACGAGCTCACCGACATCGGCTACGAGTACGACCCGATCTCGGACTTTCCGGCATACCCGCTGATGCCGCTGACGCTGTTGAATTCGCTGGCCGGCTGGCAGCTTCTGCACATCTCCTATGGCGGTTTGGAGTCCGACCTCGACAACGCGATCGACAACCCCAATATGACGTACTACGACGAGGAAAAAGGCATCCAGTACATCACCATCGCGGCACCGCATCTGCCGCTGTTGATGCCGGCATACATGGTCGCCGACGCCCTCCCGCCGCTGAAGCCCTTCATCGAGCCCGTGCTCAAACTGATCGAGCCGACCCTCAAGGTGTTGGTGGATCTCGGCTACAACCGTGAGGTGCCCGTCGGCGAACAGCTGCCGGCACAGTTGTTTCCCAAGCACGACCCCGCCAAGGTCGCTGCCGACCTGGCCGAGGCCGTGGCCAAAGGCATCGCGGACGCCGTGGAGAGCATCACCGGGGCCAAGCCCGACACCGCCGACGGTGAGGACGACGCCGAGGACACCGCCACGCGCGAGCTGACCGATCCCGAGGCGACCGACACCGATCAGACCGAAGCGAAGACAGCGACCGAAGAACCCGCCGAGCTGGAGCAGAAGCCGACCAGCACCGCCAAGCCTGCGGTGAAGCCGCTGGCCGCCGTCTCGGAACGCATCCGCGACCGGATCGACTCGGTCGCCGCCGACCTCGGCCTCGAGCCCGATCGCGAAAAGCCGGCCGCTGCGGACGAATCCACCGAATCCGACACCGACACGGACACGGACACGGACACGGACACGGACACGGACACGGACAAGCACGCCACGAAGACCACCAAGAAGGAACCCGACGCCACGAAGAAGTCCGGTGAAAAGCCGGCCAAGAAGCAGCAAGTCAAGGCCGAGAAGAAAACCGAGAAGAAGACCGAGGCGGCCAACGACGAGGACAAGGACGAGGACAAAGACTCGGACGCGGCTGACGCGGCGTAGCCCCGATATCTACTGTGACATCAGTCTCGGCAGCCACCGCGACAAACCGCGGGCTGAAAGACTTGGTTCGGTAGCACGCACCGCAATCGGGGAGAACCAACGATGACTCGACCCCAGGTAGTCACTGTGACCGGCGCCGCCGGCCAGATCGGCTATGCCGCACTCTTCCGGATCGGGGCGGGCGCGTTGCTCGGCCGCGATGTGCCGGTGAAGCTTCGGCTGCTGGAATTGCCATCGGCGCTGCGCGCAGTCGAGGGCGTGGTCATGGAACTCGTCGACAGTGCCCTCGACCTGCTCACCGACATCGAGATCCACGATGATCCCGTCCGCGCGTTCGACGGTGTGGACGTCGCCCTGCTGGTCGGTGCGAGGCCCCGCTCCAAGGGCATGGAGCGCGCTGACCTATTGGCCGCGAACGCCGCGATCTTCGCCGAGGCGGGCAAGGCGCTCAACGCAGGCGCGAACCGCGATGTGCGGATCGTCGTGGTGGGGAATCCGGCCAACACCAATGCTCTGGTGGCATCGGCGCATGCACCCGACATCCCGGCCGAGCGCTTCACCGCCCTCACCCGGCTCGACCACAACCGCGCCGTCGCGGCGCTGGCCACCCATGCGGGCGTGCACGTGAGCGACGTGTCGCGCGTGACCGTGTGGGGCAACCACTCTCCGACCATGTACCCCGACATCTTCCACGCCCTCGTCGACGCCCGGCCAGGCGCCGAATTTGCCGCCGACACCGAATGGCTGACAACGGATTTCATCCCGACGGTGGCCAAGCGGGGTACCGCGATCATCGAGGCCCGCGGAACGTCGTCGGCGGCATCGGCCGCCAACGCGGCGATCGACCACGTCCGGGACTGGGTCGACGGCACCGACCCTGATGACTGGACATCGGTTGCCCTACCGTCCCCCGGCGCGTACGGCATTCCCGAGGGCGTGGTGACGTCGCTGCCCGTGCGCGCCGTCGACGGCTCATGGCAGATCGTCGAGGGGCTCGACGTCAACGAATTCTCCCGGGCACGCATCGACGCCTCGGTGGCCGAGTTGCTCGACGAGCGCGCGGCCGTCGAACGGCTCGGGCTGCTCTGAGCATGGAACCCGTTGAGATCAATGCCGGGTCATGGTATTTGCGGGCACTGCGCGATGACGATCTGATCGACGACCGTCCCGCGCTGGCCGACCTCGGGGAAACCGATCCGGACTACGTCACCCGCCGCGAAGCCCAATGGGCGTCCGACACCTATTACTCGTGGGCGGTGTGCGAGCCCACCACCGGGGAATTGCTCGCCGAGGTCACGCTCGACCCCGTCGCGGCGACCCTGCACAGCAGGGCACGGGCCGGGCACGCCGACGCCGCGGCGATCGCCGAAGTGTCGGTGCGCCGGTTCGCCGGTGCGATGCTCGGACTGACGGTGCGCGACGACACCGACACGGCCGTCACGGACTGACGTCGATATCGACGCCGCTCGCGAGATCGGTGCAGTCGACCCCGACGACATCGATGCGGCCGCGCAGGAACGGGCGCGCACCCTCGTCACCGTGCAAAGACTCCAGTAAAGCGGGCCAGTGCCTGCGCGCGATGACAACCGGGTGCCCCGGCCGGCCGGCATATATCGCCCTGGCCAGCCCGGATTCCGGCGCGGCGGCCAGCACCCGCCGCACCACCTCGGCTCCCACGTCAGGTGTGTCGACGAGATGCAGCACCGCACAGTCGGCGGTTCCGGCGGCCGCTATCCCGGCGCGCAGCGACGCCGAGAGTCCATCGGCCCAGTCAGCCGCCACGACCGCGCGGGCGGGCGCGGGCACGTCGACGACGGCGGCGCCGAGCACGACCACGACCACATCGCAGCCGCCACCGGACAGGGCGCGCACGGCCGCCCTCAACCAATCGCCCTGCGCCGCACGAACTTTCGGCATCCCAAAGCGGGTGCCTGCGCCTGCGGCGAGCACCACGCCCGCGACCGTGCCGGTGTTCGACATGCGAACAGTGTGAACCTGTCCGATTCTGAGGTGATGCCGACCCCGGTCGAGGCGTTCAATGCACTCAGCGACGCCGAGCGCACGCGGCTGCTGCTGGAGGTGTGCTCGGCACCTACCTGGGCACGCCGGCTCGTGGCCGGCGGCCCGTTCGGCGACGTCGGCGCGGTGCTGGAGCGGGCCGACCGCGTGCTCGCCGAGTTGCCCGACGCCGAGCTCGACGAGGCACTCGCCGGCCATCCGCGCATCGGGGCGACGCCGGGCAATCGGTCCTCGGCTCGCGAGCAGGCGGGCGTCAGTGCCGCACCCGATGCCGTCAAGGCCGCGCTGGCCGCGAAGAACGCCGAGTACGAGGAGAAGTTCAGATACGTCTACCTCGTGTGCGCGAGCGGGCGCTCAGCCGATGAACTGCTCGCGATACTGACCGAGCGGCTCGACAACGCTCCCGACACCGAACGCCGCGTCATGCGATCCGAGCTCGCCAAGATCAACCGGCGCAGACTCGAGCGCCTCTTCTCCGACAAGATGGCCACATGACCCAGCTGAGCACCCACGTCCTTGACGCCATGACCGGGCGACCCGCAGTCGGGATCGCCGTCACCCTCACCGACGCCGCAGGCCGGGCCGTGGCCTCCGCAGCCACCAATGGTGACGGCCGCGTCGGCGATCTGGCCAGCGGGGAGCTGTCCGGTTTGTATCGGCTGACATTCGACACCGCGGCCTACTTCCGCGCCGCGGGCGTGTCATCGTTCTATCCCGAAGTCGTGGTGGCGTTCGAAATCACCGACCCCGCAGGCACGTACCACGTACCGCTGCTGTTGTCTCCATACGCCTACTCGACCTACCGAGGGAGCTGAAAGTGTCCGACATCGTCCTTGGCAGCAATCAGTACGGCAAAGCCGAGAACCGCGTCGTCCGGATCTACCGGGACACCCCGCGCCACGAGATTCACGATGTCAACGTAACCACCTGTCTCCGTGGCGATTTCAGCGCCGCGTATCTCAGCGGCGACCAGTCGGCGGTGCTCCCCACCGACACTCAGAAGCAAACCGCCTACGCGTACGCCAAAGAGAAGGGTCTGATCTCGATCGAGGAGTACGGTCTGGCGCTCGCCCGGCACTTCGTCCACGACATCGCGCCGGTGACCGGCGCGCGCATCGAGATCGACGAATACGCCTGGGAGCGCGTGATTGTCGACGGGTCCGAGCACGATCACACCTGGGTACGCAAGGGCCAGGAGGTACGGACCGTCGCGGTCACCGTGGACGACGGCGGTGAGTGGGTGATCGGCGGACTGAAAGACCTCGTGATCCTCAAGTCCACCGGATCGGAGTTCGCCGGCTTTCTCACCGATGAGTACACCGTCCTGGAACCGACGCGCGATCGGTTGATGGCCACGTCGCTCGTGGCGCAGTGGCGGTTCACCTCACCGGTCGGCACCTCGCCCGCCACCTGGGACGAGATCTACGCGAGCGTGAAGGCTCACCTGGCGAAGCAGTTCGCCGTCGTGCGGTCACGCGCCCTGCAGCAAACGCTGTACCACATGGGTAAGGCCGTGCTGGAAAGCCATCCGATGATCGCGGAGATCAGGCTGTCCGCACCGAACAAGCACCACTTCGCCTATGACCTCACCCCGTTCGGTCTGGCAAACAACAACGAGGTTTTCCACGCCGACGATCGACCGTACGGATTGATCCAGGCGACAGTCACCCGCGACGACGCGCCCCCGGCCGGTCCGGCCTGGGATATGCACCGCGGCTGGCTGGGCTGAACTGGGATTATGGGAATGCCCTCAAGGCGATTGTCGAGTGACCTTGATCGGCGTATGGTTCGAAACAGGTTGAGTTCACAGCCGCTGCGAGCGTCATCGTAGAGGGGGCAGGAACTCCCGCCCCGCCCATAAATCGACGCACGCATCAGTACGAATTCACGTATTACGACTGATGGAGTCGCCATGACCGCCTTTACGCGGGTCGCGCCGATCGACCGGACTGACACGTCACCCGCAACCTTCGACACCCGTTGGCTGCCGCCGGCTACGGCGGTGATCAGCGTCCACGGGGAGATCGACGCCGCGAACGCCTCGGGCTTCACCGAGTACGCGATGCGTCACACCGCTCAGGCAAACGGTCTCGTCCTCGATCTGAGCGGCGTCGCCTTCTTCGGTACCGCGGGGTTCTCCGCACTCAAAGCCATCGAGACGCGGTGCTCGGTCGGCGAGGTCGACTGGATGCTGATCCCGAGCAATGCGGTCGCCCGTCTCTTGCGCATCTGCGACCCCGACAGCAGGCTGCGCCGCAGCGGCAGTGTCGCCGCGGCACTGACCGCGCTGCGCAACGAGTCGCAGCTACTGCAGTTGGTCACGAAGCCGCGCTAGCGACTTCGCCAACAGCCTCGACACGTGCATCTGCGATATTCCGACCCGCTCCGCGATCTGGGTCTGGGTCATCGACTCGAAGAACCGCAGCAGGAGCACGGTCCGTTCCCGCTCGGGTAGCGAGGCCAGCAGCGGTCGCAGTGACTCCCGGTTCTCGATCTGGTCGAGACCGGCGTCCACGTCGCCCAGGGTGTCGACGATGGCCGGGGCTTCCTCGTCGCCGCCTCCGCCGCTGTCGATCGACAGCGTGTTGTAGGAGCTTCCCGCGATGAGGCCTTCCAGCACCTCGTCACGGTCCATCCCGAGTTCCTCGGCGAGTTCCGACGCGGTCGGAGCGCGGCCAAGACGTTGCGACAACTCCGCGGTGGCCGCACCGAGCCGCAGGTGCAGCTCCTTGAGTCGCCGCGGCACCTTCACCGACCAGCTGTTGTCGCGGAAATGCCTGCGGACCTCGCCCATGATCGTCGGCACCGCGAAAGACACGAAATCCGATCCGGCTTCCACGTCGAACCGGTTCACCGCGTTGACCAGACCCACCCGGGCCACCTGGACCAAATCCTCACGCGGTTCCCCACGCCCGTCGAAACGACGCGCGATGTGATCGGCCAGCGGTAAGCAGCGCTCGACGATCTTCTCCCGCTGGCGACTGTATTCCGGCGAGTCCTCGGCTGCGGCGCCGAGTTCGCGGAACATGTCCAGAACGTCCGCGTATTCCGACGTCACCGCAGCAGGCTCGCTCGCCTCGTGGTCAGCGCGATCCCGAATACCCGGCCTTTGTCGGGCCCGTCGCCGTCGGTGAAGGTGTGCACCTCGTCGGTCAGCGAACTCAGCACGTGCCAGCTGAAGCTCCCCGGCTCGACGACCTCGCTCCCGATGCACGTGGTGGACGCCGATATGACGACCTCGTCCTGGCGGGGATCTATCATCAACGCCAGCGTCGATTCGGGCAACGCCGACCTGATCAACGCGGTGCACGCCTCATCGACCGCGAGCCGCAAATCCGCGACCACGTCGAAGTCCAGGTCTTCGAACGTCGCGACGGCCGCGACCACCGTTCGGAGCACGGCGAGGTTTTCCAGCCTGGCGGCCACGCGTACTTCCATCGCCCGCTCAGCGCGAGCGCGCAATTGATGTTGGCCTGGTCCTTGGGCCATCTGACCTCCTGGAGTTTCTGATCGACAGTACCGTAGGCGCGGCCGCGGGCTCACCACGCCGCTCCGGGTTTGCTCTGTTCAAGATCGATCAGAACCCGGGGGCTCAACGCCCGGACCGCGTTTCGCGGCGGTTGGCTTTCTCGATGGCGCCGACGAGGTCACTCTTGCTCATCGTGGACCGCCCCTTGATATCGAGGCGCCGCGCCAGATCCATCAAGTGCTTTTTGCTGGCGGAGGCATTTACGCCTTCAGCCGACTTCCCGGAGGCGTTGGGCCCACCGCTGCGCGCTCGTGCGTCAGAAGGTCCGCGGTGATCCTTGGCTTCCCAGTGATCGCCGACCTTTTCGTAACTGTGCTTGAGCGCTGAATAGGCGACCCGATGGGCACGCTGACCCTCGCCATACGACTCGACAGCCGAATCGTGCGCCTTGGCGAAAGTCCGTTGTGCCTTGGCCTCCGACTTCTGCAGGGTGCTCGGCAGTTCGTCCTTCTTCGCCTTGCCCTGCCTGGTTGTCTTCGGCACGGTGAACACTCCTCTCGTTGGGTCGCTTCTGGGGATGCCCAGCGGGCCGCCCCGGGAAACCCCCGATTTCGGTGCTCCGCCGTCAGCTCATCATCGGCGCCAACATGATGAAGGCGACCGCGTACACCGCCACCGCCGCGAGGATGAGCGCCAGCGCGACGAAGGCGACCGCGATCAGCACCCGTTTGAGCGTTTCCGACGTCGCACGTTCCATGACTTCGGAGTACCCGCGGCGTCGCATGCCACACGTATCGCAGCACTTGAGCCGCCTGCGCCGTACGCAAAGCCACGGCGTCGGATGCCGCGCAATGCGATCATCGACAACATGGCCGCGGACCGTTTCGACGAGAACCAAAGCTGGGACGAAGCCGCACGCCACGAAACGGAAGCCGAACGGCTGGATCGCAACTGGGCCAACCTGTTGCAGGAACTCCGCGTGGTGCAGACCGGTGTTCAGCTTCTCACCGGCCTCCTGCTCACCCTGCCGTTTCACGACGGGTTCGAGGAAGTCGACCACGCCATGCGCATGGTGTACCTGGTGACCGTCGCATGTTCGGTCGCGTCCACCGCGTTGCTGATCGCACCGGTCGGCATGCATCGCATGTTGTTCCGCCGCCGCAGACTCAACCTTCTGGTGTCTGGGGCGCATCGCTGCGCCTATGCCGGCTTGTTGCTCCTCGGCGTAACGATGGCCGGGGTCACCCAATTGATCTTCGACACCGTGGCCGGGCGCACCGCCGGCGTGATCGCCGCGTTGACCACCTTGGTGACCTACCTGGGTTTCTGGCTCGTCCTGCCGCTGGCGATGCGCTCCGGCGAACCGATGCCCGCAGATCCGTCAGGCCGCGTCGGCGCGGAGCGCAGCAAGTAGCGGTTTGGCGGCCTCGTCGAGGAACCGCTCCTGGCTGTCGCCGCCGATCTGTACCAACGCGATGTCGGTGAACCCGGCCTGGCGGTACTCGTCGACGGCCGCGACGATGGCGTCGAGATCCGGCCCGCACGGAATGGCCGATGCGACATCGTCCGGGCGAACGAACTGCGTCGCACCCGCGAAACCGGCAGGCGTGGGCAGATCGGCGTTGACCGACCAGCCGCCCGCGAACCACCGGAACTGATCGTGCGCGCGTTGCACCGCGGCATCGCGGTCGGTGTCCCAGCACACCGGGATCTGCCCGACAACGCGCCCTTCGGGCAGCACTCCGGTCGCCTGTCGCCGGCTTCTCCAGTCATCGATGATCTGGCGGTCCGGCGCGACATTGATCAGGTGGTCGGCCGCGACGGCGAGCTTCTCGACGGCCTTTTCACCGGTCATCGAAACGCCGATGGTCAGCGGTTCGGCGGGCAGGTCCCAGATACGGGCGGAGTCGACCTCGAAATAGTCACCCCGGAAGTCGATGAGTTCACCGGTGAGCAGTTCCCGGATGATCTTGATCGCCTCGGCCAGCATGTCCAGCCGGCGTTCGATCGTCGGCCAGCCCCGGCCGACGACGTGTTCGTTGAGATTCTCGCCGCTGCCCAACCCGAGGGTGAACCGGCCGTCGGCCAGGATCTGCAGGGTCGCGGCCTGCTGGGCGACCACAGCTGGGTGGTATCTGATGGTCGGGCACGTCACATACGAGTACAACTGCACGGCCTCGGTGGCGTGTGCGACGGCGCCGAGCACCGGCCACGCGTTCGGGGCATGTCCCTGAGTCGCGAGCCACGGCGAGAA
Organism: Mycobacterium venezuelense; assembly: GCF_054919535.1. NCBI lineage: Bacteria > Bacillati > Actinomycetota > Actinomycetes > Mycobacteriales > Mycobacteriaceae > Mycobacterium > Mycobacterium venezuelense. Next base: position 145,759 of record NZ_JBONDW010000002.1, read on the forward strand.
GTGATCGCTGCACACCTCGAAGTCGAATCCGACCTGTTCTGCCGAAACGGCATAGCGGACAAGATCTTTTGGCCCACTTTGTTCGGTCATCAAGGTGTATCCGAATCTCGTCATACCGGACGGTTACCCGTGACGCCCGCGATGAAACTGGGTACCCGACAACCATGACCGAATCACAGATCGAGGAGCGTCAAGATCAACGTCAGCAGCGATTCCGGCTTTCTGCCACGTGGTTGCTCGCGTTCCTGACGATACCGGCGGCAATCGCGGTGTTCGTCTACGGAATGGGCGCGGTCATGAGCATGGCGGGATGCGCGGACGACGCGTGCGCGAACCAAGGCCCCGGCGAATTCTGGTTCGGGGTGCTGTTTTACGGCGCGCCGGTGGTACCCGTGGTTACCATCGCGGTCTCAATCTTCACCGCGCGGCTGCGCAACGGAATCCTCGTCCCCATTGCCGGTTTGGCGCTGCTGGCCATCGATTTCGCCGTACTGGCGCTGACCTTCTAGACCCGCGCCGCAAACCATCGCCCGGCCCGCCCCGGGCCGGTGGGTGGATCGGGCCTCAGCTACTCGGGCCCTGCCTCATGACACCGGGGTGGTCGGCATACCAGCGATCTTCGATCCGCCGAACCCGCAGGTGTTCGAGGGCCAGCCAGAGTGAGCCGATCACGAAGCCGACCGCAGACATGCCTCCCACGGTCAGGCCCACGTCCGGGTGACCGCTGGCGAACGCGGCGAGGCATCCGACGAACAACACCAACGCCAGTCCGATCACGATCAGCGCAGGCATGATGACGTTGTCTTTCATGGACTCGCCGGCGTGGGGCCGGGTGGTCCTGGCGTGGTCAACTGGGTCCTTCGGGCCTTTCATGGCTACTCCTTCCGCCATCGCACGCCCCGTGCTGGTGTGGGCACTTTCCACGGTAGATCGATATGCGGCCACTGGTGGCCAAACGGCCATCACAAGCAACCGGCGCCGGTTACCCGAACCCACGTTGGTACGGGTCACCGGCGCCGGCCGCTGGCGAATACCGCTCAGTGATTGCGGAGCATGCCCACGAGTTCGCGCTTGTTCTTGTCCGAATAGCCCCTGAGCCCAAGCTTTTTCGCGCGATCGCGGAGGTCGGAGACCGTCCAGTCCTCGTACGATCCGGACTTGCCACCCGACCGTCCGACCTTTGACCGGCCCTTGGCCGCCGCGGCATTGGAGATACGCGCGGCCTTCTCCTTCGAGTTGCCCTGCTTGCGCAGGTCCTCATACAGCTTCTCGTCTTTGATCGATGAACGCGGCATCGTTCACCTCCTCATCTCGATGACCGCAGTTGCCTCAATACCAGGTGCGGCGACCGGCAACCGGCCGGCCGATCGACCCCAGCAACCAGAACACGGCGCCTATCACCAACAGGATCACGCCGATCACCCACAGCCAGTAGATGTTCAGCACCAGTCCGAGGATGAGCAAAATCGCTCCGAAGACAATCATGACAACCTCACTTCACGTTGGCGATGAGATCCATCGCGCTGGGTTCCGGCAGGCGGCATTCCCCTACCTTCGGATTCACGCCGGCGTAGTTGAGCGGGCCCGCCAGCACCGTCAGCGCGATGTCGCCCGCCGCCGCGCAACTTGTTGACCCGGTGCGGAAGTAGTCGCGTTGCCACGCTGCCAGCACACCGATCAGCAACCAGATGAGTACGAGCGTTCCGAACAGTCCACCGAGTCTCATGACGCGCGGATACCCTGACGGTTCGCCCGTCAAACATTCGGCAAACCGCACCGCATGCGGGCCGGGCGATCGTTGATTACCGTCGACAAGTGGACCTCAACACCGTCGAGGCGCTGCACGTGCCACGCCGCCGTGATGACATCTGGCCGCTCGGGCCCGGTGACGCGGTGCTGGCGGGCGGTACCTGGCTGTTCTCCGAACCTCAGCACCACCTGCGTCGGTTGATCGACATCACCGGGCTGGGGTGGCCGCCGGTGACCGTGTCGGACAACGGCATTGAGCTGTCCGCCACGTGCACACTGGCCGAGCTGTCCCGACTGGCGCCACAGTTGCCGCCGGAGTGGACGGCAGCACCGCTGCTGCGCCGATGCTGTGCGGCACTGTTGGCTTCGGAGAAGATCTGGCACACCGCGACCGTCGGCGGCAATGTCTGCCTGTCATTTCCGGCCGGTGCGATCATCGGGCTCGGCACCGCGCTCGATGCCGAGGTGACGGTATGGCGGCGCGACGGCGGCGATTACCGCATCCCGCTGCGCGACTTCGTAACCGGGATGGGCACCAACATCCTGGCGCCCGCCGAGGTGCTGCGGTCGATGTGGCTACCGGCAGCGGCACTGCGGGCACGCACGGCTTTCCGCAAGCTCGCACCGTCCCCGCTGGGACGGTCGGGGGTGGTGGTGATCGGCAGGCGCGACGCGACCTCGGACGGCGGCGGTTTCGTCCTCTCGGTCACCGCGGCGACGGTGCGGCCGTATGTGTTCGCATTCCCGGCCGTTCCCGATGCGGCTGCGATCGAGGCAGCACATGCCGGCATACCTGACCACGCCTGGACGGTCGACGCGCACGGTGATCCCGATTGGCGGCGGGCCATGACGCTGCTGCTGGCCGAACAGATCCGTACGGAGCTCACATGAAAGTCACGGTCAACGGCGCGGAGTTGCACGACGATCCGCGGCCCGGGCAGTGCCTGCGGACGTTCTTGCGTGACCATGGGCGGTTCGAGGTCAAGAAGGGTTGCGACACCGGTGACTGCGGTGCGTGCACCGTACTTGTCGACGGCACGGCAGTGCACTCGTGCGTCTATCCCGCCCATCGCGCCGACGGACGTTGTGTCACCACGGTTTCGGGGCTCGGAACGACCGAGGACCTGCACCCGCTGCAGCGCCGATTCGCCGAAGCGGCAGGCTTCCAGTGCGGCTTCTGCACCGCAGGCATGATCGCCACCGCATCCACGTTCACCGACGGCTCCCCGTCCGACCTTCCCGAGCGCCTCAAGGGCAATCTGTGCCGCTGCACGGGATACCGCGCGATCACCGATGCGCTGGCCGGTCGGGCCAACACCGAAAAGGACTCAAGGGCAGGTCATTCGGTAGCCGCCCCGGCCGGATTGAGAGTTGTCACCGGCTGCGAGCCCTACACGATGGACCACGCGCCTGCCGGCCTACTGCACATGGCGGTGCTGTCCAGTCCGGTGCCGCATGCCCGTATCGTGGCCATCGACACGTCGGCCGCCGCGGCTCTACCCGGTGTGCGCCTCGTGCTCACCCACCATGACAGCCCGCGGGCGGCATTCTCCACTGCACGCCACGACAGTCGCGGCGACGATCCCGACGACACCCTGGTCCTCGACGCCACGGTGCGTTTCGTGGGGCAGCGGGTAGCGGCTGTGGTCGCCGACAGCATGGCGATCGCCGAACGCGCGTGCCGTGCGATCACGGTGGAATACCGGGAATTGCCCACGGTGTTCGACCCGGAAGCCGCTCGCAGCCCGGGGGCGCCCGCGCTTCACGGGGACAAGGGCGTGTCGGCGCGGATCGCTGATCCGTCCCGCAACATCGTCGCCGAATTGCACGGCGGCGTCGGCGACATCGACGCCGGAGTGGCCGAAGCGTTGTCCTGCGGCGGCGCCGTGGTCACCGGCCGGTGGCACACGCAGCGCGTCCAGCATGCCCATCTGGAGACCCACGGCTGCACCGGCTGGCGCGACGAGAACGGCAGGCTGGTGATCCGCACGAGTTCGCAGGTGCCGTTCCTGGTGCGCGACGAGCTCTGCCACATCTTCGGGCTGCGGCGCGACGACGTCCACGTGCTGACCAAACGTGTGGGCGGCGGATTCGGGGGCAAGCAGGAAATGCTCACCGAAGACCTGGTTGCGCTTGCGGTGTTGCGGCTGGGACGGCCGGTGCGTTACGAGTTCAGCCGCAGCGATGAGTTCACGAAGGCGCCGTGCCGGCATCCGTTCCGGGTGGATGTGACGGTGGCCGCTGGGGCCGATGGTGTGCTGACCGCGCTGGCCGTCGACGCGCTCGCCGATGCGGGCGCCTACGGCAACCACAGCCCCGGGGTGATGTATCACGGTTGCGGTGAATCGATTTCGGTGTACCGCTGCCCCAACAAGCGGGTCGACGCGGCATCGGTGTACACCAACAATCTGCCGTCCGGCGCGTTCCGGGGATACGGACTCGGCCAGCTGAGCTTTGCGATCGAGTCGGCGCTCGACGAGCTGGCAGCGCGGCTCGGCATTGACCCGTTCGAGTTGCGGCGGCGCAACGTCGTGGTGCCCGGGGACCAGTTCGTCGACGCGCATGCGGCCGACGACGATCTGACGTTCGGCAGCTACGGCTTGGACCAGTGCCTCGACTTGGCGCAGAGCGCGCTGCGGGCGGGCAATGGCGTTACGGCGCCCGCCGGTTGGCGGGTGGGCGAGGGCATGGCGATCGCGATGATCGCCACCGTTCCGCCGCGCGGCCACCATACCGACGTGTCGGTCACCCTTGACCGGGACGGCGGTTACACCCTCGCGGTCGGCACAGCCGAGTTCGGGAACGGCACCACGACCGTGCACACGCAGCTGGCCGCCACCGAACTGAACACCAGTGTCGATCGGCTGCGCATCAACCAATCCGACACCGATGCAACGACCTACGACACCGGAGCGTTCGGCTCGGCAGGCACCGTCGTGGCAGGCAGCGCGGTGCTCGACGCGTGCAGGCAGTTGCGGGCCGTCATCATCGCCGCGGCCTCGCGTAGCACCGGCGTTCCCGAACCCCATTGCACGCTGGGCCCGCACGGCGTGCAGTGCGGTGACCGGTTCGTCGAATTGACCGATCTCCCAACGCCTTTGATCGGGCGTGCGCGCCACCATGGAACACCGCGATCGGTTGCGTTCAACGTGCAGGCGTTCCGGGTGGCCGTCGATGTCGAAACGGGCCGGGTGCAGATCCTGCAATCCGTACACGCGGCCGACGCGGGCGTGGTGCTGAACCCCGAACAGTGCCGTGGCCAGGTGGAAGGCGGGGTGGCTCAGGCGATCGGCACGGCCTTGTACGAGGAAATGCGCGTCGGGGCAGACGGCACGATATTGACTCAGACGTTACGGAATTACCACATTCCGCAGTTGGCAGACCTGCCGGTAACGGAGGTTCAGTTTGCTGAGACCTATGACGAGCTGGGCCCGCTCGGGGCGAAGTCCATGAGCGAGTCCCCGTACAACCCGGTCGCCCCCGCACTCGCCAATGCCATCGCGCGGGCCTGCGGCGCCCGCATCCACCGGCTGCCGATGACACCGGCACGGGTGTGGCGGGAGATGCACACCGGTTAGCTCAGCCTAACGCGGGTAACCGCCCTTTTTCTTTTCTGCAGCAAGAACTTTCGGTCCGACCAGGTGCAATGAGACGATTCTTTATGAGAACCGTCTTACATCGATTGTTGGTTACCGGTGCGGGGCGTAGAGTCTGATCTAGGTTGAGTTCACAGCCAGCTGGAATCGTCATTGACGTGCAGGCAGGTGGGTCTCCTGCGCTGGGGGCTTTAAGCGAGCAGAGCCTAATTTTTGACGTGACCGCAGTACGAAGCATGTTTTTCTACTGATGGAGTCACAGAAAATGCCAACCATAAGCGTCGCCAAAAGGGCGGCTCCGCTTTCGGGCGATGGCACGAACCGAGCACACTTCAGCTCTCGCTGGTTATCGCCGACAACGGCCATGGTCAGCGCGACGGGCGAACTGGACGCCGCCAATGCGGCTGAGTTCACCGATTTCGGACTTGAGCATGTGAGGACGGACGGGAAATTCGTCGCGGACCTCAGTGCGGTGACGTTCTTCGGGGCGGCGTGTTTTGCCTCGTTGCACACCCTCAACGTGAGATGTGTCGGTGAGAACGTCGGATGGGCGCTGGTACCGAGCAAAGCGGTCTCGCGGGTGTTGCGGATCTGCGACCCGGATGCCGCCCTGCCTACATCGCCAGACGCGACGGCGGCCCTGGCATCGCTGCGTACCGAACCACGGCCGCTGCAACTCGTCACGAAGCCGCAGTAGTCAGTTCGCCGACGCCCACTTCCGCCGGGTCGTGAGCGAGATGCCGAAGATCCGGTCGTCGTCGAACGTACGGACGTCGTCAGTGAGCGCCGTGAGAACGTGCCGGCTGAAGCCGCCCAAGGCCGGGTCGTCGGCGTCCTCGCGCGTCGTCGACGCATGGATCACGAGCGCATCCGCGTGTGGTTCCACCACCACCGTCAGCACGGAACGCGGCGCGGCCGCATCGATGAGGACGGCGCACGCTTCGTCGACCGCGAGACGCAAGTCGGCGACTGCGTCGAGATCAAGGTCGTGGAAGGTGGCCAGCGCGGCCAACACCGTGCGTACCGTCGACAATCTGTCCATCCGCGCCGGTACCCGCAACTCAAGGGCGTCGCGCGGATGGGTGTGGTCGACCGGGCCGCGGGGTAACCGCTCTCCGTGAAGCAAACTCAACGGACGCGGGAAGGGCAGCCCGCCGCCAACGTTGCCGTCAACCGGTGTCCGGCGAACTTCGCCATTCCCGCCGAAGTCACGGCCTAACGATGTCATGCGTGCGTAATACCCACCGTGAACCCCAGGTTAAACGCGCCGCGGGCCGATCACCATGCGACTTCGCCGCAGCGTAGTACGTGGCCCCGGCCTGCACAGGGTTCGTCGCGGCCGCGGTTTCAGCTATCAAGATGACGACGGCCGAACGGTAACCGACAAGGCAACGCTGCAACGGATCGACGCCCTTGTCATACCGCCCGCGTGGAAGAAGGTCTGGATCTGTCCATACGCCAACGGGCACATCCAAGCGGTCGGGACGGACGCTGCGGGCCGGCGCCAGTACCTCTACCACCAGCAGTGGCAGGCCGAACGGGGTGAAGAGAAGTTCGACCGCGTCCTCGAGTTGTCCGATGCCCTGCCGGACTGGCGCAAGCACATCGCGAAAGACCTCACGACCCGCGGGCTTCCACGAGATCGGGTACTCGCGCTTGGCCTGCGACTGCTCGATCTCGGCTATTTCCGTGCGGGTGGCGATCAGTACGCCGAGGAGAACAACTCCTTCGGGATCGCGACGCTGCAGTGCGAACACGTCACGGTGCGTTCCGACTCGGTCGAATTCGACTATCCCGCCAAGAGCGGAGTTCGGCGCACGCTGATCGTCTCGGATGCCGAGGTGGTTCGGGCCGCGCGTGCTTTGCAACGCGCGAGAAAGCCCGAGGACCGATTTCTGGTGTGCCGAAACTCCGCGGTGTGGACCGATATTCACGCCGAGGATCTCAATATCAGGTTCAAGGAGATGGTCGGCGAGGATTACACCGTCAAGGATCTGCGGACGTGGCACGGCACGGTGTTGGCCGCGGAGTCGTTCGCGGAAGCCGATCCGCCGGTCGACGACAAGGTGATCGAACGTGTCGAATCCGCGGTGATGCGCGAAGTCGCAGAGGCGTTGGGCAACACGCCGGCAGTCGCACGTAGCGCGTATGTCGATCCGCGGGTGGTCGAGGGCTACCGCGACGGCTTCACGATCGCCGCGGGCGTACGACGCGCCGAGCGGGTCAAGGATGCCGACGAACGGCAGGCCATCTTGGAGCGCAGCACCGCGCGGATGATCCGCAAGGTGGCCGCGAGCTAGACCTTCCTGGGCAGCGTGGTGACGTTCGCCTGCGCGGGATCCTCGCTCGACCGGTCGAATGCCAGCGGCTGCAACGACAGTTCGCCCTCCGGTATTCGCAGCGAAGACAGGTATTCCAGCATGATCCCTTCGCGAAGCGCCCATGGGCTGACCTCTGCCTGGTCGATACCAAGACAACGCATCGTCTCGTACGCCACGACCGCGCCGCCGAGTATCTGCCACGCCCGCGTCGGCTTGACGCCGCGGAACTCGGCCCGCTCCTGGACACTGACCCGCATCAGATTCTGAATCGACTGTGCGACTTGTGTTCTGGATACGGTACGACGTACGAACGGCCCCTTGCGTCCACACGCCGCCCCGCCGAACCGGGCCAGCTGCTTGAAGGTTTTCGACGTCGCGACCACGCGACGCGGCGTTCCCTCCCACTGCACGCGGTTGGCCACCTCCCGCACCTGCTGTCGCACGTGCCGGCGCAGATCTTTCACCTGGGCCTTGGACGGCGGATCGGGCCGCAGGAACATCGTGCTGACGCGACCGGCCCCGAGCGGCAGGGAGACCGCGAGATCGGGTATCGCGTCCCGGCCGAACGCGAGTTCCATGGAGCCGCCGCCGATGTCGATGTTGAGCAAGCGTCCGGCTTGCCACCCGTACCAGCTGCGCACCGCGAAATAGGTCAGCCGGGCTTCCTGCTCGCCGCTCAGATACCGCAGCTGTGTCCCCGTCTCGTCGACGACGAGCTTCAGCACCTCGTCGCGATTGCTCGAGTCCCGGATCGCCGCCGTCACGAACGGATACAGCTGATCCACATGCAGGGCGTGTGCCGACTCGATCGCCACCCGGACGGCTGCGACAATCCGGTCCATACCGCTCTGACCGATCGCACCGTCGCTGCTGGCCTCCTCGCCCAGCCGCGTCGGTATCTTGACCGCGCGAATCGGCAACGGCGGCGCGCCGGCGAATGCGTCGACTACTTGTAGCTGGGCGGCGTTCGAGCCGACATCCAGAACTCCGAGGCGCATGTGCATCCCATCTCCTCGCGCCTGCCCTCACCACCGGGTGAGGACGCCGCCATCCGGCGGCCCCGTGATTCGGCGCGTCCCGAGATGGCCCACTGAGCTGACGCGGCTGTGCATCGCAGGCCTTGCAGTTCGCCACTCATTTGCGCGACTCCGGGTGGGTACCCGTGGACGAACTGCTCAAACACGATGTTTGACCACGCCTCCGATGCGGTATCACCTTTGCGGGCGACCAGGCCCAGATCTCGAGGGCGACCGTGATGACACCCGACCAGCGTCCGGCTCGAGGCTCAAATGGCCAACACAGCGCGCTGAGCGCCCTTCTCGATGCGATCAGCAGGTTCACGGGTGCGCGATGGACCGCAATCGCGGTGCTGGCCATCATGGCCTGCTACGTCGCGGCCGGTGCCGTCGTCGGGTTCGATCACTCGTGGCAGGCGCTGATCCACTCCACCGCCGCTGTGGTCACCCTGCCGATGCTGTTCGTGCTTCAACACACCACAAACCGCGAGACCAAGGCGATCCTCATCAAACTCGACGAACTGATCCAGGCCACCACCGATGCCAGGGACGATTTCATGGACCTCGAAAAGCACGAGGTGAGTGAGCAGGAGCAGCTACACGACGCGCATCACCATGAGGGCGACGACGCGGCCTCAAAAGCCTGAGACCGTGCCGTTGCCCAGGTACGAAAGCCCGGCGTCCCGGATCATCCTGGGCTCCAGGAGGTTACGGGTGTCCACCACGACGGCGCCGGGCGCCTGCTCGGCGATCTGCGGCCAGTCGAGATCGCAGAACTCCGGCCATTCGGTGAACACGACGATGGCATCGGCCTCTTTGGTGGCGACGTACGGATCGTCCACTGCCGCAACAGAATAGCGTCGCAGTGCGTCGTGGTCGATCATCGCGACGCGCGGGTCGTAACCGACGATCTGAGCGCCACGCTTGGTCAGTTCACCACTGATCGAAAGCGCAGGCGAATCCCGGATGTCGCAGGTGCCTGCCTTGAATGTCAATCCCAGCGCGGCGATGCGCGACTCGGCCAGCGGAGCCGTCATGGCGCGGCTCAATGCCGCGGCGATCCGGTCGGTCTGCGCCTGGTTGGTCTTGCGGGCCGATTCAACCTCAGGCAGCGCAACGCCGTTCTCCCCCCCGGTGTGCAGCAGCGCGGCGGTGTCCTTGGGCAGGCAGGATCCTCCCCACCCCGGACCCGGCTGCAGGAAGTGCCTGCCGATGCGGAAGTCGGCCCCCATGCACCGGGTCACGTCGCCGATGTCGGCACCGACACGCGAACACAACTGTGCCAACGAGTTCGTGTATGAGATCTTCACCGCGAGAAACGCATTGCTCGCGTACTTGGACAGCTCGGCGCTCTCCGGGCTCATCCGCAGTGTCTCGCCCTCGCCTGCGCCGTACAGGCTCTGGATCGTGTCGGCGGCGGACTCGTCCATCGACCCGATGAGGATACGGTCAGGATGGCGGAAGTCGTACACGGCATGGCTTTCGCGCAGGAACTCTGGATTCGACACCGCCCGGATACCGGTGCCGTGCAGTCGTCGCGCGACCTGTCGGGTGGTGCCCACCGGCACTGTCGACTTCAGCACGACGATCGCCTGTGGCTGGAGGGTGCGGGCGAGCTGTTCGACGGCGCGATCGATCGCGCTGAGATCGGCGGAGCCGTCCGGCCCGCTGGGTGTGGGCACGCACACGAACACCACGTCGCGATCGGCCAGTTGGCCGTATTCATCGGTGAATCGCAACTTTCCGTCCCGTAAGCCGGTTGCCAGCAGTTCTGGTAGGCCGGGCTCGTCGACCGGAACCTCGCCCGATGTCAAGCGCTGCAACCTGGCCGCGTCGATGTCGACGCAGACGGTGTCATGGCCGCGTTCGGCCAGACACACCGCAGTGGTCAGGCCGACATAGCCGGCGCCAACGACTCCCACTCTCATGTGCGCACTCCCAGTACTCCCTCGGCGGCTTCGAGCACCCGGGGAACGGTGATGAGCAACAAGCCGCTGTGCGGCTCACCGCCGTGCGGGTCGCCTTTGTCACCGGCCCACAAGGCGACGTGCGGGCCGTCCCCGCGCGGACCCCAACGGCTGGGCGGGGTTGGGCCGAACAGCAACACCGACGGGGTCGCCGTTGCGGTCGCGACATGGCCCACACCGGTGTCGCCGCTGATCAACAATCGGCAATCGCTGATCAGCGCCACCAGCCCGAGAATGCCGAGTGTTCCGGCCAGCACCGCTGTTTCGGGCAGTCCGGCCCGTTCGGCGACGGAGCGCGCGAGGTCGATTTCGGCGCTGTCCCCGGTCACCACGACCTCGTGTCCGGCGGCGTGCAGCGCCGCGGCGACCGCGGCATATCGGTCGGCGGGCCACCGCCGCGCGGCGAAGGCGGCACCGGGGTGGATCACCACGACTCCCGGCCGTTCCGCATAACCGTGCGGTCGCTGGATTGCCAGATCACTCGGATCACAAGCGATGCCGTGCCATTCGAGCATGTGACACCAGCGGTCGACTTCGTGCAGATCGGTGCGCCAGGGCGGGCCCGCCACCTCGGGATATGCAGTGTGCCGGTGGCTCAGTATCGATTTCGGCTGCAGGGCGAGGAGATCAGCGATACTCTCCGGCCCTCGACCGTGCAGGTTCACCGCGATGTCGGGCGGCTGCCGACGATCGTCCAGCTCCCCGAGGCCCGGCGTGTGCAGGACTTCCGACACGGCCCCCGACAGCATGGCCAACTCACTGAACCGCTGTGGAGCCGCGAGCACGATGTGCGCCGCCGGATAGGCCCGGCGCAGGCCGCGCAACGCGGGAATGCCGGTCAGCAGGTCTCCCAGACCCAACGCACGCAACACCACGATGTTGCGGGCGTCGGAATCGGGCCTCATGGCCACGACGACTCCGTCGACGCGCAGACCACGAGTTCGCGCACCTCACAGCCGGCCGGCTGGCTCAGCGCGAACACCACTGTCTCGGCGACGTTCTCCGGGTCGTTGAGCTTGGCGTCCGGCGGTGGCTTGTACTGCTCGTCGCGTCCGTCGAAGAATGCGGTGTGCATGCCGCCGGGTATCAACATGGTCACCCCGACCTCACCGGCGAGCTCGGCCGCGAGCGCCCGGCTGAAACCCACGACACCGAACTTCGAGGCGCAGTACGCGGTCGCGTCACTGACGGCCTTGATGCCGAGGGTCGACGCACATGTGACGATGCGCCCGCTGCTGGCTTTGAGGTACGGCAGCGCCGAGCGGATCACTGCGACAGTCCCGAGCAGGTTCACGTGGACCACCCGCTCCCAGTCCTTCACGGCGACATTGCCGAGCTTGCCGCACGCGTCGGTGCCGCCCGCGGTGAACACCCCGTTGACGACGCCGCCGGCCTGCTCGGCCAACCGGCGCACCGCCGCGTCGACGGCTTCGGTGTCGGCGAGGTCTGCGCACTCGTACGCGACGCCGCTCGCCGGCGGTTTGCGGTCGATGACCAACGGCGTACCGCCATGGCGCGCAACCGCTTCCACGGTCGCCGCACCGAGACCAGAAGCCCCGCCGGTGATGATGACATTGCCAAGGATCACGAATTGCCCCTCTCGATCACGACCGCATCGCGGCGATCAGATTGCTCGATGAATAGCCCGCAACGGTCGGCAGTAAAACTATTTCGCCGCCGTGTCGGCGCACGACTGGCGCTTCGGGCAGATCGGCTTCGGTGTAGTCGCCGCCCTTGACCCACACATCCGGGCGCAATTGCTCGAGTTGATGCTCGGGTGAGGACTCGTCGAAGATCACGACGGCGTCCACACAGGCCAGTGCGCTGAGGACCCTGGCTCGATCTGCCGCTGCCATCACCGGCCGCGTCGGGCCCTTCAACGCCCGTACCGACGCGTCGGAATTGAGCAGCACCACCAAGGCATCACCAAGCTGGCGGGCCTGATGCAGCAGCCGGACATGGCCGGTGTGCAAAAGGTCGAAACACCCCCCGGTGGCCACGAGCCTGCCGGACCGGCGGCGTAACCGGTCGCGTACCTCGACGACGCCGCCGACGATGGCGGTGGGTTCGGTCATGGCGCCCGCGTGTGCGCCGAAGTCGGTGGGGCTCGACACTCCGACTGCGCCGCCTGCGGCGACGAAACGGCTCGCCGCGTTGACCGCCGCGCTCACCGCGGCCTCGACGTCGTCACGATCGGCCAAGGCAAGGGTGGCGGCGACCGCGAACCGGTCGCCCGCACCGCACGTGTCCGACCGTCCGGAACCCGTAGCGGCGCCGGCGGGCACGGGTACGTGCACGCTGCCGTCGCAGTCTTTGGCAAGCACCGCTCCCCTGCTGCCCAGCGTCACGCACACCGCGCGCGCCTGCCAGTCCCGGCGCAAGCCCTCTGCCGACCGTCCCTGCGCCTCGGCTTCATTCGGCGTCACCAAATGGCATCCGGTAATCGGCGTTGCGCCCCGCGGGTGCGGATCCCAGACCAACGGCACCCGTTCGGCCGCGCGCTCGAGCAACCGCCGCAGACCTCCGTGAGCCGCCACACCCCTGCCGTAATCGGCCACGCACACCGCACGGGCGTCGGCGAGAACCGCGGCGACCCGGTCCGGCACCGGCCCGTCGATCACGCTGCCGTCGCCGTGATCGAGACGCAGCATGGACTGACCGACCGCACGAATCCTGGTTTTGCACACGGTGGTTCCGGTCATGGGCAGCGCCACCACGGTGACGCCCGCGGAGGCGAGCAGTTCAGCCAGCCTGCGGCCGTCCGCATCGTCGGCGATGGCGGTGACGAGCACGACGTCGTCCTCGCCACGTGCCGCCAGCACTGCCGCAAGGCCCGCTCCGCCCGGCCGCTGCCAAACCCGCTCGGCATCGACCACCGGAACCGGCGCCTCCGGGCTCAGCCGGGTTGCGCTCCCTTCGATGTCGACGTCGAGCATGCAGTCGCCGACAATCACCACCGGCCTACCCACCGCAGGCTCCCAACACGCCACCGCTGCTCGGCAAGGCATCGTCGAGTGCGATGCACAGCGAATGGACGAGGAGCAGATGGATCTCCTGCACGGTCGCGGTGCTTGGCGCCTCGACACAGATGGCGTCATCGCACATCGCCGCCAACGGATTCGGCGCGGGTCCGGTGAGCGCCCACGTCGTCAGACCCATCTCATGCGCGGCTTTGACGGCTGCCAGCACATTCGGGCTCGTGCCGCTCGTCGACAGCGCTACCAGGACGTCACCGGGACGGCCATGTGCGCGCACCCCGCGGGCGAACATCTCTTCTGGACCGTAGTCGTTGCAGATCGCGGTCAGCGCGGACGTGTCGGCGTGTAAGGCGATGGCCGACAGCGGTATTCGTTCGTCGCGGAATCTGCCGACCAGCTCGGCCGTCAAGTGCTGAGCCTCGGCGGCACTGCCGCCGTTGCCGCACGCCAGCAGACGGGCGTCGGCGGTGAGAACGTCGGCTAGGTGTCGGCCCCAACGCGTCAGCCGGGCCGCCTCGCCGTCGATGCGGCCCACTGCGGCAGCGAGTGCCGAAATATGGGTGTCGATCATCATTTCCTACCTCCCAGTCGATCGACCGCAGCCAGTAGCTCGGTGTCGGTGATGCCGTCCAGGCACGGATGGCCGGGTACCGGGCAGTTCCTCGCCCGGGTGAGCCGGCACGGCGCTGTCTGATCGCCGAGGCGGATCACGTTGCGTCCGTACGGGCTCCACTGCTCCGCCGGAACAACCGGCGCGAACAGCGATACCACCGGGACCCCGACGGCCGCGGCAAGGTGTGCGGGGCCGGTGTTCGGTGCGATCACGACATCGGCTTGCGCGAAAACGCTTGCCAGCGTGGCCAATGTGGTACTTCCACCGAGGTCCAGGGCGACACCGGCGGCGGCTTCCGCCGTCAGATCGCGCTCCTGCTCGTCTCCGGTCACCACGACGCGGTAGCCCGCGTGGGCGAGCGCGCGGACCATGCCCGCACTGCGCGAAGCCGACGGGCGTCGCGCCGGAACCGCGGCGCCGGGGTGGAACACCACGAACGGTTCCGTGCCGACCTTTCGTGCCAGTTCACCGCCCAACGGTGGTGGAGTCCGCACCATGAGCGCCCCGTCATCGTGTGCCGGCAAGTCGACACCGGCGGCCCGGACGAGCGACAACGCGCGCTCGGGCTCGGGAATCCCCGATTCGACATGATGACGGAGGTTGAGCAGGGTGCCCGGATAGTCCTCACTGATCGCCCCGACCCAGCCGACCTCGGCCATCCGGCAGATCAGCGCCAACGGCAACGGCGACTGGTGAAACGACGTGAAGATGAAGACTCGCTCCGGTGCGATATCCCGAAGCTGCTTGACCAGCGCCTCCACATGGCCGGCCGTCAGTTCGGGCGAATCGAAATCCACCCAGGGTGCTTGCCATTCGACGATGTCGCCAACCCCCGGCAGCAGTTCGGCGGCGGCGCGGCCGCGTGGTCCGGCGAGGAAGGTCACCGGACCGTGCGCGGCGGCGACGGCGCGCACGGCGGGCCCGGTGATCAGGACGTCACCGGCGCTGTCGAGTCTGGCCACCAGCGCGCTCATCGGGCATCCCTCAGCACGAGTGAAACCGCGTCTTCCAGCGTCGAGGCCACGCGCGCCCTCGCCCGGGCATCCGAGATCTCCTGCGGCAACGTACGATCCGTGGGCACCAGCACCGCATCGGCGGCTGCCGCGAGCGCCGCCTGCACATCGCCCCCCGTATCGCCGATCAGTACGCAGCGGCTGGGCTGAACCCCGAGCGCCTCGGCCGCGGCCACCACCATCCCTGGCGCCGGCTTACGGCACGAACAGTTGTCACCGGCGTCGTGTACGCAGATCTGCCAGGAGTCGAACGGACCGAGCAACGCGTCCACCTTTGCGTTGACATCGGCAAGCTGGCTGGTGCTGATGAGGCCCTTGGCAATGCCGGACTGGTTGGACACGACGGCCAGCATCAACCCACGTTCACGCAGTTTGTTCAGTGCCTCGACCGCCCCGGCGACGGGCCGGACCCCGTCGGGATCGTTGAGGTAGGGACCGTCCTCGATGATCGTGTCGTCGCGGTCCAACAGCACCGCGAGTGGTGGATCGCGGTGCGCCGCACGGAAATCCCACTCGCCGCGCAGCCGGTGGAACACCGCGACCGGCGGGATCACGATGCTCGTGATCAACATGCGTGCCGCTTCGATCACGGTGCGAGGGCCTGCCAGGAATCGCCGCACCGCGAACTCGGCGGTCAGCGCGAGCCACCCGAGGCCCGCCCATCGTGCCGCGGGACGCCCTCTGGCCGCGACGGCGAGCACCGCGGCCGCGGTCGTGGCCAGGTGGGCGGGCAGCCGACCGCGTCCTTCGCCGATGGCCGGACGCCAGCCGCGGCCATACTTGCGGTGCATCAGGGCGTCGTCGCGGTTGCCGCGCTGCGCGCGGATACTGCTCAGCCACGTCGCCCGTGCGACCGGATGCCTCGACCGTCTCGAACCTTGGATTATCCGGTTGCCCGCCATGGTGATTCGCAATGCCAGATCGGAGTCCTCGCGATAGGCCCGCGGGAAGCGCTCGTCGAATCCACCGACATCGACGAGCACCGACCGCCGGTACGCCATGTCGGCGGTGATCCATTGGGCGGTGGCCAATCGTTGGGTGCGGCGCTCGTCGTCGGTGCTGCGCCGCCCCGGTCGCGCCGGAACATCGATGACCGCCTGTGAGCCGGCCGCACCGACGGATTCGGCCCCGTTCAGATCCTCCGCGAGCGCCGCGAGCCAGCCGGGATGAGGCCGTACATCGTCGTCGACGAAGCAGATCCAGCGGGCGGTGCTGCTGCGCCAGCCGAGATTGCGGGCCGCCGCCGGGCCGCGGCCGCCGCTGCGCAGCACCGTGACGGGCAGCTTCGCCGTGATGAGCAGGGGCGGGTCCGGTTCGGCCCGGTCATCGACGACGATCACCGCGGCGGGCGCCGGACCGTCCGACTTCTCCAGCGCTGCCAACAAGCGCTGCAAGGTTTTCCGACCGATCGTGGGTATCACGATCGCGAAGTCCACCGGGTCGCTCACCGGGGCCTCCGCACAATGAACGGACCGATCGCGAGCACGTCTATCGGTGCACTCCCGAAGCACTCCAGCGCGTCGCGGGGACTGTCGACCATCGGACGCCCGGCGGTGTTGAAGCTGGTGTTGACCACCACCGGCACGCCGGTGCGGTCGCAGAACCGGCTGATCGTCGCGTGCATCAGTGCATCGCTTCGGTCGATCGTCTGGATCCGGGCGGTGCCGTCGACATGGGTGACCGCGAGAATGCGCGACTGCCAATCCTGGGCGACGTCGTGGACGAAGAGCATGTAGGGACTGGGCAATGGCCCACCCGAGAAGATCTCGGCGGCGCGCTCGGCGAGCACCATCGGAGCGACCGGCCGAAACTGTTCGCGCCCTTTCACGTTGTTGAGCCGCTCGAGATTCTCGGCTCGCCGGGGATCGGCCAACAACGAGCGGCGGCCCAGTGCTCGGGGCCCGAACTCCGAACGCCCCTGAAACCACCCGATCACCTGATCGTCGGCGAGCGCGTCGCCCACCGCCGCGCCAAGATCGGCGGGACGTTCATGCGGGACAGCGGCTTCGGTGAGCGCCGCGCCGATCTCGTCGTCGGACCAGCCGCGGCCCAGTGCCGCCGACGGCATGGGCTCGAGCGGCTCACCGGCTTCGGCCGCCAAGGACAGCGCCGCGCCGAGCGCCGTGCCGGAATCGCCTGCGGCCGGCTGCACCCACACGTTGCGGAAGGCGCCGTTGTTGTGAATCTTGGAATTCGCAACACAATTGAGCGCCACTCCGCCGGCGAGACACAGGCTGTCGTGATCGGTGCGGTCGCGCAACCACCGCACGAGCTCGAGCAGAACCTCTTCGAGGACGCGTTGGACACTGCAGGCCAGGTCGACCCGGTCGTCCCACCCGCTGCCGAACTGACGCCAGTCGACGGGCTCGGTGCGGAACCCGCCGTCACCGGTGGCATACACCAGCTCACGGAACTGATCGGCGAACCGCGGCTTCCCGTAGGACGCCATGGCCATGACCTTGTACTCGTCGCTGGACCGTTTGAACCCGAGATGTTCGGTCAGTTCCTCGTAAAGCAGTCCGAGCGAATGCGGCAGCTGCTGGGTGGCCAGCACGTCGAGTTTGTGCTCGGTGTAGGTACCGGCCAGCATCGAAGTGCGTTCGCCGCGGCCGTCGACGACGAGTACCGCACAATCCGGATGCGGTGACGCCAGGGCGCTGGAGGCGGCGTGGGCCACATGATGGCGCACGTACTGCACGATCGACGGATCGAGCCCGGGCAGCGCCGACTGGATGAACTTCGGTGCCCGTTCGGCATACATGGTCCGCAGGTATTCCCAATCCCGGTCGAGCCCGGCGAGATCGATGTCCTGGGCCTGCATCAGCCGGGGATCGTAGGAGTACCCGACCGCATCGAGATCGGCCGGCGACAAACCGGCCTGGTCCAGGCACCAGCGGGCGGACTGTACCGGGATCTCCCACGTGGAGAACGGCACCGCCTGCTTACCGTGCTTGCGGCGGCTGAACCGTTCTTCCTCGGCCGCCGCCACGATCCGTCCGTCCACCACCAGTGCTGCCGCGGGGTCGTGGAACACCGCGTTGATTCCGAGTATGCGCACGAAATCCTCCTAAAATCCTTGTCGGGCAAACCATTCGAGGGTCATCGCCAGACCACGACGGCAATCGACCCGCGGTCGCCAACCGAGCTGTTGCGACGCCGCGGTGATGTCCGGGCAGCGCCGCTGCGGGTCGTCGTCCCCAAGTGCCACGAACTCGACCGGCGATTGGCTGCCTGCGAGCTCGCGGATGAGCTCGGCGATCTGCAGGACCGTGAGCTCGTGGGGGTTTCCGATGTTGATCGGCCCGGCACAGTCACTTCGGGCCAGTGCCAGCAAGCCGGCCACGGTGTCGTCGACGTAGCACAGCGATCGGGTCTGACGGCCGGAACCGTGCACGGTGATGGGCTCGCCGGCCAGGGCCTGCCTGCAGAACGTGGGAACGATGCGCCCGTCGTCGGCGCGCATGCGCGGACCATAGGTGTTGAAGATGCGCGCCACCCCGACGTCGGCGTTGCGGGCCCGCTGATAGGAGAACGTCAGCGCCTCGGCGAATCGCTTGGCTTCGTCGTACATACTGCGCGGACCGACGGGATTGACGTTTCCCCAATAGCTTTCATGCTGAGGGTGTTCGAGCGGATCACCATAGACCTCGCTCGTGGAGGCCAGTACCAGCCGCGCACCGCAGCGCTCGGCGACATCAAGCGCGTTGGCCGTGCCGAGCGCACCGGTACGCAGCGTCTGCAGCGGGAGCCGCTGATAGTCCACCGGCGACGCAGGCGACGCCAGATGAAACACCGTGTCCACGGCCGGTATCTCGGTCAGCGGATCACTGATGTCGTGCTGTACGAACTGGTAGCCATCGCGGTCGCGCAGCAGGTCGGCGGCCGTGGGTGCGCTGGTCGACAGATCGTCGAGGCAGATCACCTCCAGCCCCTCATCGAGCATGCGTTCGCACAGGTGGCCGCCGAGAAAGCCGCCACCGCCGGTCACCAAGACACGCTTCAGTTCATGCATGGGGGTTTGCCGTTCGTTGTCGCGGGTAGTTCGCCCGGTTATGGAATCCGTTCAAAGAACCGAAGAAAGCGCCCCGGTACGCGAGAAGGTCTCGTTCGTCATCGCCAGCCGCAATCGGTCCGACGAACTGGCGTCGGTGATCAACCGTCTGCTCGACGAGACCGAGTGCCCCATCACGGTGGTCGACAACGGCTCCGATGACGACTCGGCGGAAAGCGTCCGGCGCATCGCATCGCGTTCGGGCGGCCGCGTCGTGCTCATCGGCTTGGGGTCGAATCTCGGTGCAGTCGGCCGCAATATCGGTGTCGCGGCCTGCCGTACGCCTTACGTCGCGTTCTGTGATGACGACTCGTGGTGGGATCCGCAGGCACCGGCACTCGGTGCGGCGATCTTCGACCGGTACCCGAGCACCGCGGTGCTCGCGGCCCGCACCGAGGTCTGGCCGCAACGTCGGGACGATCCGATGGTCGAGGAGTTGGCCAACAGCGCGCTGGGCCACCGCCCGGATCTGCCGGGTCCGTCGATTCTCGGATTCCTCGCCTGTTCGGCGATGGTCCGCAAATCCGCATTCGAGGCGGCTGGCGGGTTCAGCGACATCCTGCACTTCCGCGGCGAGGAGCAACTGCTCGCGCTCGATCTCGCGGCGCGGGGTTGGCACCTGTGCTACTGCCCCGAACTGAAGGCCATCCACCAGCCGTCTTCCCAGCGGCCGCCGACCGCGGCACAGGACGCTCGCAGCCTGCGAAACGCCGTGCTCACCACGTGGCTGCGCCGACCGATGCGGCAGTGCGTCGATGCGACGGGTTCGCTGCTGCGCGCCGCGACACGAGACGGCGAGCATGCCCGCGCCGCGGCCGAGGCGATGGTTCGGTTGCCTGCGGTGCTGGCACACCGGCGGACTCTGCCCGCAGGCGTCGAGGACGCGCTCGCGGTTCTCGAGCGTGGAAACGGGCGCCACCGCTGACCCTGTCATCCTGAGGAAACGTTGGTCGTGGGCTGACGCAGATAGCCACTGGGACCCACGCGGTCGTACACCCGCAGCGTGTCGGTGGCGATTCGGTCCCACGAGTAGCGCGATCGGGCCCGATCCCGACCGGCCGCACCAAGGCTCTTGCGCAGAAATTCGTCCCGCAGCAGACCAGCAACGGCGTCGGCGAGAAGATCCGGGCGCTTCGGCGGAACCAGGCGCCCGGTCACGTCGTGGACGACCGTGTCGAGCATCCCGCCGACCGCCGAGGCCACCACCGGGATACCGCACGCCATGGCCTCCAGCGGCACGATGCCGAACGGCTCGTACCAGGGCGTGCACGCGACGACATCAGCCGAGCGAAGCACCGCGGGCATGTCGCCGCGCGCCACCGATCCGCACAGTTTCACGCGGTCCGCGACGCCAAGGTCACGTGCCAGCTGCCGAAGCCGGGTGGCTTCCGGATCTTTGTCCAGCTCAGCCTGCGGCGGCCCGCCGACGATGACCAACTCTGCGTTCGGGATGCCTGGCAGCGCGCGAACCGCGAGGTCGAAGCCCTTGCGGGGAACGAACCGTCCGACACTCACGATGCGGTAGTGCGAGCCACGCGGCGCCATCGGGCCGTCGGGCTTGAACAGTTTCAAATCCACGCCGCACGGCACGACGGAGGTGCGCGACCGCGAGCGGCCGAGCCGCATGAGTTCGAACACCTCATCGGTGCACGTCGCAGCGACCCAGGTCGCGCAGCGGGCGACCATCGCCTCAAGTTTCAACCGCTCGGGCGGGCTCGTGTCCTGCGCGCCCTGGTGACGGCGTTTGACCACGCCGAGGGCATGGAATGTCTGCACGGCGGGAAGATTGAGGTGGCGCGCGGCCAGTTGACTGGCCACGCCGGACATCCAGAAGTGCGCGTGCACGACATCGGGACGGTCCGCCGACCAGTCGTTGTCCAGGAACTGCGCGAACTGGCCCATGTACTGCAGCAGTTCATCTTTGGAAATCGGTTCCGCGGGCCCGGCCGGAACGTGGACGACGCGGTATCCGTCGGGCGTTTCGATCCGGTCGGGGAGGTCAGGGTCGTCGCGCCGGGTGTACACCGTCACGTGGTGCCCTTGTCTGCTGAGCGCTGCCGACAACGCCGCCACGTGGACGTTCTGTCCGCCTGCGTCCACTCCTCCCAGTGCCGCCAACGGGCTCGCGTGCTCGGAAACCATCGCGATCTTCATTCGCCTCCTCCTTCGAGTCTCATCGGCAGCACTCGTCGATGACCCGGTCCCACTCACCGAGGAACCGGTCAAGCGCGAAATGAGCCATGGCGAATTCGCGGGCGGCCTTGCCCGCCACCGCCGCTGCGGCCGTGTCGGTCACGAAGCCCTGCAGGGCGTAGGCCAACGTCGCCACGTCGCTGCTCACCACACCCGCTTCGGCGGGCACAACCTGAGGAGCTTCCGTCGAAGCGACAGCCACCACGGGCATTCCCAGATACATCGCCTCGACGAGGGACAGACCCAGCGAAGTCCAGCGGGCGGTGTGCACATAGACGCGGCGCCTGGCGATCTGACGCCACAACCGGTTCCGCGCGACATCTCCTTTGCCCCGCACCGCTGACCGACTGCCCGGGCGATTGAGCTCCAAAGTGTCGATGCCCCAGACGTCGATGGGCACATGCGAGCTCAACTCCGACAGGAGGTCGGCGCCGACCGTTCGCCAGCGCCGAAGGGGCTCGTTGATCATCGTGGCGGCTGCCGCGACATCGCCGGTGTAGAAGTTGCCTGGGTCGGCGATGCCGTGGGTGATCACCGTCGTCGGCGCAACTCCGTTGTCCCACATCAGCCGGTTGAAGTCGGTGACATGGACGACCGGGATGTCGCGGCGTTCGGCAAGCGGGTGCGTGCTGTCCACCGCAAACGGCCGTGGCGCATTGTGCTCGACGTAAACGGCAGGCACGTCGATCCCGGGCCTGCGCCCGAGCCAAGCCGTGGTCAGCTCGAGCTCTTCAGGTCGTTGCAGGACGACAAGGTCGACTTCCTGATCGCGCAGCTCGTCAATCGAGATCTCTTGTGCGCGTGGCCAATCGCGCCCACACAACCCGCGCCCGTCCGCATCCCGCGCTGCGTTCAGCGGAACGAGGTAGCGATGTCGACCGGCAGTGAACGACTCCATCCATGAGCCATGCACATGCCACGCGAGCAGCGTTCGCGTGAAGTCTTCATCCATGGGGCGGAAGTACCCGGCGAAGTGCCTCTTAAACACGCGAAGAGTTTGATCATGACTGCTCCGGGTACCCGACGCTTCATGGACCGCGACGATCTACCTGATGAGGTGCCTATCGCCGACGCTGTCGAGCAACAACGCGAAACCACGGGGCCGGTCGAAGACGAGGAGGCTTTCACGCCGTCGGCCGACTCCCCGCCGTTGGAGGCCACGGAACCGGACTGGCAGGAGCAACGCGAGGCCATCGATCTCGATCCGGAACTCGACGAGTTCGGCCGCGAGGAATAGGGGGCAAGCGACATGAGCGACCCAGGAAACTCACAGAACGAGACCCCGGACAACGACACCGTCATCCCCTATCCGGGACACACGTCCGATATGGCCCAGCAACCGCGTGACGAGATGCGCGAGTACACCGGCCGCGGCCTACTCGACGGCAAACGAGCGCTGATCACCGGCGGAGACTCCGGAATCGGGCGTGCGGTGGCCGTCGCGTTCGCGAAAGAGGGCGCCGACGTCGCCATCGCCTATCTCGAGGAGCACGACGATGCCACCCATACCGCGTCGCTCGTGGAAGACGCGGGCCGGCGGTGCCTGCGGTTGCCTGGCGACCTCAGCGAAGTGGAACAGTGCAGAGCGATCGTCACGAAGACCGCAGGCGCGCTCGGTGGCATCGACATCCTGGTGAACAATGTTGCCTACCAGGCACCTACGGAGAAGTTCACCGACATCAGCGACGAGCAATGGCGGCACACGTTCGCCGTCAACGTCGACAGCTTCTTTCACGTGACGAAGGCTGCGCTCGCACATATGCCGGAAGGCGGGGCCATCATCAACACCGCATCCATCAATGGGCTGCGGGGCAACAAGACACTGATCGATTACTCGGCCACCAAGGGCGCGGTGATCGCGCTCACCTACTCGTTGGCGCAGTCCCTGGCCGATCGTGGGATTCGCGTGAACTGTGTGGCACCCGGCCCGGTGTGGACACCGTTGATCCCCGCGACGATGGATGCCGAACGTGTCGAATCCTTCGGTGAGCAAGCACCATTCGGGCGGGCGGCGCAGCCGGACGAAATCGCGCCGTCGTATGTCTTCTTCGCGTCCGGGCAGCTGTCGTCGTACTACAGCGGCGAGGTTCTCGCACCAATCGGCGGCGAGACGCTCCCCGGCTGAGGGGGCGGGCCGTGGCGCAGAAAGGCGACAGAATCCGGCGAATCCGGGCGGTTGTCCTGACCGCCCTGCTGATTGCCGCACTCGGGCTGTTGCTGACCCGCTGCCCCGCCAATCGCGACGGCATGCCCGGGCAGCTCGCGTCGGCGATGGAGGAAACGGTTTCGGCGGCGCGAAGCGCAGCCATGGCACTCGACCTGCGGCAGCAGAACCGGTCCACACCGCAGTTGGCCAGCGTGCAGATCTCTGATGCGCGTAGCGATGTGGTCAAGGCATACCAGGGAATTGCCGAGCTGAAGGCCGATGACCCTGCCGATGTCGCGCGGCAGAAGTTCCTCACCGAGTCGATGACCACGATCATCAGCCGGCTCAACGCCGCTTCGGCGACACTGCGCGAAGTCTCCGCGACGCCCGACCTCGGGAGACTCCGCGCCGACCTGGTGGCGGCCGCCGATAAACTGGAAACCGGATACCGCTGATGAAGAGAGTGTTTGCGGTAGCCCTCGGCATCCTGACCGCCATCGGCGGATTCCTCGACATCGGTGACCTCGTCACCAACGCCGTCGTCGGATCCCGGTTCGGCCTCGCACTGGCTTGGGTGGTGGTCGTCGGAGTCGTCGGGATCTGCCTGTTCGCGCAGATGGCAGGCCGGGTGGCCGCGGTCAGTGGCCGGGCCACCTTCGAGATCATCCGCGAACGGCTGGGCCCGCGGACCGCGGCCGCCAATCTCAGCGCGTCGTTCCTCATCAACCTGATGACGTTGACCGCCGAGATCGGCGGCGTCGCGATCGCGCTCGAGCTCGCGACCGATGTGGGCCCGATGATGTGGATTCCGGTGGCCGCCTTCGCGGTGTGGGTCGTGATCTGGCGGGTGAAGTTCAGCATCATGGAGAATGTCGCCGGGATCATGGGGCTGTGCCTGATCGTTTTCGCGGTGAGTATCTTTCTGCTGCAACCCAATTGGTCCGACCTCGCCCATCAGGCGACACAGCCGGTCATCCCGCAGTCCGAGTCGTCGGCAACCTACTGGTATTACGCCATCGCGCTGTTCGGCGCGGCCATGACTCCCTACGAAGTTTTCTTCTTCTCGTCCGGAGCCGTCGAGGAGCACTGGAAGACAAAGGATCTCGGCGTCTCGCGGCTCAACGTGATGGTCGGTTTCCCATTGGGCGGCATCTTGTCGATCGCGATCGCGGCATGCGCCGCGGTGGTACTGCTGCCCAACGGGATCGAGGTGACGTCCCTGTCCCAGGTCGTGATGCCCGCGGTCGTCGCGGGCGGAAAGCTCGCGCTGGCCTTCGCGATCGTCGGCATCGTGGCGGCGACCTTCGGAGCGGCCTTGGAGACGACGTTGTCCAGCGGTTACACGCTCGCGCAGTTTCTCGGCTGGCCGTGGGGCAAGTTCCGTCGGCCCGCCGAAGCCGCGCGATTCCATGTGGTGATGTTCGTGAGCATCGTCGCCGGTGCCGCCGTCCTGTTCACCGGCGTCGACCCGATTCTGGTTACCGAGTATTCGGTGGTGTTCTCCGCCATCGCGCTTCCGTTGACCTATCTGCCGATTCTCATCGTGTCCAACGACCCGGAATACATGGGCGACAAGACGAACGGAAGGGTGACGAACGTGTTGGGATCGATCTATCTGGTGATCATCCTGGCGGCATCGCTGGCTGCCATTCCACTGATGATCGTGACGGGAGCGGGGCAATGACGAGACTGGACGCCCGCCTGCATCTGCTGGACCGCCAGTTGGTCGACCACAATGGCGATCCGGTCGGCATCGTCGACGATCTCGAGCTCGACGGTGTGGAGGTCGACGAGGAGATCGAGCCGGGAAGCCCGGCACCTCGCGTCACCGCACTGCTGTCCGGACAGGTCGTGGCGACTCGCATCTTCGGCGGTACCCCACCGAGATCGCGATTGCAGGAAATCCCCTGGAAGCTCGTCGCCTGCATTGGCGTGACGGTGCAACTGACACCCACTGACATGAAATTCGACGTGCAGTGGATGGAGAGATGGCTACGAGATCACATCGTGTCCCGAGTCCCGGGAGGTACCCATGCAGCTGAGTAGACTGCTGGGGCTGCAGGTGATCGACGCGGGGCACCACCCGGTGGGCATCGTGGTCGACGTGCGGCTCGGCTTTGCCGGGGACCGGGCCGATCATCCGCCCGCGCCGGAAGTCATCGGGCTGGTGATCAGCCCGCGCACCCGATCGTCCTATCTCGGTTATGAGAGAACCAGTCTCGATGCCCCCGCGCTCATCGCGGCCATCGCGCGCTGGCGCCACCGCGGTACATTCCTGGCGGCTTGGGAGGATGTGGGGCGCGCGGCGTCCGACCACGTGACGCTACGGCCCGGCTACCGCCGCCACTCCCCCCTGCTCCGTGACGGTGACGGATGACCGGGCCGGCTAGCGGCTGTCACGGCCGCTGTTCATGCACTTCCGGGTGAGCGGCATTCCATGCGCGTTCCTTGCGGCGCACTCGCCAATGCTCGATGCCGAACCACAAACCCGAACCCACGAACAACGCGGCGGCAACGCACGCCAGCACAATGCCGACACTGTGGTGGCTCGTAGCGAAGGCTGCCAGACATGCGACGAATGACGCCCCGCCCAGATACAGCATGATCAAAGCCGGAAAGTTCGCGGTGTCCTTCATCGTCTCGCCGGCGTGCGGACGCGTGGTCCTGGCATGGTCCACCGGGTCCTTTGCGTTGTCGCCCATCGCTACTCCTCTCGGCACGCTGCTGCTGCCGCCACTGCGGGGCAGGCGTTGCATAACAGGTACCCGTGCCGGGGATGGGCGAAACTCGACCGCCCGGCCTGCGGCTCGGCTTAGGACCGGTGGGGAACGGGCATAGGTGTAGCGACCCGATACCGACGACGGGAGCCGACATGACGATCTCGGCAGATGACGTCCGCCGACTACTGGCCTCAGACGCATCCGACGCAGTGCTGGTGCTCGTGCAAGGCCGAACGGAAGTGGTGCCTCAAGACCAGCTGGAGTCAGACCGATACCGCGGCGCGTTGCAGGTGGCGTCGCGCGCCGAACTGCTCAGCCGGACTGGCGACGCCCAGCTCTCCGAACACGAGATGGCCGAGGAAGCCGCCAAATTGGAGTCTACGATCGCCAATCTTGGCGGCTAGCGGTCATCGCCCGCGCCAGTCTCTTCCGGGTCGTCCGCGCCTTCGGCCTGATCGGGTTGGGTGCGCTTCGCTTGGAGCATTTCGGGGTCGGCGTCGGGATCGTAACCGGCGTCATCGCCTTCGCCCGGGCGTTTCGCATTCATGTGCCCTCCAAATGTCTTAGCGCGGTGCACTTGTCACGAGCCACGGTTCTCGCCGAGCTCCTCGACGATGGGGTTCGCGGCTGTCTCGGGCAATCGGAGCCACCATGCTCAGTTCTCCTTTGCGCTCGTTCTGGCACCGTCCAGCCCGGCTACCCGTTCAGCGCTCCCCCAATCCAGCTCGGGCGTCAGTTTCGGCCCGATGAGCCGTGGGTAGTGGCAACTCATGCCTGGTTCAACGAGGCCGCAGCCAAGAGTCGGCCTGGTGACCGATCCGGGTTTGTCCACAACGGTCGTCGAATCATTGACGGCGACCCTGCCCGCCTTGTTGGCCCGAACCGTGAGCGATGAGGTGTGCTGGACGGTCGCCGTCCACAGCTACGCCCTGCCGCTCGAAGCCGACGGGAACATCGAGATACGCAAGCACAGCGACGAGCTGAAGTCCCGTCACGGATGGGACTTCGTAGTGTGTGTGACGGAGTTGACCAGACGTCTCGACGAGACATTGGTGGTCTCCGAGGTGAACGTCGCGGAGGGCACGGCGTTGATATCCCTGCCTGCGCTCGGGCCGGTCCGGCTACACCGCCATGTCGCCAGAGCGATCGTGCACGTCGTCGGTGCGCTGACGATGGACACGACGAACCGTCACCGCATCGCCGTCGGCCCGCTCTTGGAGCCGACCAAGCGGGAAACCACCGACGGCGGGAAGAATGCGTACCTGGAGCTCACCCGCGTGCACGGCAGGCTGCGCCTGCTGCTCGGGATGGTGCGGGTCAATCGGCCGTGGCGGCTACTGCCCAGCCTGTCGAGCGCGATCGCGGCGGGTGTCGCTGCCGCGGCTTTCGGAGTGTTCTACTCCAGCATCTGGACCATGGCCGATTCGATGAGTACGACGCGGCTTGCCGGGGTCAGCATCGTTGCGATCCTGGCCATGATGATGTGGCTCATGCTCTACAACGGCCTGTGGGAACGGCCACGAGACCTCGATCAACGCAAGAACGCCGTGCTGTACAACAGCGCGACCGTGCTGACCCTGGGGGTGGGCATCGCGGCCATGTATGTCATGTTGTTCTGTGTGGTGTTGCTCGGAGCGCTGACGATAGTTCCGCCCGCCTATCTGGCCGCGACGTTGGAGCACGACGTCACGTGGCGCGACTACGCGGAGCTGGCGTGGCTCGCCAGTTCGCTGGGTACATTCGCCGGTGCCCTCGGATCCAGCTTCGAAAGCGACTACACGGTCCGCAATGCCACGTACGGGAAACGTGAGCAGGAGCGGCATGCGCGAGCCGCGGCGGCGAGCTGATCACGTGTCGGTCCGCGAATTGGTTGTGCTCGGTACTTCCAGCCAGGTGCCCACCCGTAATCGCAACCACAACGGATACCTGCTGCGGTGGGACGGCGAGGGATTTCTGTTCGACCCCGGCGAAGGGACGCAACGCCAGCTCTTGCTCGCCGGCCTGCCCGCAAGCACGGTCACCCGGTTGTGCCTGACCCATTTCCACGGTGACCACTGCCTCGGTGTACCCGGTGTGCTGCAACGCATGTCGTTGGATCAGACGCGCCATCCGCTACACGCGTACTTTCCGGAGTCCGGTCAGGAGTTCTTCAGCCGGCTGCGCAACGCGAGCATCTTTCATGACGTCACAGAGGTTCACGAGCATCCGACAGCGGCTGACGGCACGGTGGCCACCGGGCCGTTCGGCATCCTCGACGCTCGGCGGCTCGACCACTCGGTCGAGTCCATCGGCTATCGGCTGGTCGAACCAGACGGTCATCGTATGGTTCCTGAATTGTTGGCGCGCTTCGGTGTCAGCGGTCCAGCGGTCGGAGAAATACAACGGACCGGGTCGGTACGGGCGAACGGACACCTCGTGCGGCTCGCGGACGTCAGCGAGCCGCGACGTGGTCAGCGGTTCGCATTCGTGATGGACACCAGAATTTGTGAAGCCGTGTACGCGCTCGCCGACGGCGTCGACCTGCTGGTGATCGAGTCGACGTTCCTGGCCGAGGACGCCGATCTCGCGAGCCGCTATGGGCACCTGACGGCGGGTCAGGCCGCGCAGGTCGCGGTCGAGTGCAACGTCCGCCGGCTCGTACTCACTCATTTCTCACAGCGATACACCGACACGAGCGGGCACCGCGCCGAAGCTGCCGAGGTGTTCTCGGCAAAGGGTTTCGACGGTGACCTCGTGGTCGCCGAAGACCTGGCGCGGATCGCGGTCCCGAGGCGACGGTCAGCCTGAACTCACCGACCCGCCCGCCAGTGCCGGTTCGGCCGCACGGACCGAAAAGTCGAGATCCAGCTGGTTGAGCGTCATCGGTAACGGCGCGCCCGGCGCCGGGCGCGGCGTGGACCGAAGCTCGAAGTGCAACCGGCTCAACATATTCGCCGTAAGCATGCTGGTGGTGAACAGCACCAGGTTGCGGCCTGGACACTCAGCGGGGCCTGCCGAGAACGGCACCAGCTGTGGGTACCGCTCGGCTCGGCCGTCGAGCCAGATGTCGGGCGTGAACTCGTGTGCGAACGGCAGTAACGACTCGTCGCGATGAAAGGCCGGCGTCACGATCATCACGCCTGCACCTTGTTGGATCGTGAATCGATCGGAGCCGTCCCGCCAGTGGGTGTCCTCGGTGGTGTCGCGCAGGATCGTGGGCGTCGTGGGCCACAGCCGTACCGATTCCAGCACACAGCTTCGAAGGTAGGGCCGCGGCAGGGGGCGCTCGGGATCGGCACTGTCGTCGACGGCGCGATCCAAATGGGCGGGGTGGGTTGCCAGCACCGCGATCGCGCGGAACATCGCCATGCCGGCCGCGTCAAAGGCGAACAACCACTGCGGCATCTGGCCGACCGGGTCCACAGCGCCGCCGGCAGGCGTATCGGCGAGTGCACTGACCAAGGTGCCGGGTTCAGGGTCCTCGGCATAGCCGTACAGGCGCTCCGTGAATTGAGCCCTGGCCCGGTAGTGCGGAAGCGCCAGGAACGACCAATTGCCTGCCTTACGCAGCCTCAGCAGATCGTCGGTGATCGCCTCGTCGTCGCGGCCCCGTTCGCCCAGCGCCAGGCGACGGACCAGGCGCCACCACGCCGACATGAACGTCGACGAATTCAGATGCCCGAGCGATGTGGCTTCGGTGACCAGAACGCTTGCCTCGTCGGCGATTTTCGCCGCGAACGCATCGGCCAACCGGTGTAGTTCCGATCCGGAGTCGAGAGCGGACTCGTTGACGGCGCGCCGTCGAGATCTGATGGCTCCCTGCGAGATCAGCACACCGTGTGGCTGAAACCACTGCAGGGCCTTGCGCTTCTCGCGATTGGCCGGGTCGAACGGTTCGGGCGATCGGGTGAGCACCGCCGCGACATCATCCGGATCGAGTATCACGACAATGCGCCGACCGGGTATGACGAGTTCGACCGGACCTCGCCCGAACTGGCGGCGCAACCGTTGTAACCGCTTCACCGCGCGGCGGTCGGCCTGCATGCGTTCCAGCAGCCGAACCACCGGCCTACGCCGGGCGATCGCCCCGGCCGAGATGGAGGCGAAGCCGAGATCGCTCAACGTCATGAGAGCGGCAGCCCCGTGCAACCGGGGTCCATCGATAGGCATGCGAAGCATTTACCCGTCGCGGATCGCGCCAAACCTGACTACCCGCCGGCCGACACCACCTCGATATCGGCCGGTTCGATGTCGCACACCACCATCGCCTCAGGCCGCCGTATAGAGCCGGGCTCGTAATCGAGCAGCGCAACGACCTGTTGCCAGTAATCGCATGCGAGACGTCGGCATTCGTCATCGGCGTCGCCCGATTCCAGCGCCCGCTGCACGCGGTCGTATCGATCGAGATCCGAGACGAAGCACCGGGCCGGATCGACCGTGATCCGCAACAGAATCTGGGGGCGGTCCCGGTCGAAGGTCGCGACGTCGACGTCCGCACCCGTGCTGATGTCGACGATGCGGTTGCCTGCCGCCAAGAATCCGTAAACCACGCCCTGGCGGCTGAGTTGAGCCCGGACCGCGGCAGCCGGTCGATGCGCGTCCAGGTACGCGTCAGCCGTTTTCGTCTCGGGATCGCTCTTCTCGCCGTCATCGTTGCGTTTGAGACCGTTTCGCTCGACGTCGTCAAGCGTCTCGGGCTCGACTTCGTGATACAAGGTCGTCTTCATCTGGCAGCAGCCTTCGTCCGCAGCACCGCCGTCGCCGCATGGCGCGTGTCAGAGGAAATTTCCGGGGACCGCGGCCGGTAAACCTGCGGCCAGTATCCGTACGGCAAATTCCGGAGCCCGGCGGAGCGTGTGGTGTGGGGCCGTAGAGGGTAACCCGTCACGAGCGGGAGCGCTCGCGGCGCACCCGCAGATACGTTCGGTCACCCGGCGGCTATTTGCCGCGGCCGACATAGGAGAAATGAGGGTTGCATCATGACTACACCGAATCCCCGTAGTCGCGGCAAAGTGACGAGGTCGACACCCGTGCAGGTGGCCGCGCTTGTCGTCGGTGCGACGTTCTTGCTCGTCGGAATCCTCGGCTTCATCCCTGGGATCACGTCGGACTACGGCGACATGACCTTCGCCGGCCATCATTCCAACGCGATGCTCCTCGGAGTGTTCGCCGTTTCGGTGCTTCACAACATCGTCCACCTGCTGTTCGGCATTGCCGGCCTGTTGATGGCACGGACGGCGAACGCGGCGCGGGCCTTCCTCATCGGCGGCGGCGTCATCTACGCGGTGCTCTGGCTGTACGGTCTGGTGATCGATCGGGACAGCGCCGCGAATTTCGTCCCCGTCAACAACGCCGACAACTGGCTGCACTTCGTGCTGGCACTCGTCATGCTCCTGCTCGGAATCGCTTTGGGACGCCAGACCGCGAGTTCGACAGCGCGCGGCCTTGGCACCGGTGCGCCGGGGACGATCGAATGACCACCGGAAGCGGCCTCGACACGGCGCTGTGGGACGGATTCCACCGCGCCGCCGACCTGTCGTCGCGCGAACTGTCGGACTGGCTGCGATCCGAATCCGGCAGCGATCACGCCGCGGCATACCAATCGGCAGGCGCCGACCACACGAACTCGAAGGAGGCCGGCGATGGAACGCGAAAGCGCCAAACACAGCCCGCGTAAAGACGATCAGCTGAAGGACGAGCTGCGCGGGACGTTGCAGGGCAACCGGTCGAGCCGGGTCGAGGAGTGGCGCGACCCTGAGCCGCCCGCCGATGACGACCCAGACGTGGGCGTGCGTTAGGGCTTCGCTCCGCGACCGAGTTCACGCGTGGCCGCCGACCGGCCACGAGACGTTTGCCGTTTGCTTGGAAGGGAATTCACCGCGTGATATGACGACTCTTCCGCCGGCAATGGCACAGCCGCAGCTCCCCGACGCACAGGGCCGAGTCTCCGCGGCTGTCATCGAACAACTCAAGGGCAGGCCACCGCACAACCACCTCGAGCCGGTATGGGTCCCGTTGCGGGACTCAGATCCGTTCGGCATAGATGTGCAGCTGGCGCTCTACGTCTGCTACGAGTTGCACTATCGGGGGTTCGCCGGCGTCGACCCCAGCTGGGAGTGGAACGCCGGGCTTTTGCATTTGCGTTCGCAGTTCGAGCGGGTCTTTCTGGCCGCGGTCCGTAAAGAGGTCGGGGCGATACCGCCGGACGTCACCGCGGCACGTGAGTTGGACCGGCTCTCAACGGAACCGATCGACGGTTCGGGCCCCTCCCACCATCTGCGCGACGGCGGGACCTGGGAGCAGATGCGGGAGTACTTCGTCCATCGTTCGCTCTACCACCTCAAAGAAGGCGACCCGCATGCGTGGCTGATTCCCCGGCTGGCCGGGCAGGCCAAAGCGTCGTTGGTCGCGGTCGAATTCGACGAGTACGGCGCCGGGCGCGGCACCCATGGCCACCAACAGCTGTTCGTCGATCTCATGCAGGCAGCCGAGCTCGACAGCACCTACCTCGGGTATCTGGGCGCGGTCACGGCCGAATCGCTTGCCGTCGTGAACCTGATGTCGCTGTTCGGATTACACCGCCGCCTGCGGGGCGCGGCGGCCGGTCATTTCGCCGCGACCGAAATCACGTCGTCGCCGCGGTCTCGGCACATGGTGACGGCGCTGCAGCGGATGGCTGCGCCCGAGGCCTGCATACGCTTCTATCGCGAGCACGGGAAACACGACGCGGTGCGCGAGCAGGTGGTCCGATTCGACGTGATCGGTGATCTCGTGGCGCGCGAGCCCGCGTTGGAAGCCGACGTGGTGTTCGGTGTCCGCGCATTTGCCGCGCTGGAAGACCGGCTCGCCGACCACCTGCTGAAAAGCTGGTCAGCCGAACGCACTTCGTTGTGCCGGCCGCTCGGCTGATTTACTGAAACTCGCTGTTCGTCAGGTCACGTTTCGGCCTTGGCGCGGCCGGGAAAGCTA
This sequence comes from Mycobacterium venezuelense, assembly GCF_054919535.1. Taxonomy (NCBI): domain Bacteria; kingdom Bacillati; phylum Actinomycetota; class Actinomycetes; order Mycobacteriales; family Mycobacteriaceae; genus Mycobacterium; species Mycobacterium venezuelense. The sequence continues at coordinate 179,070 of NZ_JBONDW010000002.1, forward strand.
CGGGTGCGCGCGAAGATGCGTGTGGAAAACCACTCCACTCGATGTAGCGGAAAGGTAGCCATGACCGAGAAGAACTCAGGACCTGAAGAAGGCATCAAGGGCGTCGTCGAGGACGTCAAGGGCAAGGCCAAGGAGGCTGTCGGTACAGTCACCGGCCGTGACGACCTGGTCCGCGAGGGCAAGGCCCAGCAGGACAAGGCAGACGCCCAGCAGGACGCCGCCAAGAAGGAAGCTGAAGCCGAATCGGCCCGTGCCGGTGCGAAAGCCGCCGAGCAGCGCCAGCAGGCCAGCCAGCGTCCGTAAGCCGCAAAGAAGATGACCCAGCCATGTCGGCTGGGTCATCTTTGTGTTGGCGCACTTGGCGCCGTCAACCGCTGTGTCCCTGGCGCACCGCGCTGGGATGGTCTTCATACCAACGATCTTCGACGCGCCGCACTCTCAGGTGCTCGACCCCCAACCAGACCGCGCCTGCACCGACGCCTGCGGCGGCCAGCGCCGCAAGCACCACACCGACTCCGGCATTGCCGGTCGCGAAAGCCACCAGGCAGCTGACGAACAACACCAGACCGATGCCGATGAGTACGAGTGCGGGCATCGCGAGATTGTCCTTCATCGACTCACCGGCATGCGGCCGGGTCGTTCGGGCATGGTCGACTGGATCGCGCGAATCGGTCACCACTTTCTCCTTCACTTGTTTACGTATTTCATTGTCCGCCATGGCTATTGGTAACGCGGATATTGGTCCGCCTTCAGCAGCCGGGCCAGATGCGCGGCGTTGCGCGCCGCCGCCGCGGTGGCGCTCGCGACCGGGTCGGGAACCTTGTCCAGATCCTTGTAGTCGACGCCCTGCATGGCCTCGCCGTTCCAGTAGGTGCACCCCTGCGCGGGGATGCTGAACCCAATGTCGTTGAGCCCCTGGAAGATATCGGCGACGGTCTTGTGCGCGCCGTCCTCGTTGCCAACGACGGACACCAGCGCGACCTTGCCTGTCACCACCGGACGGCCGGCGTCATCGGTGTTCGACAGTTCGGCGTCCAGCCGCTCCAGAACCCGCTGCGCGATGCTCGACGGGTGCCCGAGCCAGACCGGGGTCGACAGCACGAGAATGTCGGCATCGAGGATCTTGTGCCTGATGTCCGGCCACTGGTCGCCGCTGCCCATGTCCGCCTCGACGCCCGGATCGATCTTGAAATCGGCACACCGTAGGCACTCGGTACTGGCTCCGAGCGACCCGAGTTTGTCGAGCACCTGCTCGGCGAGCAGCTCACTGCTGGACTCCGCCGGGTTCGGCTTCAGACTGCACACCAGGGCCAGCGCGCTCAATGCCGGCGACGCGGTCATAGCGTCACCCCCGTTCCGCCGAAGGCGGGTAGCGACATGACGAGCACCAACAGCGTCAACAGCATCAGGAACCACCCGGCGCCGTGCCACGCCCACCAAGCATCCCGCCTCTTCCAGGCCTGGTAGGTCTTGGCGAATGCGCGGACCCCGGCGATGAACAGGATCATTGGGGCCCCGAGCGCCAACGCGGTGCGCTGGGGCACTCCGCACGCCGCCGTATCGACCGTGGCGCCCGCGCAGGTGCTCACCCACATGACAGCCATCAGGAGGAAGCCCAAGCCGGCCGCCGCGGCAACCAACCCGAACCGCGCCGCCCGCCAGGCGTCGACGTCGTCGTTACGTAAGTTTTGCGCCTCTTGTGCCTCGTGGTACATCGCAGCGCGGCCTACGTGGCCACCGCTTGGCGGTCGACGAGCTCGGAGTGCCCGGACTCACGGGCGCAGTGCGCACAGCAGTACATCGTGTCGCCGGCCTCGACACCATGGCCGAGAATCCGGCATCCGCAGTGCGCGCATTCGGGGGCGATCCGCACCGCTGCGCACTCAACACTGTCGAACGTCTCGGTGTGACCGCCCCAGCTCACCGTGAACGCCTTGTCGTAGTCGTTGCCGCACGTGGCGCACGTCGCCATTGCTCCATCTCCCGGTTCGCGTTTGATTCAGGCGACCCGAGCGTTCCCGGTACGGGGACCGGTTAAACCTCGCCGCCGACGCGCAGATGGGCGGTGAGCAGCAGACGGTCGAACACGACGCGGTTGGGAAGAATCTCGTTGTAGTCGAGATCCAGGAAGTCTTTCGCGATCTGCTCGGCGAGCAGGCGCAGCTTGGTGTTGGTCTCCTGCGAGCGCCATCTCAGCAGTTCGAACGCCGCGTCGGCGTCGATCCGGTAGATGAGCATGAGCATGCCCTTGGCCTGTTCGATACCGCTTCGGGCCTCGGCGATCTCGGCCACCGCTTCGGTGACGACCTGTTGCCGCGCTTCGGTCATCGAGGGCGTGACATCGACGTAGAAGCCGTGGGTGCCGATGACGCTGCCGTCGTCGCCGAACAGTTGATCGCCGACGACGACCACCTCATGGACGGCGCCGTAGGTGTCGACGATCCGGTGGCGCGTGCTGAACGCCCCCGACGTACGACGGATCTCGTCGAGCGTTGCCGCCACCTGCCCGTAGTCGTCAGGATGCTTGTGCGACAGCACCAACTCGGTGGTGGGTTGCGCGGTGCCCGGATCGTAGCCATGCATACGTTCGACCTGGGGCGACCACTCCCAGCGCTCGTCGGCGAAATAGAACCGGAATGACCCGACCCGCTGGGGCTCTCCCCCGGCCAGGGCGTGCTCGACGGAGGACTCCACGCCGAGCTGGACCGGTTCGTTCGTCATGGCAGAAGATTATCGCGCCGACCTGGGAATTGAGTGATCGTTTGTCGCACAGGCCATCTAGCATTCGGCCCGTGAACCGACTCCGGACCAAGTTGTACCTCGCGGCGGGCGCGTCCTCGGCATTCGCGGGTTACGCGGTCGGCGTCGACGTGCCGTGGAGCCTCGCGATCGGGGTTGCTGTACCACTCGTTCTCACGGCCGCGCCGCGCTTCCTCGCCGGGGCGTGGGACGGCGCCCGTACCCCGAGCCCGCGGGAGCAGGCCGGCGCCGACATGTCCGGGCTCGAGTTCGAGGATTACGTGGCGCGCATAGCCCGTTCGTGCGGGCTTCCGGTGATCATGACGCCGGTGACCGGCGACTGGGGCGTGGACCTGATCGTGGGCCGTCGCCCCAATCGGATTGCGATCCAATGCAAGCGGCAGTCCCGGCCGGTCGGCGCCGGAGCTGTCCAAGAGGTGGTGGCAGGCGCGCCGATGCAGGACTGCGCCAAGACGATGGTGGTGACCAACCACGAGTTCACGCCTGCCGCCCACAAACTCGCGGAGCTGCACGGTTGCGAACTGGTCGGCGGGACCCAGCTACCGCTGCTGAGATCGATCATCCGCCGAGTTATCTCCGACCCGTTGCAAGACCAGACGGTTTGACGTCGGCACACGTCGACGAGATCGATTGCTAGGCGCCAACCGGCGCTTTGCCACCTAAGAAACGGCGGTCACCGGGCCGCGAGGTCGCCGAAACCGCCATGATCGGTCACCATGCCGAGGTCAGCATGCCACGTCAGCCCGGCGCCATTGTTAGCTAGATTTACACATTCGGGCACGAAATACGCGCCCGGACACCTGGCCGGCGAGCGAGGGTTAGCTGGCTTTCTCAGGTTTCTACATAAGCGTCAGTTGTCGCGGGACGGCACCAGGCGCACCGAGAACGCGTCGGACCGTTATAGACACGCTTCTGGGCAAAATCCCAAACAGCGAACGGTCGCATCTCGCACGAGTGACACAAAATTGATTGCAGACTTCCCGACAGCATCCACGCACACCTGTCGACCCTTTGGATGCATATGTGGCGCTACGCGAAACTCGCAAAGCCCGATTCGAAAAACCATCGCCTGACAAGCGCGTTTTGCCCGTCAATCGATTGATTCAGCAAAATTTGTATGAGTTAACTAACCATGTCGAGGAGATGTCCAGCGCCGTCCGCCGCAAGATTCAGCAATCTCGCGCGGCATTTGCCAATTTCATATGTTCGACGCACACCCGCATTAATGGCAAAGCGACGAAACGGGTAATCACAAGCGGTACATCGGTTAACACAAAACTTCTTCGAGATTTTTTCTTAATAAGTTGGGCGCTAAGGTTCTTCTCAGGTACTGTTTGCCGCATTCGGGGGTTCTTGAATTCGTCTAGAGGGGAATGCAATGCACTTAGCTGTCCGCCCATACGCCACAGCGGGAATCGCGATGCTGGCTGCCGGTGCGATCATCGCCAGCCCGATCGCGCCGCCGCCGCCCGACATCAAGGTCGCAGCCGTGACGCCGGCCGCGTTCAGTTCGCCGACGACCAATCAGTTGTTCGCGGCGACGTTGGAGAACGCGCCGACCGCCGCTCTCGCGGCCGTGCCCGGGGCAGCCGCGACCAACGCCCAGCAAGCCTTCCGTGAGCTCGCGCTGGCGCTGTGGACCGCCACCGGCGGCACCCTCGACGCCTTCAAGAGCGGACTGGTGGTGTCCACCGCCGCAGGCGTGACCCTGGTCAACGGCGGCATCGACACGTTCAAGCAGGCCTTCGATCTGGTCGGCGGGACGATCCTCAACGTCATCGCGCCCGAACAGGTCGCAGGCAGCGGATTGTTCACCGGCGCCCAGCAGGCGTTCCGTGACCTGGCGCTGGCACTGTGGACCGCCACCGGCGGTACCCTCGACGCCTTCAAGAGCGGGCTGATCCTCGCGGCGACCACCGCGGTCACCCTGGTCAACGCGGGCATCGACACCTTCAAGCAGGCGTTCAGCCTCGTCGGTGGCACCATCCTCGACATCATCGCCCCGCCGCAGGAGGCGTCGGCCGCAACGGCTCTGCTGCCCTCGCCCTCGGACGCACAGCAGGCGTTCCGGGCGATCTCACTGGCGACGTGGACGGCGATCGCGGGCAGCCTCGACGCGTTCAAGAGCGGCCTCGTCCTCGCGACCGCCACCGGGCTCACGCTCGTCAACGGCACGATCGACACCTTCAAGCAAGCCGTCGACCTGGTCGGCGGGACGATCCTCAACATCATCGCTCCGCCGGCCGCGACCACGGCAGGCGGCGTGGTGTCCGGGGCACAGCAGGCCTTCCGGGCTGTCGCACTGGCACTGTGGACCGCCACCGGCGGCACCCTCGACGCCTTCAAGAGCGGGCTGACCCTCGCGACGGCGACGGCGGTTTCGCTGGTCAACGGCGGCATCGATGTGTTCAAGCAGTCGGTCGACCTGGTCGGCGGCACCATCCTCGACATCATCGCCCCGCCCGCGCCCGATCCCGAGGGCGCCTCCGTTGCGTCGACCGGATTGATTTCCGGTGCGCAACAGGCGTTCCGCGCCGTCGCACTGGCACTGTGGACCGCCACCGGCGGCACGCTCGACGCCTTCAAGAGCGGGCTGACCCTCGCCGCGGCCACCGCCGTCACCCTGGTCAACGCCACGATCGACGTCTTCAAGCAGGTCGTCGACACCGTGGGCGGGACGATCCTCGACATCGTCGCGCCGCCGGTCGAGCAGGAACCGGACGAGACCGGTACCGGCACCGAAACCGGGACCGTCACACCGGTGGCCGCGGTGGAGACCACGTCCGAGACCGACTCGACGACGGCGTCGCTGCCCACGACCACCGATCTCCAGCAGGCGTTCCGGTCGATCGCACTCGCGGTGTGGACGGCCACCGGTGGCACCCTCGACGCCTTCAAGAGCGGGCTGACCCTGGCCGCGGCCACCGCCGTCACCCTGGTCAACGCCAGCATCGACGTCTTCAAGCAGGTCGTCGAAACCGTCGGCGGCACCATTCTCGACATCGTCGCGCCGCCGCAGGAAGAAACCGAAACCGACTCGACCGCAGCCACTTTGGCCGCCGCGGCCAAGGCGGGCAAGTCGGGTTCCGGTCCGGCGTCGCTGCCGGACGGGGCCGCATCACTGGTCAAGGTGTCGGTGACCGACAAGGCCGCCGAGGAGACCGAGGTCGCCCCAGAGGAAACGGTCGTGACTGCGCCGGAAGCGGAAACCAAGCCCGCCAAGCCCGTCGTGAAGCCGGCCGAAGAGCTCAAGAAGACGATCGACGGCGTCGCCGACGCCGTCAAGAACGTCTTCTCGCCGAAGGAGCGCGACGCCGACAAGGGCGAGTCGGCCAAGCCGGCCAAGCCGTCGAAGCCGTCTTCGGACAGCGACACCAAGGATTCCGGCAACAGCTCGACCGGTTCGGACGCCAAGTCTGATTCGAAGGCGTCCACCGGAGCTTCGGATTCCAAGGGCTCCAAGGGCTCGGACTCCAAGGGTTCTGACTCGAAGTCGTCGGCTTCGAAGAGCTCGAAGTCGGATTCCGGCGACAAGTAAAACCAATGGCTGGCAACCGGCGGTGACGCGGTAGCCACGCTCAGTGGGGGGAAAGGCGGCCCCGCTTCCCGACGATTCGGGAAGCGGGGCCGACCATTTGTCGGCTAGTGCAATTCGGTCAGCACGTCACGGACCATGCCCACGCACGCATCGATCTCGTCACGTGTCACGGTGAGCGCCGGCCGAAACCGCACCGCGTGTGATCCGCAGGGCAACATGATGACGTGGCGATCCCACAGCCTGCGGATGAGCTCGTCGCGGTCAGCGGCCACGGGCATGCTGAAGGCACACATCAGTCCGCGGCCCCGCGGATCGAGCACAAGGTGCGGGAATTCCGTTGCCAGACGGTGCAGTTGATCGAGCAGGTAGCCGCCCATCGTGGCGGCGTTCTCCAGCAGCCCGTCGGCCTCGATCACCTCGAGGATGCGCCGTGACCGAACCATGTCGACGAGGTTGCCGCCCCACGTCGAGTTGATGCGCGAGCTGACGCTGAACACGTTGTCGGCGATCTCGTCGACGCGCCGTCCGGCCATCACGCCGCACACCTGCGTCTTCTTGCCGAACGACACGACATCCGGGGTGACGCCCAATTGCTGGTAAGCCCAAGCGGTTCCGGTTATCCCGCAACCGGTCTGCACCTCGTCGAAGATCAGCAATGCGTCGAACTCGTCGCACAGGTCGCGCATCGCCGCGAAGAACTCCGGCCGGAAGTGCCGGTCGCCGCCTTCGCCCTGGATCGGCTCGGCGATGAAACACGCGATGTCATGCGGGTCGGCCTCGAACGCCGCTCTCGCCTGACGCAGCGATTCGGCTTCTATCTCGGCCATGTTCGCCCCTGGCCGAATGTATGGCGCATCGATGCGCGGCCAGTCGAACTTCGGGAAGCGGGCCACTTTGACCGGGTCGGTGTTGGTCAGCGACAGCGTGTAGCCGCTGCGGCCGTGGAAGGCGCCACGCAGATGTAAGACCTTGGTGCCCAATGTGGGATCCACGCCGCGCGACTCGTTGAGCCGGCTCTTCCAGTCGAACGCCACCTTGAGTGCGTTCTCCACCGCGAGTGCCCCTCCGTCGACGAAGAAGAGATGCGGCAGCGCCGGGTCGCCGAGCACCCGGCGGAATGTGTCGACGAACCGGGCCATCGGGACGCTGTAGACGTCGGAGTTGCTCGGCTTGTTCACCGCGGCCTGCGCGAGCTCGGCAAGGAAGGCACGGTCGTCGACGAGCGCCGGGTGGTTCATGCCGAGCGCCGACGACGCGAAGAACGTGAACATGTCGAGGAACCGCTCACCGGTCCTGGCGTCGACAAGATGTGCGCCCGACGAGCGGTCCAGATCGAGGACGAAATCGAATCCGTCGGCCAGGATGCTGCGGGCCAGCACCTCGCGCACATGGTCGGGCGTGAGGGATCGCGACGGTGTCAGCATTGCGGTCATGCCGACACCTTATCGCAATTTTTACGGCATCTATGGTTGACAACCGTAACGATTACGGAATGTAGTCCCTACCTGTGTAAAATGTCTGCAAGATGACGGTGCTTCGCGTGCGGACATTGGCGGCGGTCCTGATCCGTTGCAGCAGGTCCTCCAAGGCCCGCGCGGAAGCGACCCGGACCTGCAGGATGTAGCTCTCCTCGCCGGCCACCGAGTGGCACGATTCGATTTCGGGGATGTGCTCCAGCCGCGCGGGCGCATCATCGGGTTGAGAAGGATCGAGAGGAGTGATGGCCACGAACGCCGACAGCATGCTGCCGAGTGCTTCCGGGTTGAGCCGCGCGGCATACCCGATCACCACACCACGCGACTCGAGCCGCCGTACCCGTGCTTGCACCGCCGACACCGACAGGCCCGCGATCGACGCGAGGTGCGCAAGGGTCGCGCGACCGTCGGTCACGAGTTCGCGAACCAGGATCCGGTCGATCCCGTCCAGCGGCTGTTCGTCCGGTTCACCCATGGCCCGCACTGTAGCCGTTCGATTTCTCCATACCGGGGTTGCCGACCAGAGAGGCGCGATATGACACGAACAGATCCGACGACCGAGCAGACCATGCTTCCCACCGCCGACGATTTGCGCGAGCAGGTACGACGAGCGTTCGATTCGATCGGCGCAAACGTCACATTGGGCGCACCCGGCCAGCACGGCTTGCCCGCGAGCACGCCGATCACCGGAGAAGTGTTGTTCACCATGCCGGAGGACACCGCGGAGCAGGCCGACTCCGCGATCGACGAAGCAGCACAGGCCTTTTCGACGTGGCGTACCACCCCGGCGCCGGTTCGGGGCGCCCTGGTCGCGCGCCTCGGCGAGTTGCTCGCCGAGCATAAGTCCGACCTCGCGACACTCGTGACGGTCGAGGCGGGCAAGATCACGTCCGAGGCCCTCGGTGAGGTGCAGGAGATGATCGACATCTGCCAGTTCGCCGTCGGGCTCTCCCGGCAGCTGTACGGCCGCACGATCGCCTCCGAGCGGCCCGGTCACCGCCTGATGGAGACGTGGCACCCGCTCGGCGTCGTCGGCGTCATCACCGCGTTCAACTTCCCGGTCGCGGTGTGGTCGTGGAATACCGCGATCGCGTTGGTGTGCGGCGACACCGTGGTGTGGAAACCCTCCGAGCTGACCCCGCTGACGGCGCTTGCCTGCCAGGCGCTGATCGAACGCGCCGCCGCCGACGTGGGTGCCCCCGCGGCGGTATGCCGTCTCGTGCAGGGCGGCCGCGAGCTAGGCGAACGACTCGTCGACGATCCACGCGTCGCGCTCGTGAGCGCGACCGGCTCGGTGCGGATGGGCCAACAGGTCGGCCCGCGCGTGGCCGCGCGGTTCGGCAAGGTCCTGCTGGAGCTGGGCGGTAACAACGCGGCGATCGTCACCCCGTCGGCCGATCTGGACCTGGCCGTACGCGCGATCGTGTTCTCGGCCGCGGGCACCGCCGGACAGCGTTGCACGACCCTGCGTCGATTGATCGCGCACTCCTCGGTGGCAGACGAATTGATCCAGCGGATCGTTTCGGCCTATCAGAGCCTCCCGATCGGCGCTCCGGCCTCCGAGGGCACCCTCGTCGGCCCGCTCATCCACGAGCGCGCCTACCGCGACATGGTCGGCGCACTCGAGCAGGCGCGGGCCGACGGCGGGAAGGTGTTCGGTGGTGACCGGCGCATGTTCGCCGGCGAGACCGGTGACACGTCGTTCTATGTCGCACCCGCGGTGGTCGTCATGCCCGCCCAGACCGCCGTGGTGCACACCGAGACGTTCGCCCCCATCCTCTACGTTCTGACCTACGACGACCTCGACGAGGCGATCGCGTTGAACAACGAGGTCCCGCAAGGTCTTTCGTCGGCGATCTTCACAACCGACGTCCGCGAGGCCGAACGCTTCATGGCTGCCGACGGCTCGGACTGCGGCATCGCCAACGTCAACATCGGGACGTCGGGCGCCGAGATCGGCGGGGCGTTCGGCGGCGAGAAGCACACCGGCGGCGGCCGCGAATCCGGCTCGGACGCGTGGAAGGCCTACATGCGCCGCGCCACCAACACTGTCAACTACTCATCGGAACTGCCACTGGCGCAAGGCGTTCACTTCGGGTAGGCACCGCGACCGACCGGCTGGTCCTGCTGACCGACGCCAGCCGTCCGCGGCGCAGCACGATGCGGTCGTGGGGTGCGCCGGCGACCGCTTCCTCCAGGCTGGCCGCGCGGATGGCCAGGAGCTCTGCCGCGGCCCCGCGCCGCACCCCGGCGACCGGAAGCCCCATGACGTCGCGCGCGCCGTCGCTGACGGCACGGTACGCCTCGCCGACTGACAGGTGCCCCGCCGTGACCATCAGCATCGCGGTCTCGAATGCGTCGCTGCGCCCGAGTGGGTTGTACGGGTCGCGCACGTTGTCGGCGCCGCCGGCCACTCGCACCCCGGCATCCAACAGCGCACGCAGGGCGGTCAACCCGCGGGGCGTCGCGACCGGATCGTTCCAGCCCTGCAGGTACAGGTTGGTGATCGGCAGGCTCACGATTCCGATGCCGCTCGCTCTCACGGCACCGATCACCCGGTCGAGCACATCGCGTTCGACCATGCCCAGGCTGACACAGTGCCCCGCGGTCACCGGCATCGACTCCGGCCAGTCCCGCACCGAGTGCGCCAGTTCTTCCAGCGTGAGCATCCGCGGGTTGAGTTGCTCATCGGTGTGCATGTCAACGCCGACGTTCCGGGTTTCGGCGATCGCCAGCAGTCGCTGCAGGTTTCCGCTCGGATCGGGGGTCTGGTGGGGATGGCCGCCGACGAGATCGGCGCCGACATCCAGCGCCGCGTGCACAGCCTCGTCGGTGGCGAAATACGGTGCCATGGCGACGATCTGGATGTCGATGACGTCGGCGAGTTCTTCGCGCACTGCCACCAGGGCACGAATACCGCGTAGCGGATCGTCGCCACGCAACAGGTTGACGTGGGTACGCACCGCCGTCGTTCCGTTGCCGAGCAGCAGCAGGGCCGCGCGACGGGCCCGCTCGGCGATACCCTCCACGGTCAGGGTCGGGGTGTGGCTTTCCCACGCGGCGATCGCCGCGTCGAGATTCCCCATGGGTGGCCGAATCTCGTCGAAGGACAGGGCCTTGTCCAGATGCGCGTGCGGTTCTGCCGGTGCGGTGAGCAGCAGATGGCCGGTGAGGTCGAGCTCGTCACCGACCGGTGACCGGCCCGCCGCGGGGACGATGTCACGCACGCGCCCACCGTCGAGGTGTACGTCGACCAGCCGCCTGTCCGGCAGCGTCGCATTGTGCAGTGTCGGTACGGCCCGACCGTGGGCGATCGTCGGCGATGGTTCAGACACGGCACTCCTGACGGAAATCGCTCTTGCGGATCGAGCAGTGCACGCCTTTGACGATGTCGACCACCTGGGTCACCGAAAAGTCGCCCGCGGCACTGAGATAGAGATACGCCTCACTCGGCGTCATGCCCGTCCGCGCGGACAGGAAGTCGACGGCCAACTGGGCGCACTCGCGCATCGCCTCGTCGAGGCTCTCGTTCATACCGAGGATAATCCAGTGGTCGTCGGTGTCGACGAACGGCATGGGTGCCCGCGCCGGGGTCAGGGCCTTGACCACACTCAACCGCGCCGTGACCCGCAACGACCCCTCCAGTGCGGTCAGCGCGATCTCGCCGTTGCCCTGCGCGAAATGCGGGTCACCGAGGTAGAAGCCGGCCCCGGCGACCTGTACGGGCAGATACAGCGAGCTGCCTGCGACGATTTCGCGCACATCCATGTTTCCGCCGAACGGGCCGGGCGGAATGGTGCTCAGTGGTTCGGGACCGGCCGGCGTGACGCCGCACAGTCCCATGAACGGCCGCACGGCGATCGTGGCCCGGCCGCCGGCGTACTCGAACACCGCGCGGGTGCCGGTGCCGTCGAGCCGGCAGAACTTGCTGAACACCGCGGGGGTGCTGCCGTCGGCCGCGCGCGGCAGCCGGTCGGGCAACGCGCCACGCTGGTGCCTGCTCGATACGACCCCGTACGGAACCCGCGGCCGCAGGTCCAGGAAATCGACCCGCAGCCAGTCCCCCGGCTCTGCGCCGCGCACGTCGACCGGCCCGAGGACGATGTGCGGCGCCTTCGGCGGTTCGGGTTTACGAAGATCCGATGCCGCGAGCTCGACCGCATCGTCCAGCACATCGGCGCGGCGGACTCCGTGCCTGCCGAAGTAGGCGATGGGGTCGCGGCCCTGATCCTCCATCAGCCCTTCCTGCGACACCGTGTCGAATGTGACGGTCGAACCGCTCTCGACGGCGAGCACTCGAACCGTGCCCGGCGTGGGAAGCGTTCCCCAACTGACGGTTTCGGGGGTGCACCGCAGATAGTGGTCGGTGGCAGGCGGGTCCGCGCAGGCCTGCAGAACCCGCGTCATCGCGACGCGGCGGGCTCGCCGAGATGCTCGCGCCAGCCCCCTGGCGCGGTGATCTCATGTGCGTGGGTGCCGTCGCCCGGATACGACCGGCACACCATGCTGAGTGCGCCGCGACCGTCTTCGAGTTCGATGACCGACAGCTCGAGTTCGGCGGGTTCGCGCGGCAGCAGCTTGTCGCGCAACTCGGCGTACGTCACTTCGTAGACCTCACCGGGCACCGACCAGCCACCGTCCCGCACGGGCGCAAGCCCGGGGAATACGTCGCCGAACGAGAAGAACCGGTATCCCGGCGCGGTTCGCACCGGGCCTACGAAGCGCGCTGATGCCAACGCGTCATTGAGCGGGCCACCGCTCATCGCCTGGCCGTTGACGAACATGAGGACAGTGTCGTGGGACATGAAAGACTCCGTGTCGTAGCGAAAAAGGGTCAGCTCAGCAGTCAGGAAAGCGTGGTGTTGCCATGACCGCGGAGCGCGTGCACGCGCATCGCGGTGGCGGCACGCTCAAGGTCGCCGCTGGCGAGATCGTCGAGCAGCGTGCGGTGCTGAGATATCGGCTCGTGGCCGGATTGCTGGACGTAGTCGTCCGTCGGATACAGAAACGCCTGGCGCTCGAGGAACGAAGACGTGATCGGGCAGAACGCGGCCCGGTTGATGGCCATGTGGAATTCCAGATGCGCCATCGCGTACTGCGGGCTGCTCACGCCGTACTCCCGTAACGCGGCTTCCAGCGGAATGAGCATCCCGTACAACGAATCCCAGTCCACCTCAGCACTTTTGGCCGTGATGAGTTTCGCCGCGACCTGGTCGAACGCGACACGCAGCTCGTGTAGTTCGGCACGGGCGGTCGCGTCGACCTCGACCACGATGAGCTGACCACGCCGAACCCGCTCGACGAGACCCTCGCTGGTGAGGCGTTGCAGCGCTTCGCGTATGGGCGTACGGCTCACTCCGAGATCTTCGGCGATCTCCTCCTCGGTCAGCCGGATGCCTCCGCCGTACTCGCCGGTGGTGATCTGCTGACGTAGATATCGGTACACGCGTTCACGAACGCTCAACGGCTCGCCGGTCGGCGTCGTGGTTGCCGCGGCACTGTCCAAGGGGCTCATGTCATCCTCGCTTTCGACAGTGCGGCGCGGCAGGCATTCGTGGCGCGCTGCATGAACGTGCCCGACATGACGTTCATACCCGCTTGCAGCGCCGAAGTCTGCAACGCGCTGACGCGATTGTTCAGGTCGAAGAACTGGTTGCCCGGTGAGATCAGCCGGTCGAAGTCGAACACGAACGGTGTTTCCTCGGATGCGTCGGTCTCACCCCATGTCGTGGTGTTGACGAGCAGCGACGGTGGTTCTGTCGCCAACAACCCGCCGAGTTCCTCCGGGCGGGCATGATCGGCGGCGAACCGCTGCGCCCAGGCCGTCAGCGCCTGCTCGTTGCGCGCCGAGCCGATCAATCGCGCACCGGGCCATGCCCGTCGGCACGCCAGCGCCACCGAGTTCGACGAGCCGCCAGACCCCAGTACCACCACCGAAGCGGGGGTCCGGCCACCCATCAGAGTCTCCATGGCCGCCTGCGCGGCCCAGCTGTTGGTGTTGACGCCGACCAGTTCGGCCGAGGCCCGGACAATGGTGTCGACCACGCCCGTGCGTGCGGCCGACGGCACCAATGCCTGCAACCGCGGGACGACGTCCTGCTTCCACGGGCTGAGCACGAGCGCCAGGGTCCATCGCGAATCGTCGAGAAGCTCGGCGGGACCGTCGAAATGGACGGTGTCGGCGAGTTCCACGTTTTGGACGGCCAGTGCATCGTGCAAAAGCCTGCCCTTGAGTGCATGTGCCGCAGTCGTACCGATTCCGGCGATCACTGCCGGACCGGACGACGCCAATTCGGATGTGACGCTTGCGACCTCGTCGATGCACTGCCCGACAGCCGCACGGATTGTCGCCGCGCCGTCGGTGCCCAGCAGCGTCATGTGGGTCATCTGGCTCCTGCCGATCCGCTGTGCCGGGCCGGCTTGACCTGGCGGCCGGTCGGCTCACCGATCACGTTGCCCTTCTCGTACACCAGCCCCCCGCGCAGGTATGTCGCCACCACACTTCCCGTGAGTTCCCAGCCGTCGTAGGGCGTGACGTTGTGCTTGGAGTGCAGGTCGCGCTGATCGAGCACCACCTCGGCCTCGGTGTCGACCAGGACGAAGTCGGCGTCGAAACCCGGTACCAGTTGCCCTTTTCCGGCCATCGACCACCGCTTGGCCGGCGTGTACGAGCACAGCCGAACGATGTCCTCCACGGTCAGCCTGCCCTGCGCAGCGGCCGTGAGCATCAACGGGAGCATGGTCTCCACGCCGATGAATCCGCCGTAGGCCTTCCACACGTCGGTCTCGGCTTGCTCGGTAGCGGTGTGCGGCGCGTGATCGGTTGCGACGACATCGACATCGCCCCGTTCGATGCCCACCCACAACGCGGCGACGTCGGCGGCAGGCCGGATCGGCGGGTTGAGCTTGATGAGATTCCCGTAGGTGTCATAGGCACTCTCGTCGAGGAAGAGGTGCGACACAAGCGTCTCGATGGTCACCCGATGGCCCTGCGCCCGCAGATCGACCACACGGCCAAGGCCGGCGGCCGTCGACAGGTGGTGGATGTGCAGTTTGGTGTTGGCCTCGGTTGCCATCGTGATGATCCGGGTGATGGCTTCGACCTCGACGAATGCCGGCCTGCCCTCCAGATGGGCGCGCGGGTCCCGGCGGCCCTGCGCCTGTAGCCGGTCACCGAACATGCGGAGCAGGTGGTCGTTCTCGGCGTGGACACCGACGACCAGATCCGCGTCGGCCGCGGCTTCCAGTCCACGAAAGATCGCGGCGTCGTTGGGGCAGCGGTTGTCACCGGTGGTCTGCCCCATGAACAACTTGAAACCCATGGCGCCGAGTTCCGCCATCGCACCGATCTCATCGGCGTTGTCGTGATCGAGCATGCCGTAGAGCCCGAAATCCACATACGCCTTGTTCTTCACGAGATCCAGCTTGTGCGCGTACCGCTCGGCCGTGGCGACCGGCGGCTTGGTGTTGGGCATGTCGACGACCGTCGTCACCCCGCCTGCCGCCGCGGCCGACGTGCCGCTGGCGAAGTCCTCTTTCTCGGTCATTCCCGGCTCACGCAGGTGCACGTGGACGTCGACCAGTCCGGGAAGAACCAGCAGACCGGTGGCGTCGACCGTCGGCACGCCCTCGGTCGCGAGGTTGTCGCCGACCGCGATGACACGGCCGTCTGCGACGGCGATGTCCTGGCGGCGACGGCCGTCGTGCGACACCACGGTTCCCCCGGTGACGACGATGTCCGGAGTGATCGGAGCGGTCATGTGAACCTTTCTGGTTGTGGGAAAAGCCGGCACGGATTCGGCGTCAGGTCAGCGCCAGGTCCGGGTTCTCTTCGTACACTTCGCGGATCGGTCCGAGCTCGAACAAGTCGCCGACCGAGAGGTTGAGACCGCCCGCGGCGATCGCCTCGATGTTGGCTGCCGCCGTCTCGTCCGAGATCGCGACGAGTTGTTGCGAGGCTTGGCCGTTGCGGATCAGATCGTTACCGGCCAGGCAGCAGTCGTAGGTGGCCTTGGGGTTCAGGTGCAGATCCTTGCCGTACTCGTTGACGGTCAGATCGGTTGCCATCTGCGGGTCGTCGAGAACCTCGCGCCAGCCCCGGATCTCGGCATGCAGGAAGGCCTTCAGCTTGTCGCGGTTCTTGTCGATGTTGTCCTGGGTGGTGATGTAGGTCTGCCCGACGAGCGGGAACCCGACGTCGGCGAGCAGCATCGTGTTGATGTCGAAACCCTTGTGCCGCAGGTCGACCACCTGGCTGTTGATGAATCCCAGGTATCCGTCGATCTCGCCGACAGTCATGCCGATCGGATCGCCCTGCACCGGAACGGTGTTGATCTTGGACTCGTCGAGCTTGAGCGCGGCGATGAAGTTGCGCCAGACCGGCTCGCTCGACGATGCGCAGCCGATGGTCTTGCCGTACAGGTCCTCGGGGGTGTTGACGGGCTTGTCTGCCATGGTCATGATGCAGCCGGCGTAACGGCTGTATACCGCTCCGACGATCTTGAGCGGCGCGCCCTTCGCGACCGCGGAACCGACGATCGGTACCTGGGACACTCCGGCGAACGTGCGCGACAGCACGTCCGACTCGATCGGCGGAGCGGTCGGACCGCCCGAAACCAGCTCGGACCCGCTGAAGCCGGCGTCGCGGTAGTAACCCTTCTTGTCTGCGATGTAGCTGCCTGCGAACTGGGTGTTCTTGATCCAGGCCAACCGCTGGGAGGCCACGCCGAATCCGTCGGCGGCGCCGCTGGATTCAGCTGATACGCACGCGGACAGGACGGCCGGGCCGGTCAGGGCGAGACCACCGAGTGCCAGTCCCCTGGTGATGAACTGCCGGCGATCGAGGTGCTTGCTCATTGGATGTCCGTTCAGATGGGAGGTGGGCGTACTCAGCGGGGAGCACTCATGCGGGCGGTGACAGCGGCTTCGATGACGCTGACGATCTGGTAGATGACGATGCAGGTGATGGTGAGAACCACGACGGAGGACCAGAGGCGCGCGAACTCGAATTCGTTGGCGTCGCGCAGCATCTGACCGCCCAGGCCCTGCCCGGTGGCCAGCCACTCGGCGAGCAGAGCGCCGACCACCGAGGTGGTCACCGCGACCCGCGCGGCCGCGAACCACGTGGGGATGGCATGGGGCAGTGCGACTTTCCAGAACGCCGTCAGCGTCGAGCCGCCGTATGCGACGACCATCTCGACATCGGTCCTCGGAGTACTGCGGATCCCGTGCAGCATGGTCAGCAGGGCCGGTACGACGACGATTGCTGCGCCGATGACCGCCGTGCCGACCACGCCGCGATCGAAGATCAGCACGAGGATGGGCGCGACCGTGACCATGGGAATCGCGTGCAGTGCGGTGACGGTCGGCAGGAACATGTTCTCGACGGTCCGTGAGAAGTAGAACAACAGCGAGACCCCGGCCGCCAGGATCAAACCCAGCACGAACCCATATGAGGCATCACCGAGCGTCCGCACGAGGTGCGACGCGATGTCGGCCCGGTTGGTTGCGGCGTCAGCATCGGCGACCAGGTAATTCCACACGTCGGCAGGAGATTTCGCGACGTAAGAGCTGACGTCGACAACGCCGATGAACACTGTCCAGACCACGAGGATCGCCACCACGGCACCGAACGTGGTGATCAAGCTACGCGCTGCACTGCGCATGGCGGGAGTGCGGGCCTGCAGGCTTGTCGTCATGCCTTGCCTCCCGCCACCGCGGCCGCCCATGGCGTTGTGACTTTCTCGACGATGTTGACCACCGCGAAGGCAAGGCCGGCAATGAGACTGGAAACCAGCGTGATGCCCCAGGTTCGAACGACGTCGCTCGAGGACTGGGCGACGACCAGCGCTGCGCCGAGTCCGCGTTCCTGCCCCATGAACTCGCCGATGATGGCACCCAGGATGGCTGCGGGCACCGCGACCTTGAGCGCGGTCAGGATGTTGGGTAATGCCGAGAGCAGCTCGACCTTGCGCAGCACGAGGTATTTGCCTCCGCCATATGCTCGTACGAGGTCCTTGCTGAGCGAATCCGCTTGGCGCAGGCCGTTGATGGACCCGACAAGGGTGGTGAAGAAGACCGAGACCGCCGCCATGATCGCCGAGGTGACCATGCCGTCGAAGCACGCGGCGAGGATGGGCGCAATGGCGATCAGCGGTATGCATGCCGAGGCTATTCCAGCCTGCAGCACCAGTTTCTCCAGCGCGGGGACCGTGGTGACCAGAGCCGCGCAACCGATCGCGACGAGATTGCCCCAGAAGTAGCCCACCGACGCAGAGGCCAGGGTGACCGGCACATGGATGCCATAGAACGCCGGTCCGTCAGACATCACACCCGCCAGAATCTCGGTCGGCGATGCGATTGCGGGGCCGAGAATTCCCGTCACCCCGACGAGTTGCCAGACAACCAGCACGAGAACTGAGCCGACGAGCCCGGTGAGGCGGCCCCGTTTCATCGCTGCCCGCTGTCGACGGGCACGCGTGGCTGCGAATCGTCCGCACGCGTGCCGAACAGGATGGACGACAGCAGATCGACATACTCGTGAAACTCGCTGGTGCGCATCATTTCCGGGAGCCGGGGTCGGGGCAGGTCGATCTGTACCGACTTCACCACCCGGCCGGGCCGGGGGCTCATGACCACGACGGTGTCGGAGAGAAAGACGGCCTCGGCAATGCCGTGGGTGACCATCAACGTGGTGGCGGGGCGCTCAGTCCAGATTCTGAGCAGTTCGATGTTGAGCATCTGGCGGGTCATGTCGTCGAGTGCTCCGAACGGCTCGTCGAGCAGCAGCACACGCGGCTTGACCACGAGAGCGCGGGCTATGGATACCCGCTGACGCATACCACCCGACAGCTGGGCGGGGCGGGCCGATTCGAAACCTGTCAGCCCGACGAGGTCGATGAGTTCTTGCACGAACTCATCGGGAACCGTCTGCTTCGACACCTCCAGCGGCAGCCGGATGTTGGACCGAACCGATCGCCACGGCAGCAGCGCGGAATCCTGGAATGCGATACCGAGGTGGTGGTGTCGCCGCATCTCCTGCGGGGTTTCGCCGTGCACCAGGGCGGTCCCCTCGTTCTGGACTTCGAGGCCGGCAAGGATCCGCAGCACCGTGCTCTTGCCGCATCCGGATGGTCCGAGAAGCGTGACGAACTCACCCTGCTCGGAGTGAATGTCGACCCCATCCAGTGCCGTGACCTGCGATCGGCCGACCTTGAACTGCTTAGTCAGCCCACCTATGTGAATTCCGGGTGCCGTCGGGGCGACCATGTGTTCTCCTCTGATCGGAAGGCCATCGCTTTCGGATCCAAACTTGGATCCATAACTTAGGGACGGTTTGTTTCCGCCCGATGAACTCCGGACACAGTCGGGTTACAAGTGCCTCGCGGACGTGTCGCGTGTCCACGCGCGGTCGCCGCCGAGATTCGGTAGGCACAGGACATGGACATCGAACAGCGGGTTGCAGTCGTCACCGGTGGCGGCTCAGGCATCGGGCGCGCACTGGCCGAGGCTTTCGCAGCGAATGGTGCACGCGTAGTGATCGGCGATCTGGACGAGGCAGGTGCGAACGAGACGGCAGCGCGGATCACCGCAACCGGTGGCTCGGCCGTCGCGCTGCGCGCCGACGCCGCAGATTCGGCCGATATCGAAGCGTTGGCCGACAGCCGGTTCGGGCCTGCGGACATCTACATTGCCAACGCCGGGATCATCGGCGCGAGCGGGCTCGGTACCGATGCCGACTGGGATCGGATACTCGACGTGAATCTGCGCGCGCATGTCCGGGCCGCGGAAGTGCTTGTCCCCCAGTGGTGCTCGCGCGGCAGCGGCTATTTTGTCTCGATCGCGTCGGCGGCCGGGCTACTGTCGCAGATCGGCGCGGCCGGCTACGCCGTGACCAAGCACGCCGCGGTCGGATTCGCCGAGTGGCTGGCGATCACCTACGGCGACGACGGGATCGGTGTCAGCTGTGTATGCCCGCTCGGAGTCGACACCCCGTTGCTGCATGCCGTGCGCAACGCGGATGAATCCGATGCACTGGTCGGCGCCGAATCGATCGTGCAATCCGGCGCCGTCATCAGCGCGGAGGAAGTTGCCACGGCGACCGTCGAGGCGGTGCGTTCGGAGCGGTTTCTCGTGCTGCCCCACCCCCACGTTCTCGACATGTATCGCCACAAGGGCGCCGACTACGACCGGTGGATTGCCGGTATGCGCCGCTACCAGCGATCTCTGCGAGAGGGTTAGCCCGCGGACGGATCGGGTAGCGCTGCAAGAGGGCGATAAACCGAAGGTGACCGCCCGCTAGGAGGGCGGCCGCCGCCCGAACGATTGGAGAAACCATGAAGTTCAGCAAGACGGCGGCAATGACTTCAGCAGTGCTCGCCACCACGGCCGCAGCGGTGTTCAGTGCGTCGCCGGCATCGGCTTACACCACTGTGCGCAGTTTCGGCATGCAGCAGAACCTGCCCGACGCCACCGGCGCCACCGTGACCGGTTGGACGGTCAGCGATCTGCGACCGAGCGATGATCAAATTCCGCACCCGGTTTCTGGGCAGCTATGGGAGGCCACGGCGACCGCAACGGCGGTGCAGGGCACCGCTACCCCGGTCGTCTCGGACTTCAATGCCAGGGCCGAGAACGGACAGAACTATCGCGCGATCTTCACTGCGCCCACCGCGAACGGGGTCAATCCCACGCCGCTGCCTCAGGGCAACGCGACCACCGGTGAGGTGTACTTCGACGTCGTCGGACCGGCCCCGGACACCGTGGTGTTCAACAACGGCGCACAGGATCTCCTGATCTGGAAGTAGACAACGCAACACTGTGTCCCCGCCGGTCGATCGCCCTCGGCGGGGATTCACGCGCGCGTCGACTTGTTACTCGCGCCCGGCAACGCCACCGGCCGCAGGTAGTCACCGAGCAGGGTCCGTTCCCACCACACGTGGTCGCGACGAAGTTCATGCCACGTGCTGAACCGATAGCGGTACAGGCGCGCCCGCACGTAACGCGGCGGCTGGTCCGGGAAGGGATTGTGCCGCAACAGCTTCAGAGTTTCCCGGTCATTCTCGAGCAGGCGGATCAGAAAGGTACGCAACCACTGCTGGGCGTATGCCGGCGAGATTGCCGCGAACCACATGAGCCAGTCCAGGCGAAGGTGGTATGGCGCGAATTGGCGGGGCCACCGGCGCACGTCCCCAGGTTTGCCCTTGAACTCGTACTCGCGCCACACGGTGCCGCCCGTCACCACGTCATCGTCGGTGCCCTCGATCACCACTTCGTCGCGGCTGCGCCCCACCGCTCCGAATGCTCCGTAGGAGTTCACCAGGTGATAGTTGTTGTAGGAGGCGTTCATTCGCTGCCGCCTCGACACCAGATTGCGCAACGGCCAGAAGCTCAGGACAACGGTGACTGCCGTGAACGCAAGGACCGCAACGACGAACCACAGCGGAGTGTCGGAGAACTCGGGTGCGGTCACGGGAAGAACCGTGGACACGGCGGAGTCGGATATGGCACTGGCGGCCAACACGATCGTCACCCAGTTCAGCCAGGCGAAGTTGCCGGACGCGACCAGCCACAGCTGCGTCACGATCACGATCGCGGCGGCACCGGATGCCACCGGCTGCGGAGCGAAGAGCGCGAAGGGCACGACGAGTTGGGCAAAGTGGTTGCCGGCGACCTCAATCCGGTGCAGTGGCCGCGGCAGATGGTGGAAGAACCAGCTCAGCGGCCCGGGCATCGGCTGCGTCTCGTGGTGGTAGTACAGGCACGTCAGATCACGCCAGCACCGGTCGCCACGCAGCTTGATCAGCCCCGCACCGAACTCGACGCGGAACAGCAACCACCGGCTCAGCCACAACACCAACACCGGCGGGGCGATGTGGTCGTTGCCGAGGAAGATCGCGAGGAATCCGGCTTCCAGCAGCAGCGATTCCCACCCGAACGAGTACCACGTCTGCCCCACGTTGACGATCGACAGATACAGCACCCACAGCAGCAGCCAAGCCAGCATCGCCGCCCACAACGGCACCAGGTCACCGGCTCCGGCCACGAGTGCGGCCGAGATGGCCGCGCCGGTCCAGCACACCGCGGCGAAGAAGCGGTCGGAATAGTGGAGGTGGAAGATGCTGGGGGCGCGGCGGAATGAGGTACGTGCCAGGAATCGGGGTATCGGCAGCAAGCCTCGCTCACCCATGAGCGGCCGGAACTGCCGGGCGGCGGCAATGAAGGCGACCAGATAGATCGCCGCGGTTCCCCGCTGCAACACCTGCCTGGCGAACCAGTATTCGGGTGCCGTGAACCACTCCATGTGCTGACCTTTGAAGACACCGGTCTGACGAGTTGAAGGTACCCCGTTTCGCGGTGTTTCACTCCGCCTCCGGCGGGGTACGCGGGCTGCATGTCAGGACGCAGTGGCGACAACACCGACGACAAGTCCGAATCCGACGTCGACGAGGACGACAAGGTGGCCGGATCCCGCGCGGGCGGGCGCTATGTCGGGCGAACCACCTCTGACGATGCGTTCGACGCAGGCGAGACGGGTGCCGAGGCGCGTAGCGAGGACGACAGCTAGCGCCGTCGTAGGCCGAGCCGAAAACCGAACGGCATCATCGTGAGCCGTTCCTGGATCTGCAACCGGTAGTCCGGGTCTGCGTCCATGTCGTAGCGGCGGATGATCACCGCCAGCAGCAAGACCGCCTCGTGCAGGGCGAACTGGCGTCCGATACAAGATCTTTCGCCTGTGCCGAAGGGCTTGTACAAGCCACCGGGCCGGGCCCGGACCTGCTCCGGCGCGAACCGGTCGGGATCGAAATCCTCCGGTTCGGCTCCCCATCGGGGATCGCGGTGCAGGGTCGAGGTCAGCGCCAATGCCCAGTCTCCCTTGTGCATCGGGTGAATCCCGGCCAGCACGGTGTCCTCGCGGGCGGCGCGGTAGTAGCCGGGCACCGTCGGCTGCAGCCGCAGCGACTCGTCGAGAACCCGCCGGACATAGCGCAGTTTCGCGATCTTCTCGAATTCGGGCCGCTCCTCGTCACCCCATACCTCGTCGACCTCGGCGCGGGCACGGGCGAACACCTCCGGGTGGCGAGACAGGAAGTACAGCGCGAAAGACAATGCGCCCGAGGTGGTCTCATGGCCGGCCACCAGGAAGTTGATCAGCTGGTAACGGATGTTGGCGGCGTCGAGATCTGAGGCCAGCATGATGTCGAGCAGGTCGCCGTGGTGCCCCGGGCCGAGTTTCCGGCGCTTGGCGACGATATCGTCGGCCAGGTCATGCAGGTACGCCGCGTCGCGGCGGACCCGGCGCTCGAAGATCCGGGCGACGAGGCCGGGCAGAAGCGTCTCCCTCAGCACGCCGGCCCGGTCGGCGCCTTTGAGCGCGGACACCATGTGCTCGACGAACGGATGGGTTTCGTCGGATTCGAAGCAGCCGAACGAGTATCCGGCCGCACAGCGTCCGATCGTCTCCAGCGTGACGCGCGTGGTGTCCGCGGAGACGTCGACCGTATCGCTGGCGTCCCAGCGGTCGGTCAATTCCCCCGCGACCTCGAACATCACCGCGTGGTAGCGGCGCATCGCGGCCTGGCTGAAAGCCGGCATCAGCAGCTGATGCGCCTTGAGCCAGTTCGGTTCATCGTTGTACGCGGTGAACAGGCCGTCCCCACCGATGATCCGTAGGGCCTCGATATCGGGGCCGACGTGCTTGCAGAAGCGGGTCTCGTCGTTGAGATCCATGACCGCGTCGGCTCCGGCCGCCACCACATACCGCGCGCCGAGAAACGTGAATTCGAAGACGGCCCCGAGGCGCGCGAGTTCCATCGCCGACTGCGAGGGAGAATCCGCGTCGAATCCGAACACGTCACCGAGCAGAGGGATCCGCCGTGGAGGATGCGGCAGTTTCGGGTAGCGATGCCGTTCGTCGAGGACGGTCATGCTGTCAGGCTGCCCCGTTATTCTACATGTGTCAAGTAATGTCGCGGCACGCCTTACCAGGTGCCGAACAACTGCCCGGTTAAGCTGGCCAGGTGGGTGCTGAGTCGAGACGACGACTCTCCCCCGCCGACCGGCGTAGTGAGCTGTTGGCGTTGGGGGCCGAGGTGTTCGGCCAGCGACCGTACGACGAGGTCCGCATCGACGAGATCGCCGAACGCGCCGGAGTCTCCCGCGCGCTCATGTACCACTATTTCCCGGACAAACGAGCATTCTTCGCGGCGGTCGTGCGCGCCGAGGGTGAGCGACTGTTCGAGGCGACCAACACGCCGCCCGATCCCGGCCAGAGCCTCTTCGGGCAGCTTCGCGCCGGAGTCCTGGCCTACCTGCGCTACGACGAGGAGCATCCGCACGGCGCCTGGGCCGCCTACATGGGCATGGGCCGCGCCGACCCGGTGTTGCGCGGTATCGACGACATCGACAACGACCGGCAGGCCAACCGGATCATGAGCCGCATCGGCGAGGCGGCCGCCGAACCCTTGGACCCCAAACTCGAGCGCGACCTGCGGGCCACGATTTACGGCTGGCTCGCGCTGACGTTCGAGATGTGCCGCCAACGTCTCGTCGACCCGTCGATCGACGCCGGCTTTGTCGCCGATACCTGCGCGCATGCCCTGCTCGACGCGGTCGGCCGGGTGCCGGGGCTGCCGCCCGAACTGGTGGATGCAGCCGCTCCCGAGCACCGCTGACCGGTGATCTGACCGACTTGTCGGTGGTGCGCGGCACTATGGGTGGATGGCCCGCACCGATCCGCTGGCCCGGTTCAGCACACTGACCCGGGAGTGGTTCACCGCTGCCTTCCCCGCGCCCACATCGGCCCAGGCGCAGGCCTGGTCAGCCATCGCCAAAGGCGACAACACCCTGGTCATCGCGCCGACCGGGTCGGGCAAGACACTCGCGGCGTTCCTGTGGGCCATCGATCAGCTCGCGGCCGAGCACCGGCCGGGCACCCGGGTGCTGTATGTGTCACCGCTGAAGGCGCTGGCCGTAGACGTCGAGCGCAACCTGCGCACGCCGCTCACGGGCATCACGCGCGTCGCCGAGCGCCACGGGCTGTCGCCGCCGGAGATCAGCGTCGGCGTGCGCTCCGGCGACACCCCGCCCAACCAGCGGCGCGCGATGATCAGCAAGCCACCCGACATCCTGATCACCACGCCGGAATCGCTGTTCTTGATGTTGACCTCGGCCGCCCGGGAAACACTCGCCACGGTGCAGACGGTCATCGTCGACGAAGTCCATGCGGTGGCCGCCACGAAACGCGGCGCGCACCTGGCGCTGTCCCTGGAGCGCCTCGACCAGCTCCTCGACAAGCCCGCACAGCGGATCGGGCTCTCGGCCACCGTGCGGCCCCCCGAGGAGGTGGCGCGCTTCCTGTCCGGGCAAGCCCCGACCACGATCGTGTCGCCGCCGGCCGCCAAGACCTTCGACCTTTCGGTCCAGGTACCCGTGCCGGACATGGCCAATCTCGACAACAACTCCATCTGGCCCGACGTCGAGGAGCGCATCGTCGATCTGGTCGAGGCGCACCAATCCTCGATCGTGTTCGCCAACTCACGCCGGCTGGCCGAGCGGCTCACGTCCCGGCTCAACGAGATTCACGCCGAGCGCAGCGGTACCGAGCTGCCGTCCACCCACAACCCTCGGGTCGGTGGCGGCGCACCCGCGCAATTGATGGCCAGCGGCCAAGCCAACGGCGCACCGCCACTGCTGGCCAGGGCGCACCACGGCTCGGTCAGTAAGGAACAGCGCGCGCAGGTCGAGGACGACCTCAAGAGCGGTCGGCTGCGGGCCGTGGTCGCGACCTCGAGCCTCGAACTCGGCATCGACATGGGCGCGGTGGACCTGGTGATTCAGGTCGAGGCACCGCCGTCGGTGGCCAGCGGGCTCCAACGCATCGGCCGCGCGGGACACCAGGTCGGTGAGATCTCGCAAGGTGTGCTGTTCCCCAAACACCGCACGGATCTGATCGGCTGCGCGGTCACGGTGCAGCGCATGCGTTCCGGCGACATCGAGAGCATGCGGGTGCCGGCCAACCCGCTCGATGTGCTCGCCCAGCACACCGTCGCGGCGGCCGCGCTCGAGCCGCTCGACGCCGACGCGTGGTTCCATGCGGTGCGCCGCAGTGCACCGTTTGCGACGTTGCCGCACAGCGCGTTCGAGGCGACGCTCGACCTGTTGTCCGGGAAGTACCCGTCCACCGAGTTCGCCGAGCTACGTCCCCGGCTGGTCTACGACCGCGACGCGGGCACCCTCACCGCCCGCCCCGGCGCGCAGCGCCTTGCGGTCACCTCGGGCGGAGCGATACCCGATCGCGGGCTGTTCACCGTGTACCTCGCGACCGACTCCGAAAAGCCTTCCCGGGTCGGCGAACTCGACGAGGAGATGGTGTACGAGTCACGGCCCGGCGACGTGATCTCGCTTGGCGCCACCAGCTGGCGCATCACCGAGATCACCCACGACCGGGTACTCGTCATTCCGGCACCCGGCCAGCCCGCACGGCTGCCGTTCTGGCGCGGCGACAGTGTGGGGCGTCCGGCCGAGTTGGGCGCGGCGGTCGGCGCGTTCACCGGGGAGCTGGCGAGCCTCGACCGTAAGGCGTTCGACGCGCGCTGCCAGGAAATGGGTTTCGCCGGCTACGCCACCGACAATCTGCACCAGCTGTTGCGCGAACAGCGTGAGGCCACCGGTGTGGTTCCCAGCGACACCACATTCCTGGTGGAGCGGTTCCGCGACGAACTGGGCGACTGGCGGGTGATTCTGCACTCGCCGTACGGCCTTCGCGTACACGGCCCGCTCGCGCTCGCGGTCGGGCGCCGGTTGCGCGACCGCTACGGCATCGACGAGAAACCCACGGCATCCGACGACGGCATCATCGTGCGCCTGCCCGATACCGGTGAAAACCCGCCCGGTGCCGACCTGTTCGTGTTCGACGCCGACGAGATCGAACCGATCGTCACGGCCGAGGTGGGCGGTTCGGCATTGTTCGCCTCCCGGTTCCGCGAATGCGCGGCCCGCGCGCTGCTGCTGCCCCGCCGCCATCCCGGTAAACGATCCCCGCTCTGGCATCAACGGCAGCGGGCCGCGCAACTGCTCGACATCGCCCGCAAGTATCCGGACTTCCCCATCGTGCTGGAAGCGGTACGCGAATGCCTGCAGGACGTCTACGACGTCCCCGCACTGACCGAGCTGATGCGCAAGGTGGCTCAGCGCCGGCTGCGGGTTGTCGACGTCGAGACCCCCACGCCATCGCCCTTCGCGGCCTCACTGTTGTTCGGCTACGTCGGCGCGTTCATGTACGAGGGCGACAGCCCGCTGGCCGAGCGTCGTGCCGCCGCACTCGCGCTCGACACCGTTCTGCTGTCCGAACTGCTGGGCCGCATCGAGCTTCGTGAACTGCTCGATCCGGCGATCGTCGCATCCACGGCGGCGCAATTGCAGCACCTCACCGAGGAACGCGCCGCGCGCGATGCCGAAGGTGTCGCCGACCTGCTGCGACTGCTCGGGCCGCTCACCGAGGCCGAACTCGCCCAACGGTCGACCGCCGACAACGTGGGCGGCTGGCTCGACGGTTTGCACGCCGCGAAGCGAGCCCTTCCGGTGACATTCGCCGGGCAGACATGGTGGGCCGCGGTCGAGGACATCGGCCTGCTGCGCGACGGTGTCGGGGCGCCCGTTCCGATCGGCGTCCCGGCGGCCTTCACCGAGTCGGTGGCCGATCCGCTCGGCGACCTCATCGGCCGTTATGCCCGCACCCGCGGCCCGTTCACCACCGAGGAAGCCGCCGCCCGGTTCGGCCTGGGTCTGCGGGTGACCGCCGACCTGCTGGGCCGCATGGCCGTCGACGGCCGGCTGGTACGGGGCGAATTCGTCGACGACCTGCCCGGCGATCAATGGTGTGACGCCGATGTACTCAAGATCCTGCGGCGCCGGTCCCTTGCCGCGTTGCGGGCCCAGGTGGAACCGGTCAGCACGGCGGCCTACGGTCGCTTCCTGCCGGAGTGGCAGCACATCGGCTCGGCGCACAGCACCGGCATCGACGGGCTGGCCGCCGTCATCGAACAATTGGCCGGGGTGCCGCTACCCGCGTCCGCGGTCGAGTCCCTGGTGTTCCCGCAACGCGTCGGCGACTATCAACCCGCGATGCTCGACGAACTGCTGGCATCCGGTGAGGTCACGTGGTCAGGGGCCGGACAGATCGGCGGTGGTGACGGGTGGATCGCGTTCCACCCGGCGGACTCGGCACCGCTCACGCTGGCCGCGCCGACCGAGATCGAGTTCACCGACACCCACCGCGCGATCATGGAAACCCTCGGTCACGGCGGAGCGTATTTCTTCCGTCAACTCACCGACGGCGCGCCTGTCGAAGAGCTCAAAGGTGCGCTGTGGGAACTCATTTGGGCCGGGTGGGTCACCGGGGACACGTTTGCGCCGGTGCGCGCGATCCTGTCGGGCACGCGGCGAACCCCGGCACACCGTCAGCAGAAGCGGCCGCCGCGGTTGAGCCGATACAGCGTCGCGCACGCCCAGACGCGATCCAGCGACCCCACCGTGTCGGGCCGATGGTCGGCACTGCCGGCGGCCGAGCCCGACTCCACGGTGCGGGCTCACTTCCAAGCCGAACTGCTGCTGAGCCGACACGGCGTCCTCACCAAGGGCGCCGCGGCGGCCGAAGGCGTACCAGGAGGGTTCGCGACGCTCTACAAGGTGCTGAGCGCGTTCGAGGACGCCGGCCGCTGCCAACGCGGCTACTTCGTGGAATCGCTCGGCGGGGCACAGTTCGCAGTGGCCTCGACCGTCGATCGGCTCCGCTCCTACATCGACGGTGTCGACCCGGAGCGGCCCGAGTACCACGCGGTCGTACTTGCCGCGACCGACCCGGCCAACCCGTACGGGGCCGCACTCCCCTGGCCCGAACGCGCGGGTGACGGTGAGGCGCACCGGCCCGGCCGCAAAGCCGGCGCCCTCGTGGCGTTGGTCGACGGCCAGTTGGTGTGGTTCCTGGAGCGCGGCGGACGGTCCCTGCTCAGCTTCGGGTTCGACGACGAGGCGCAGCGGGCCGCGGCCGGCGCGCTGGCCGACCTGGTGAGCGCCCGACGCATCCCGGCGCTGCTCGTGGAGCGAATCAATGGCGTTGCGGTCCTCGACCCCGATGTCGACGCCGCGCGGGCCGCCGTGCAGGACGCGTTGGCCGGTGCCGGCTTCACCCGTACGCCGCGTGGCTTGCGATTGCGCTGACTGCGGGGAACAGCGAAGGGCCGCGACCTGTTCGTGTGAGTCGTGACCACTCCCATCACAACACCCTTCAATTCCGAATCGACAGCCGCTGACGTGATCGACGGCGTCGACCTGTCCGGCAGTACGGCGATCGTCACCGGCGCCGCATCGGGCATCGGTGTCGAAACGGCCCGCGCGTTCGCCGCTGCCGGAGCGGCGGTGACATTGGCGGTCCGCGACGTCGCCGCGGGCGAACGCGTAGCTGCCGACCTTCGTACGTCGACCGGCAACGACGCCATCACTGTCGGTGCGCTCGACCTGACCGACCTCGCCAGTGTGGCGGCGTTCATCAGGGCATGGAGCGGGCCGCTGCACATCCTTGTCAACAACGCGGGTGTGATGGCGGTGCAGCAGCTGACCCGGTCAGCGGGCGGTCACGAACTACAGTTCGCCACCAACCACCTCGGCCACTTCGCCCTCACGACCGGTTTGCACCGGGCACTCGCCGCCGCAGGCGGTGCCCGCGTGGTCTCGGTCAGCTCATCCGGACACCTGCGCTCCCCCGTGGTGTTCGACGACATCGACTACGCATTCCGCGACTACGACCCCTTCGGCGCATACGGCCAGTCGAAGACCGCCAACGTGCTGTTCGCGGTCGAGGCCAGCCGACGCTGGCGAGACGACGGCATCACCGCCAACGCGCTGATGCCCGGCGGAATTCTCACCGCCCTGCAACGCCATCTCGATCCGGCGTACGGCGAACAAGCAGCCGAGCGATTCCGCCAGGCAGGCAGCAGACTGAAAACAGCCGAGCAGGGTGCGGCCACGTCGGTGCTGCTGGCCGCGTCACCGCTGTTGGAAGGCGTCGGCGGACGGTACTTCGACGACTGCAACGAAGCGGTCGTGGTCGATCACCGCGACGAGTTCGGGATCAGCGGTGTCGCTCCCTACGCCCTTGACCCAGGCAACGCGCTACGGCTGTGGGAACTTTCGCAACGGCTGGTTCAATAGGGCATGCCCGAAGGCGACACCGTCTTTCACACTGCCGCGGCGCTCCGCACGGCACTGGTGGGTAAGACGTTGACGCGCTGCGACATCAGGGTGCCGCGCTACGCCACGGTCGACCTCACCGGGCAGGTGGTCGACGAAGTTCTGAGCCGCGGCAAGCACCTGTTCATCCGGGTCGGGCCCGCCAGCATTCATTCCCATCTGAAGATGGAGGGCAGCTGGCGCATCGGCTGGTCTGCCGGCGCGGCACATCGCATCCGCATCGTGCTGGAGACGGCCGACAGCCGCGCAACCGGGATAGACCTCGGCGTGCTGGAGGTTTTGGATCGGGCCGCCGACATGGATGCCGTCGCACATCTCGGCCCCGACCTGCTCGGGCCCGACTGGCATGCCCGCACCGCGGCCGCCAATCTGACCGCCGATCCGGATCGGCCGCTTTCCGAGGCGCTGCTCGACCAACGCGTCATGGCCGGCGTCGGCAATGTCTACTGCAATGAACTGTGCTTCGTCTTCGGTCGCCGCCCCACGTCCCCGGTCAGCTCACTGAACGATCCACTGCGGGTCGTGCAACGTGCACGGGACATGCTGTGGCTCAACCGGTCCCGATGGAATCGAACGACAACCGGCGACACCCGCCGCGGGCGGCAGCTGTGGGTCTACGGCAGGGCAGGCGAACCGTGTCGCCGGTGCGGAACACCCATCGAGACCGACAACAGCGGCGAGCGGGTCACGTACTGGTGTCCGGCCTGTCAGACCTAGGGTGTGCCATGAGCAATGCCGCGAAGCAAGGGGCGGCGCCACGGACTTCAGAATCATTTCCCTATACGTATCGACGTCGCGTTGTTGATAAAAGTCCCGTTCTCTACCACAATTCCCCGCGGAAGCGTCATACGCGTCGGATCAATGTGGATGCCAGGACCAAGCAAACGCATACTCACTACGGCAAGCGTGATTGGGTAGATAGTTGGAGGCAGCGATCCGATCGGCGCCTGCGGAAACTTACCCAATAGATCTTGGGCCGAGCCGCATTCGCGAAACCGAATTTCGATCTGGTCACTATCATGGTAGTCAATCTTGAGATATGCCCCGTTAGGAGGACTTTCAACGTCGAAAGGCTCGCCCCTAACAAACCACTCGTTATTTACGAGCAATTCTCTCCGCCGACCGTTACGGTCCAAAGTCGAAATATTAAGAAGAAGATAGCCTTTGTCGTCGCGGTTGAACCAAATGAGACGATGGTCACCGTATGTGAGGATCGCGCCGTTTCCATAGTGATACCCTCCAGCTACTCCAAGTATCTCTTTTCGCATCCAATCGAATTTTCCTTGAACGACTCGATTCCGCATCGCACCATTTTCCTTGAATTCGCGGCATTGGGCGCGGGTAAAGGCACGCGCTTTCGCGTGATGCTCCCCGCAGATTGCCACCATGCGCGCGGGATCGTGATGGCGCTCGATATGCCATTCTGGGTCGAAATGATGGTACTGCAGGTAAGGGTTACCACATCCAGGCACGGGACAACCAAACGCCACCTCTTGGCGCAGAAATCGCTTCACAGCGGCTGGAGGGTCGCGTCGGAGCACCCGACTGGAGTGCGCCTTCTTTGCCCGCCGCTTGTCCCCACGCCCACTGCCCATTGTCACGCCTTGCCGATTGCGATTTGAGGCTAGGCTACTTGGACGGCTGGCTCGCCTTCAACCTGATCGGCGCCATGATTCGGTTCTTTCGCAGGAGTGACACTGACGATTCCTCTGCTAAACCATTCGAGCCGCACCCGTAACGTAAGCGGTCGGCCCGATTCTTCAACTCCCTAATACGACTCAGGAGATACCTTTCATCCACCCGAACAAGTTGAGACCTAGGGTGAATTCATGACCAACGCCGCCATCCGCCCCACGTCAGCGGATGACCTCGACGCGATCGCCGCGATCTACGCGCACCACGTCGAGAGCGGCGTCGCGACGTTCGAGCTGACCCCGCCGGACCGCGCGGAGTGGGACCGGCGCTTGACGACGGCGCGCGACCTCGGATTGCCTTTTCTCACTGCGACACTCGACGGCAGCGTCGTCGGCTATGCCTATTGCGCGCCGTGGAAGACCAGGCCCGCCTACCGGCACACCGTCGAGAACTCGATCTACCTCGTGCCACACGCGGCCGGCCGGGGTATCGGGGCACAGCTCATGGCGGCGCTGCTCGACGGCTGCGCGGCGGCGGGCATCCGCGAGGTGATCGCGGTCGTCGTGGACACCGACGACGCAGCCGCCTCGTTGGCCCTGCACCGCAGGCACGGTTTCGTCGAGGCCGGGCGGCTGCGTGCAGTCGGTTTCAAGCACGGCCGCTGGCTGGACACCGTACTGCTGCAACGCAGCCTGCCCGTCAGCAGTTGACGAGTTCGGGCTCACATATCGGCTGCGGAGCCGGTTCGCGCACGGGCTCCTTGACGTCCGCCGGCTCGGGGTCTTTCGGCTTGCCGCCCCACGGGAAAGCGAGCTTGACGATCTTGCGCACCACGGTGCCGAACTGCTTGTAGAGCGGGCCGGTGTTGTACGGCAGGCCGTAGCGCTCGCAGATCTCGCGGACCTCGACCGAGATTTCGGCGTGCCGGTGCGCGGGGATGTCGGGGAACAGATGGTGCTCGATCTGGAATGACAGGTTTCCGCTCAGGATGTGGAACCACTTGCCGCCGGTGAGATTTGCCGAACCGAGCAGCTGCCGGAAATACCACATGCCGCGCGTCTCGTTCTCGGTCTCCTCGATGGAGAACTCCTGGGTGCCGTCCGGGAAGTGACCGCAGAAGATGATCATGAACGACCACACGTTGCGGGTGAGGTTGGCAGTCAGGTTGCCGGCGAACACAAACGGTGCGAACGGACCGGCGAGGAGCGGAAAGGCGACGTAGTCTTTGAGGGTCTGCTTCTTGGTTTTGCGCCAGATACCTTGCAGCACTTCGCGTTTGTCGGCGATGCTGATCTCACCGGCGCGGATCCGCTCGGTTTCCATTTCGTGCAGCGCCACACCGTACTGAAAAAGCACCATGAGCAGGAATGCGTAGAGCGGGTTACCGAGGTAGTACGGCGACCACTTCTGGTCCTCGCTCATCCGCAGGATGCCGTAGCCGATGTCGCGGTCCATGTCGACGATGTTGGTGTAGGTGTGGTGCATGTAGTTGTGCGAGTGCCGCCACTGATCGGCCGGGCAGGCGGTGTCCCATTCGAACGCCTTGCTGGAGATGGCCGGATCACCCATCCAGTCGTATTGGCCGTGCATGACGTTGTGGCCGATCTCCATGTTGTCGAGGATCTTCGAGACCGCCAGCATGGCCGTTCCCGCGAGCCAGGTCGGCGGGAAGAACAGCAGGGCGCGGCCACCGACTTCGAGTGTCCGCTGGGCTTTGATGACTTTGCGGATGTAGGTGGCGTCGCGTTCGCCGAGGTCGGCGATCACGCGTGCGCGAATGGCGTCGAGTTCGCGGCCGAATGCCTCGGCCTGTTCGGGGGTCAGCGAGTACTTGGGTGCATTCATTACAGAGCCTTTCGGGTCAGAGTGCTCAAAGGTCGATGGCGACGTCACCGACGGGCGCGGTGACGCAGATCTGGATGTCTTCGCAGTCGGCGGTCGAGACCGCACCGGTGATCAGGTTGCGAACCGCGCCGCGGGTCTTGAAACGGGTGCAGCTGTGGCAGATCCCCATGCGGCATCCGCTCTCCGGCGTAAGCCCGGCCGCTTCGGCCTGCACGAGCAGCGGCCGGCCGTCGTCGACGACGTCGACGCCGCTGGTCCTGAATGTGACGGTGCCACCCGTCGATTCGGCCGGAACCGAAAACGTCGGCGGCACGAAACTCTCCGAGCTGACGTTGCGGCAGTGCGCGCGAACCGCGTCGACGAGTGCCGGCGGACCGCACGCGAACACCGCGTCCGGTTCGCCGTCGGGACACGCCGCGGCCAGATGCGCCGGCCCGAAGTGACCGTCGAGATCTGACCCGGCGGCGCTGCGGGTGTAGCCGTGCAGTACCCGCACTCCCGGTGTCGTGGCGAGCTCGTCGCGATAGCAGGCCTCATCGGCGCCGCGCGCGTAGTGCACGAATGAGATGTCACCGGTGAACGCCTGTGCACGCAGAGTGCGCAGCATCGACATCACCGGCGTGATGCCGCTGCCGCCGGAGACGAACAGGATGCGGCGCGGCCGGATCTCGGGCATGACGAACTCCCCGCCCACCGCGTCCAGACCGAGCACCATGCCCGGATAAGCGTGGTCGCACAGATAGTTCGACACCAGACCGCCGTCGTGGCGGCCGATGGTGAGCTCGATGTGGCGGGCGCCCTCGGCGCTGGCCGGCGAATAGCAGCGGGTCCGGCGTCTGCCGTTGATCTCCACGGACAGGTTGATGTGCTGGCCCGCCCGGAATCCGGTGAATGCCTCGTTGGGTTCCAGCGTCAGCGTCACGCTGCGTGGCGTCTGCCGCCGCACCGCGAGCACCTTTGCGCGGGCATCGCCGCGCGTCCAGGTCGGTTCGACCAGCTCGGTGTAGCGGTCGACGCCGTGCGGGCCCGTGAGCAGGTTCGCCAGCGCGCTCACCCGCCGACTGGCGAGTAGGCGTCGCCCGACACCTTCGGTCAGTGTTTGAGTGAACATGTGTACACAGTGCGCGCATACAGTTCGACCTGTCAACGATGAATTTGCTGCTTGTGGTACGGTTCACATCAGTGAACAGACGTACGCCCAATACCCGAACACGACGCGCCGAAACATCTCGATCGTCGCGTTCGCGGGACACCCTCTCCCGAGATGAACGCAAGGAAGCGACCCGTCGGGCGATCATCGCGGCCGCGCTCAAACTCCTGGAGGACCGCAGCTTCAGCGCGCTGAGTCTGCGTGAGGTGACCCGGGAGGCCGGCATCGTTCCCGCGGCGTTCTACCGCCACTTCGACTCGATGGACGCGCTCGGCCTCGTGCTGATCGACGAATCGTTTCGCTCACTGCGCGACATGTTGCGCGGTGCGCGCGCAGGCAAGCTCGATCCGCACCACGTCATCGAATCCTCGGCCGAGATTCTCATCGGCAGCTTCAACGAGCGCCGCGAACACTGGCGCTTCATCGCCAGGGAACGCTCCAGTGGGGTGTCGGTGTTGCGGTATGCGATTCGCACCGAGATCCGCCTGATCACCTCCGAGCTCGCGATCGATCTGGCCCGCTTCCCCGCACTCAAGGACTGGAGCAGTGAGGATCTCAACATCCTCGCCAATCTCTTCGTCAACGCGATGATCTCCATCGCCGAGTCCCTGGAAGACGCGGGGGACGCAGCGGCCATCGGCGCCATCCACCGCACCGCGGTCAAACAGCTGCGAATGATCGCTGTCGGCGTCCAGGGATGGCACAGCAGCGGTTAGGGTCCGGTCATGCCTCTCGAGCTGACCTTCCCGCGTCCCGACATCGCCGTCATCACGCTGAACCGGCCGGACAAGCTGAATGCGCTGTCGTACGAGCTCGTGGAGACCCTGCACGCGACGCTCGATGACATCGCCGCCAACAACGAGTGCCGCGTCGTCGTACTCACCGGTGCGGGCCGCGGGTTCTGCTCCGGGCTCGACCTGGGTGCCCCGAATCCACCGGAAGCGGCCGGCGGCACCGAGTTCCCGCGCTCCGGGATGCGTTGGCAGGAACGCATCGCCAATCTCACGGTCAAGCTCCACCGTCTCCGCCAGCCCGTGATCGCCGCCGTCAACGGCCCGGCATACGGCGGCGGGTTCGCACTCGCCGCGGCCAGCGACATCCGGCTGGCCTCGGAGTCCGCCCGATTCTGCACGCAATTCATCAAACTCGGCATCGGGGGCTGCGACATCGGGGTCAGCTACACCCTTCCGCGCATCATCGGCGCAGGCCCGGCATTCGACATGATCCTGACGGCACGCACGGTCGACGCAACCGAGGCGCTGCGGCTCGGCCTGGTGTCGCGGGTGTGCCGCAACGTCGTCGACGATGCGCTGGAAATCGCCGAAACATTATGCGGCTATGGCAAATTCGGCTTGGAGTCGACCAAGCAGGTGTTGTGGGCCAACCTCGACGCCGGCTGCCTCGAAACCGCACTTCAGGTGGAAAACCGCAGCCAGATCCTCGCATCGTCGGGCGGCGGCGTTACCGAGTTCAGCGAGGCGTTCCGCCACCGTCCACGATGACCACCTGACCGGTGATGTAACTGCCGGCATCCGAGCAGAGCAACAGCGCCGCACCGACCATCTCGTCCGGAGTGGCCAGCCGTTTCATCAGTGTGCCGCCGACCATCATGTCGATGGCCTCCTGCGGGTTGTTGCGCATCATGTCGGTGTCGACCGGTCCGGGTGCCAGCGCGTTGACGCGGATGCCGAACGGTGTGAACTCGGCAGCCATCGACCGCGTGACCGACATCAGCGCGGCCTTGCCCGAGGCGTAGATGGACAGCGCGGGTGCGAAGTTGAACGCGCCGACCGACACCATGTTCAGCACCGCGGCCTTGGGGCTCGCCTTCAGATGCGGCAGCGCGTGCTGGACGAGAAACACCGGGCCGCGCAGGTTCACGTCGTACGACTTGGCCCACGCTTCGGGAGTCATCTGGCCGAACGGCTGAGCCAACG
Organism: Mycobacterium venezuelense; assembly: GCF_054919535.1. Lineage (NCBI taxonomy): Bacteria > Bacillati > Actinomycetota > Actinomycetes > Mycobacteriales > Mycobacteriaceae > Mycobacterium > Mycobacterium venezuelense. Next base: position 215,658 of record NZ_JBONDW010000002.1, read on the forward strand.
CATTCGCGGCGTTGTTGACGACGACGTCGACGCCACCGAACTCCGACACCGTGCGCTCGACCAGCGCGCCGAGGTCGTCGATGTTGCCGCTGTGGGTCGGGACCCCGATCGCCTGGCCGCCGAGTTCACGCAAGTGCGCGGCCGCCGCCTCGCACGCGTCGGCCTTACGGCTTGCGACGACGACGCGCGCGCCGGCAAGCACAAAGCCCTCGGCAAGGGCGAGTCCTATGCCTCGGGTACCGCCGGTGACGACGACGGTTCGGTCGGTCATGTCGAAGAGGTGATCGAATTTCTGGCGGTCCACCCCGTCAGTAGAACACGTTCTAGCTGGATGTGACGTTGGCCTCCAAACCCCCTGCAAACTGGCATGTCCGGCGGCCGCGGTGCCAGCATGGATATGTAGCCGTAACACGAACGAAACAGGCTGGTAGAAAGTGTCCACGTTGAGCCGGCGTCGCTGGTGGGTCCTGCGGGCCCTCGGCCGCAATCCCTTGGTTCGGCGATTCGACCGCATCGAGGCGATGGCCGTGGTGCTCGCCACCGTGTTCGCAGTCCTCGTCATCCCCTATGCGGTGAGCGTCGGCGAAGACGTGTACGGGGAAAGCCTTCGCTCGGCGCGCGAACAGGCGCAGACGCGCATGCCAACCCAGGCGACCGTCGTCGCCGACAGTGCACCGGCCGCCGACAACGCCGCCGTCAGCATCGTCAGCGTCAAATGGACCGCCGCGGGTTCTGAGCACACCGGTGTCATCCGGCCGTCGCAGCCCGTCAGCGCCGGCGACCAGGTGCAGATCTGGGTGGACGGGAAAGGCCGCCGCGTCCCACCACCGACCAGCCCGGCAACCGCGACCGGGTACGGGACTGCGGCAGCGATCGGAATCTGGCTGAGCGCCGTCGCCCTTGGCGCGATGGCGGTCGCCGCCACCCGCAAAGTACTCAACCGTTATCGGCTGAACGCATGGTCCGATGAGCTGTACGTGCTGCTCGACCGCGGCGACGGCCGAACCAAGTGGCCGCGCTGATTACACGCAACCACTGATGTTGATGCGCCTGCCGACGTTCGCGCACACACTGACGTTCGGAGGCGGCGGCGGGGGCGGCACATAGCCCGGTGGAGGCGGCGGAGCCAGCGCGTCGTTGAGTTCAGACATCGGATCCGAGCAACCGGTGACGTCGACATGCCTGCCGCCGATCGATCCGCAGATGGTCGCCTGGGCGGTGGGCGGGCCGGTCACCGCGAGGCCGGCGACGAACATCCCCGCAACGGCTAGGGCTGGCCATAATTTACGCACGGGCTCATGCTGCGCCGTTCGCCGGGTCTTTGCCAGCCTTATCGAGAAGTTGCCGTCTCGGCATGCGTTCACAAAGTTTGCCACGCAACTGGCGCACACGATGCCGTCAGGTCCGGCTCTTCACCGCAGATTTGCCAGAACTCACGCCGCCTACGTCGCATGAGTGTGACGTATCACATTGTGATCATTGGATTTTCCTGCCGTTCGCGCCGGGGTCGTCGAATGCGGCCAGGATAGCGCGAGGCGCGTGTAACGATGCGGGGTGACCAGCCGATATGTTTGCTACATGCTGACAATTGGGGGGTGGTGACCATCGCGTGGCTTCGACGGTTCGCGATAGTGGCGCTGGTGCCGTTGATGGGTTTCGTGATGGTGAGTACGCCGGCCAAGGCCGTCGAGATCTGGCAACGTAAAAAGCCTCCGTTGTCCACGCCGTGGACGCACCTGGTGGGACCGGGAAACGCGCTGCCGGAGTACCCGCGTCCGCAGATGGTGCGGCAACGCTGGCTCAACCTCAACGGCGGCTGGAGTTACACGGGACGATCGCTGCAGGATGCCGAGAAGGAACCGCCATCGGCGAGCGAGTACACCGAACGGATCCTGGTCCCCTATCCCACGGAGTCGGCACTATCCGGCATCCAGCGCCACGACGATCAGATGTGGTACCGCAAGCTCGTCAAGGTGCCTGCCGATTGGCGGGGGCAACGCGTGCTGCTGCACTTCGGCGCGGTCGACCAGGTCGCAACCGTCTGGGTCAACGGCCAGCAGGTGGCCCACCACGAAGGCGGCTACACCGGGTTCAGTGCCGACATCACCGGCGCGCTGGTGCGGTCACCCGTCCAGGAGTTGACCGTGCGGGTCGAAGACCGCAACGAGGCCGGCGCGTTCCCGGTCGGCAAGCAACGCAACTCTCCCCGCGGGCTTGCCTACACCGGCGCGTCGGGCATTTGGCAGACGGTCTGGATGGAGCCGGTCAGCGCCGCGCACATCGAAAAGCTCGACATCACCCCGGACCAGACCGGTTTCACCGTCACGCCCAGGCTCTCGGGAACGACCTACCAGCGGGTCGAGGTCGTCGTCGCCGAGCCCGGCGGTGGCCCGGAAGTGGCGCGCGCATACGGGAAACCCGGTCAGCCCGTCCGTCTCCCGGTGGCGAATCCACACCTGTGGACACCGGACGACCCCTACCTCTACGACCTCAAAGTCCGCCTTGTCAGTCCGTCCCGACGCGTGATCGACGAGGTATCCAGCTACGGCGGGCTGCGCACCATCGGCACGGTCAGGGACGCGGCCGGCCGACCGCGCATCGCGTTGAACGGCAAGATCACGTTCCTGCACGGCCCGTTGGATCAGGGCTACTGGCCGGACGGGATCTACACCGCCCCCACCGACGATGCGCTCAAGTTCGACCTCGAGCGGACAAAGGAGCTGGGGTTCAACTTCGTTCGCAAGCACGCCAAGGTGGAACCGGACCGCTGGTACTACTGGGCCGACAAACTCGGGCTGATGGTGTGGCAGGACATGCCGTCGCTGGGCGAATCGATCAACGGCCCGATGACGGGCCCGTCCCCCGACCCGGCTCCCGTGGCGAAGGCACGCTTCGAGAAGGAACTCGCCGCGATGGTGGATCAGCTGCGTAGCTTCACCTCGATCATCGGCTGGGTGCCGTTCAACGAGGGCTGGGGCGAGTTCGACACGGCCCGCATCGCCGACAAGGTGAAAGCGCAGGACCCGTCGCGGATGGTGAACGCCAACAGCGGCGTCAACTGCTGCAAATCCCGTCCGGACAGCAGGGCCGGGGACGTCTACGACAATCACAACTACGTGGGCCCCGTCCGCAAGGAGGGCCCCGAACACCGCGTGATCGTGCAGGGCGAATACGGCGGCCTCGGCCTGACGCTCGCCGACAACCGGTGGCCGGGCCGGCCGGAGGCGTACGAGATGACCGACAGCCCGGCCCGGTTGACCCAGCGGTACGTCGAGGTCAGCCGCGATGTGGAGAACCTGGTGCGCAGCGACGGCCTGTCGGGCGCGGTCTACACCCAGACGACCGATGTCGAGAACGAGGTGAACGGATACCTCAGCTACGACCGGCGGTTGGTCAAGGTTGACCTGCCGATAGTCGCCGAACGCAACCGGGCGGTGATCGCCGCGGGCGCCGGCTGACTCGACGGCTCCGGAAAGGGCCGCACACAACAGCGTTTATGCCGCCTCACCCCGGGTAGTCTCCCGCGACGCCCAGCCGAGGAGGCCCTATGAACGTTGTCGACACCGCCAAACGGCAGGCCAAGCAGCTCGCGCATAAAGTCGTCGAGAAGGTCGGCGAGGCGGCCACCACCGACTCGCGCGTCCAAGCCATCACGATCGCCCGCCCGCGCGGCGAGGTCCTGGCCCTCTTCCAGGATTCCGGGCGCCTGTCGCAGATTTTCGGCGACATCGCGCAAGTTGCCGACGCGGGGCCCGAGCGTCTCCGCTGGACCTTCGCCGGCGACGACGGCCCCGTCTGGGACTGCGTCGTGTCCCGCGAAGGCGACAACCGCATCCGATACGTCGACGTCGATCCCGAGCGCTCCACGGGGATCACCTTCGACTTTTCCGAGGCCCCGGGGGACCGCGGCACCGAAGTCGTCGCCCGCGTCACCGCGCCAGGACCCGGCGCCCTCACCGGCCTGCTCACCTACAAGGCCCTCTATCGCGCCCGCGCTCTGCTGCAGACCGGCGAAGTGCCCACCATCGCACGCAACCCCAGCGCCCGCGACTCCTCACGCTGAAAGGCTCTCCATGAAAGCTCTCGTATGGAACGGCGTCAACGATCTCGCCGTCGAAACTGTCGACGACCCAGCGATTCTCAATCCTCATGACGTCATCGTGGCCGTGAGGCTCACCACCACGTGCGGCTCCGACCTGCACTTCATCGACGGCTACCTGCCCGGCATGCGTGCAGGCGACGTCTTCGGCCACGAGTTCATGGGCGAGGTGGTCGAAGTCGGCGCCGAGGTCACCGAGACCAAGGTCGGCGACCGCGTCGTCGTGCCGTCGTTCATCGCCTGCAACCGGTGCTGGTACTGCGACCACGACCTCTACTCGCTGTGCGACACCACCAACCCCAATGCCGAACTCCAGCGGCCCATCCTCGGCTCCCCCACCGCCGGGATCTACGGCTACACCCATCCGTTCGGCGGATACGCCGGCTCGCACGCCCAGTACATCCGCGTGCCGTTCGCCGACGCAAACTGCTTCGCCATACCGGATTTCGTCACCGACGAACAAGCCCTGTTCATGTCCGACGCCGTCCCCACCGGCTACATGGGCGCCGACTTCTGCGACATCGCCGGCGGCGACACCGTGGCCGTCTGGGGCGCGGGCGGCGTCGGTTTGATGGCCGCCCGCAGTGCCCTGCTCAACGGTGCCGGACGGGTCATCTCCATCGACCGCTACCCCGAACGCCTCACGCTCGCACAACAACTCGGGGCCGAGACGATCAACTACAGCGAGGTCGACAGCGTCCAGGAGGCCCTCGGCGAAGCGACCGGCGGCCGCGGGCCCGACGCCGTCATCGAAGCCGTCGGGATGGAAGGCCATTCCACCGGCGTCCAACAGGTCTACGACCGCGCCAAACAGGCCCTCCGCATGGAGACCGATCGCGCCGCCCCGCTGCGTGAAGCCATCCTGGCCTGCCGAAAGGGCGGCGTCGTCTCAGTTCTCGGCATCTACGGCCTCACCGACAAGTTCCCGATGGGCATGCTCACCAACAAAAGCCTCACCCTGCGCACCGCCCAACAGCACGGTCAGCGCTACATCCCGCAGTTCTTCGACTACGTCGCACAGGGCGACTTGGACCCGTCGATCCTGATCACTCACGACCTCCCCCTCCACGAGGGTGTCCGCGCCTACGACATGTTCAAGAACAAGACCGACGGCTGCATCCGCGCCGTCCTACGTCCCTGACCCGCCCGTCAGCTCGCGTGCACTGACGAATACGCGTGCCCGGCCCGTGATCGGGTCGTCGAACTCGAGGCGGTGGGCGAGCAACTGCAGCGGGTTGCTGAAGTCGTCGGGTGCCACGTCGAACACGTTCGGGTAGAACGGATCACCGGTGATCGGCACTCCGATCGCGGCCATGTGCACGCGCAGCTGGTGGGTGCGGCCGGTGCGCGGGGTGAGCCGGTAGCGGCCGTCTTTCAGCGGTTCCACGTAGGTTTCGGCGTTCGGTTCACCTGGCTCCTCGACCGCCTGTAAATGACCGCGGCGCTTGACGATACGGCTGCGCAGCGTGGTGGGCAGCGCGACGGCCGGCTCGCCGTGGGCATGGGCGAGGTACGTTTTGGCGACATGGCCCTGCGCGAACAGCGTTTGATACCGGCCGCGCAGCTCACGGCGAGTCGTGAACAACAACACCCCGGCGGTCAGCCGGTCCAGCCGATGGGCCGGGCTCAACTCGGGCAGATCCAGTTCCCGGCGCAGTCGCACCAGTGCGGTCTGCGCGACGTGATTGCCGCGGGGCATGGTGGCCAGGAAATGTGGCTTGTCCACCACGACGATGTCGTCGTCGCGGTACAGGACCGGAATGTCGAACGGCACGACAACTTCGTCGGGCAGCTCGCGGTACAGGTAGACGTGCGCACCCGCGGGCAGCACGGTCGATTCGTCGAGCACGGCGCCGTCGACCGAAAATACTTCTCCGGCACGCACTTTCGCACCCGCGCCGAAGCGGCGCTCGAACTCGTCGACCAATCGGCCGCCGTGCACCCGCACCCGCGCCGGTCCCAACCCGTCGCGCACCGGCAGCGGTGCGGGTTTTCTCAATTGAGCGGCACCGGCTCGAGGATCTCGGCACGGGCCTCCGGCGCGGCCTGGCGCAGCGCGTCGGCGGACTCGTCGTCGGGCTGCTGTTGCGAGCGCACCTCGGCATCGACCCTGGCGATATAGGTCGCCACCTCGCGGTCGACGTCCTCGGCACTCCAGCCGAGTACCGCCGCCACCACCTCGGCGACCTCGCGGGCACAGTCGACGCCGCGGTGCGGGTACTCGATCGAGATCCGCATCCGCCGGGCCAGGATGTCCTCGAGGTGCAGCGCGCCTTCGGCGGCGGCCGCGTACCAGGCCTCGACCTTCAGATAGACCGGCGCATCGGAGATCGGCGCCAGCAACTCGGGCTTGCCCTCAGCCATCGCGAGCACTTCACCGATCAACGCGCCGTAGCGGTCGAGCAGGTGCCGCACCCGGTACGGATGCAGTCCGTAATGCCTGCCCACATGTTCGGTCTGGTTGATCAGCGCGAAGTAACCGTCGGCGCCCATGAGCGGCACCTTCTCGGTGATGGACGTCGCCACCCTGGCCGGGACGAACTCCGCGGCGGCGTCGACCGCGTCGGCGGCCATCACCCGGTAGGTCGTGTACTTGCCGCCTGCGATCGCCACGAGCCCGGGAGCGGGGACCGCGACGGCATGCTCGCGCGACAGCTTGGACGTCTCCTCACTCTCACCGGCAAGCAGCGGCCGCAGCCCGGCATAGACGCCGTCGATGTCGTCGTGGGTCAGCGGCGTGGCCAGCACGGTGTTGACGTGGCCCAATATGTAGTCGATGTCGGCCTTGGTGGCCGCCGGATGCGCCAGGTCGAGGTTCCAGTCGGTGTCGGTCGTGCCGATGATCCAATGCGTCCCCCACGGGATGACGAACAGCACCGACTTCTCGGTGCGCAAGATGATCGCCACCTCGCTGACAATCCGGTCGCGCGGCACCACCACGTGCACGCCCTTCGACGCGCGTACCCGGAACCGGCCGCGTTCCTTGGACAGCGCCTGGATCTCGTCGGTCCACACCCCGGTGGCGTTGATCACGACGTGGCCGCGCACGTCGGTCGTGCTGCCGTCCTCGGAGTCACGGACCTGGACACCGGTGACGCGGTCGCCCTCACGCAGCAGCGCGACCACCTGCGTCGAAGTCCGGACCACGGCGCCGTAATGGGCCGCGGTGCGCGCGACGGTCATGGTGTGCCTGGCGTCGTCGACGACGGTGTCGTAATAGCGGATGCCGCCGATGAGTGAACTCCGCTTGAGCCCCGGGGCCAGCCGCAGCGCCCCAGCCTTGGTCAGATGCTTTTGCGCGGGAACGGATTTCGCGCCGCCGAGCTGGTCATAGAGGAAGATGCCCGCCGCCACATACGGCCGTTCCCACCACCGGTTGGTCAACGGGAACAGGAACGGCAGCGGCTTCACCAGATGCGGCGCGAGAGTCGTCAGGCTCAGCTCGCGTTCGTGCAGGGCCTCGCGCACCAGCCCGAACTCGAGCTGCTCGAGGTAGCGCAACCCGCCGTGGAACATCTTCGAGCTGCGGCTCGACGTGCCGGACGCGAAGTCGCGGGCCTCGACCAGAGCCACCTTGAGCCCGCGGGTCGCGGCGTCCAGCGCCGCGCCGGCTCCCACGACACCACCGCCGATGACCACGACGTCGAATTGTTCACTACCTAATTGCTGCCAGGCTTGCGCCCGTTGCTGGGGCCCGAGGAGGGTTTGCCCGTCGCCCGGTGCTGAGATCGGGACAGTCACGATCCCCAGGCTACGTGGCCCTCCGACCATTTGCCCGCCGCCGGGCCGGTGGTGGCTAGTCGAGGTCGTCGTGTTTCATCAACTGCCGAGCCGCCTCGGTGATCGATCCGGACAGCGACGGATAGACCGAGAACGTCTGCGCAAGATCGTCGACGGGGATGCCGTTCTGCACGGCCAGGGCGATGGGCAGGATCAGCTCGGAGGCGATCGGCGCGACCACCACGCCGCCGATCACCACACCGGTCGCCGGACGGCAGAAGATCTTGACGAAGCCGTGGCTCAGGCTCGACATCTTGGCGCGGGCGTTCGTGCTGAGCGGCAGCATCAGCGTGCGGGCCGGTACGGATCCGTCGTCGATCGCGGCCTGCGGAACACCGACGGCCGCGATCTCGGGACGCGTGAACACCGCCGCCGCCACGGTCCGCAACCGGATCGGTGCGACCGCCTCGCCGAGCGCGTGATACATCGCGATGCGGCCCTGCATCGCGGCCACCGAAGCCAGCGGCAGCAGGCCCGTACAGTCGCCGGCCGCGTAGATGCCGGGCACCGACGTGCGCGACACCCGGTCGACGGTCAGGTAGTTGCCTTGGCCGAGTTCGATGCCCACCCGTTCCAAACCCAGGCCCGTCGTGTTGGGCACCGAGCCGACGGTCATGAGGGCGTGGCTGCCTTCGACCGTGCGGCCGTCGGTCATCGTGACCAGCACACCGTTCTCGGTGCGGGTCACGGATTCGGCGCGGGCGTTCTTGACGAGCGTGACGCCGCGTTCGGCGAACACCTGCTCCAGCACCGCGGCGGCGTCGGAGTCCTCGTGCGGCAGGATCTGGTCACGGCTGGCCACGACGGTCACCGTCACGCCGAGTTCGGTGTAGGCGTTGACGAACTCGGCGCCCGTGACGCCCGAACCGACGACGACCAGATGATCGGGCACGCTGTCGAGGTCGTAGAGCTGGCGCCAGTTGAGGATGCGGTCGCCGTCGGGTGCGGCGTTGGGCAACACACGCGGGCTCGCGCCTGTGGCGATCAACACGACATCGGCCGTCAACTGGCGAATGCGTCCGTCCGCGCCGGTCACCTTGATGCGGTGCTGCGCCATGCCTGGCACGTCGTCGATCAGTTCGCCGCGGCCCTCGATCAGGTCGATGCCCTCACTGCGCATCCGCTGCGCGATGTCACTGGACTGCGCCGACGCGAGCGTCTTGACCCGCTCGTTGATCTGCGGCAGCGATATCTTGGCCTGCTCGAAGTCCAGCGAATACCCCAGGTTGGGGGCCCGGCGCAGCTCGGTCCGCACGCCCGTCGAGGCGATGAACGTCTTCGACGGCACGCAGTCCCACAGCACGCACGCCCCACCGATGCCGTCGCAGTCGACAACGGTGACTTGGGCGACCTTCGGGCCTCGGGCCGCAGCGACCAGGGCCGCCTCATATCCGGCGGGGCCGCCGCCGAGGATCACGATGCGGGTAACCACGGCACTAACCTAACGAACTTTGCGGATTAAGCTGTCTTACCGTGCCGCTTTACGCCGCGTATGGATCCAACATGCATCCGGAGCAAATGCTCCAGCGTGCTCCCCATTCGCCGATGGCGGGAACCGGGTGGCTGCACGGCTGGCGGCTGACCTTCGGCGGCGAGGACATCGGCTGGGAAGGCGCCCTCGCCACGGTCGTCGAGGACCCGCTGTCCAAGGTGTTCGTCGTGCTCTACGACATGACCCCGGCCGACGAGCAGTCCCTCGACCGCTGGGAAGGCTCCGAGCTCGGGTTCCACAAGAAGATCCGCTGCCGCGTGGACCGGCTGTCGTCCGACACGACGACCGACCCGGTACTGGCCTGGCTGTATGTCGTCGACGCCTGGGAAGGCGGCCTGCCGTCGGCCCGCTACATCGGCGTCATGGCTGACGCGGCCGAGATCGCCGGCGCCCCGCCCGAGTACGTCCACGATCTCCGCACCCGCCCGGCGCGCAACATCGGCCCGTAGCTTTCTGGCTTCTTCGCCCCGCGAGCGTGCGTGTCTGTTGCCCGACACGCCGCATTTCTCCGGCATTTTCGTCGCGCTCATGCCGCGCGAGCGTGACGCAACTGCGCGCTGATCCGCGCAACCATCTCCCCTTGCCGGTGCCGCACGTCGTCGAGCACGATCGCGATGACGCTCCACCCCACCGCCGTCAACGCCGCGGTACGTCGACGGTCATGCAGCAAGGCGTCGGGGTTGCTATGCCAGTCAGCGCTGTCGTACTCGACCGCGACCTGCTGCTCGGGCCAGGCGAAATCAAGGCGCCTGAGCTGACCGTTGCCATCGCGGACCTCATACTGCAGTTCGGGAACCAGGCCGCCGTCGAGCATCACCAGCCGCGCCTCGCTCTCCATCGGAGACTCGGCGCGCGGATCGGCCAACGGTATGAGGTTGCGCACATTGACGATGCCGCGCCGCCCGGCCTGCTCGAGGGCCGCGCGCCAGAGGTCTGCGCGACCGCATGTGCCACTGCGGAGTGCCGCGTCGAGAGTGGCGAGCGCGCGCGGACGTTTCAGACCGCGAGCAACCTCGATCGCCGTCCACGCCGGCGCGGTCACATATCTGCCGTCGACAACCGTCAACGGCGCACCGTCCCGCCGGTGGACCTTGAGTCCGTCGGCAGAACGTAGCTGGCCGCGCGGCGGGTTGAGCACATGCAAGTCCGGCGGGTACTCCGTATCGAACCCGTGGACCGCGGCAGCTGTGCCGAGACACACCGCGATCTTCTTGCCGGACGCGAGGTCAAGGCCACGCAGACGCAGTTCGTCGGTCGGCTCACCCAGACAGTAGATTCCCTGCCAAATCCGTTCCAGTACACCGGCATTCACCGCTCGGTCGAACGCATGCCGGGTGGTGAGATTGAGAATCTGCGCGGTCGTGGCCACGCCGTGCTGGTGGTCGAAGAGCTGCGTGAGCTGAGAGTCCATGCAGACGATCGTCTGTGGCGGGCAAGAGATTTGGAAGATGACGTTTACGGGCCTGTGGATGAACGACAGGTTGTGCACAGTCGGCGGTGGCGAACGTGCGTATTCTGCCGGCGTTTTGCAGCGTGTCGAGCAGCAGACCCGCACGGTCGCGCTACGTGCGGTGCAAAAGGTCTGCGCGCTCACCTTTCAGGGCGGCGAGTTCGTCGGCGGTGCCCTGCTCGCGCTGCCTGAGATCGTCGAGTATTCGCTTGACGCCGGCGATTGCCTTGTCGACGTTCTCCTGGGCCTCGATGATGCGGTCCCGCACCATGACGTCGGTGAAGAAGTTGTCGAACCATACATCGAAAACCCTTGTGAAAGAACTTAGTTCGACGGCTTGCACACCGGCCATATGGACATCGGCGAGCTCGGTCGTGAATCGCCGGAGCGCACTGTCGGCTGACCGTAGCAGCACCGCGACGTCGTCGAGGCGATTTTCCTTGACGATGCTGGCGATCATCCCGCCGTCGAACCACGTGTCGTAAGCCGACCATGACCGCGCACTGTCGAGTCGTTCGGCGGCCGAACGTAGATCACCGAGTGCCTGCTGACCGGCTTCCCGCGCCTGTTCGAGTTCGGTGCGCTCGGCGGTCAATTGCCCACGACGCTCGGCGATTTCGATGAGCCTTACCGAAGTGGGGTCACTGTGGTCGTGCAGCCATCGCTCCTTGACGGCCAGGGCCTGTTCGTAGCGGGCCGTGACATCGCCGAGGGCGTGGTGTTGACGGGTGAGATGGTCGACGAGGCGCTGATCGGCATCTGCGCGAGCCTGCTGCGTGCGGTACTCGTACTCTGCGGCGTGGTGTTCGGCCGTCTCGCGGGCCATCGCGTCGTCGTGCGAGCCCTTGAGATGCGACAGGATCATCGTCAGCGAGAACGATTCCAGCTTGTGCACGTCACGGGCCTCGGCCGCGACCTGCCGTTGTGCCGCCGAGGCCCGCTCGGCCGACTCCTTGGCCGCCGCTTCTGCGGCGTTGAGGCGCCGCTGCAGGGACTCCGCTTCCCGCATGGCCGCGGTTGCGGCTGACAGTTCGTCGTCGGGTGTATCCGTCACACCAACAGCCTATGGGCGCTCGTGGGCCGCGAGTGACGCCAAAATGTCGCTCAAATGCGGCGTGTCGGGGGACAGACACGGTCGCTCGCGGTGCAAAGCAACCCGGCCGGTGCGAGGCGAGGTGAAGCAATCAGCAGGCGGAGGCGGCGACGATGTTGACCATCGTGCGCACGCCGATGCCGAGGGCACGCTCATCGATGTCGAACGTGGGCTGGTGCAAGTCGAGCTGTGGGCCCTGTCCGCTCCACACGCCGAGCCGGGCCATGGCACCGGGCACCTCTTCCAGATACCAGGAGAAGTCCTCGCCGCCGCCGGACTGGTGGGTGTCGGCGAGGACGTCGGGGCCGACGGCTTCGATCGCGTGGGTGAGGATGCGGGTGGACACCTCTTCGTTGACGACGGGTGGCACACCGCGCCGGTAGTTGAGGCTGTGCTCGATGTTCAGCGGTGCCAGCAATGCCGTAACCGTCTCTTCCACAATGGATTCCAGCGTCAGCCAGGTGTCGCGACTGGCGGTCCGGATGGTGCCGGCCAGCGTGCCGATCTGCGGGATGGCATTGGCGGCCACACCCGCGTTGACCGCGCCCCACACCATGACGGTGTCATGCCGCGGATCGATGCGACGTGACAACACCCCGGGCAGTCCGGTGATCAGCGTGCCGAGCCCGTAGACGAGATCGCCGGTCAGGTGTGGGCGCGACGTGTGCCCGCCGGGCGAGTGCAGGGTGATCTCGATCGAGTCGGCGGCCGAGGTGATGGGCCCGGGCTTGGTCGCGACCCGGCCGACCCGAAGCCGGGGATCGCAGTGCAACGCGTAGATCCGGGACACGCCGTTGAGCACGCCGGCGTTGACGGCGTCGATCGCGCCGCCCGGCATCAGCTCCTCGGCGGCCTGGAAGATCAGCCGCACACCGACGGGCAGTTCGGAAGCCGACGCCAGCGCGAGCGCAGTCCCCAGCAGCACCGCGGTGTGCGCGTCGTGGCCGCACGCGTGGGCGACATTGGGCACGGTCGACGCGTATGACGCACCGGTCCGGTCGGCCATCGGCAGCGCATCCATGTCGGCGCGCAACGCGATCCGCGGCCCGTCCTCCGGCCCGAAGTCACAGGTCAGCCCGGTTCCGCCGGGCAGCACCTTCGGGTTGAGTCCGGCGTCGGCGAGGTGGCGTGCGACGAATTCCGTCGTGGCGAATTCCTGGCGACCCAGTTCGGGGTGGGCGTGGATGTGGCGACGCCACGACACCATCTCGTCGTAGTTCGCCGACAACCACCGCGCGGCGGCGTGCGGCAACACGCTCATCGCGCCCGCCTCCTCTCCTGCGCTTCGAGAACGCGGTCCCGCTCGACAGGTGTTTCGGCCAAGCGAACGACGGTGCGCGCCAACATGATTGCGCCTTCCACCACAGCCTTGTCCGCGCTCGGGCCGGCCGCGGCCGTCGCGAAGGCCGGCTGATGGATGGCCGCGCCACCCGAGTCGATGCCGATCACCGGATGGATACCCGGCATCACCTGCGTGATGTTGCCCATGTCGGTGCTGCCCAACGGCACGCTGGCTTCGACGCTCTCGGGCAGCGGTTCGCGGCCGAGCCGAACCATCTCGGCGCGGATGGTCTCCGAAAGCCAAGGATCCGGCAGCAGCTCGGCATAGGCGGGCGCGGTCTCGGTGACCTGGTGCTCACAGCCGGTCGCCAGCGCACCGGCCTCGAAGCACCCCGCCATGCGTCCTTCCAGTTCGCGCAACGCCGTCATATCGGTCGCCCGCATCGTGTAGCGCATCTCGGCGCGGCCGGGGATGACGTTGGTGGCCTGGCCGCCGTGGGTGACGATGCCGTGCACCATCTGTCCCGGCATCAGCTGCTGTCGCAGCAGGCCGATCGCGACCTGCGCGACGGTGACCGCGTCACCGGCGTTCACCCCCAGATACGGGGCGACGGCGGCGTGCGATTCACGGCCGGTGTACTCGACGGTCACCTCCGAGAGCGCCAGCGAACGGGCTGCGGCGATGTCGACCGGGCCGGGATGCAGCATGACCGAGGCCGCGATGTCGTCGAATGTTCCGGCGTTGAGCAACAACACCTTTCCGCCACCGAGCTCCTCTGCGGGCGTGCCGACGAGCACGACGGTCAGCCCGAGTTCGTCGGCGACGTCGGCCAGCGCGAGCGCGGTCCCGACCGCCGACGCCGCAATGATGTTGTGCCCGCACGCATGTCCGATCTCGGGCAGCGCGTCATATTCCGCGCACACGCCGACCACCAGCGGTCCGCTGCCGTACGACGCCCGAAACGCGGTGTCGAGCCCGCCGGGCGCCGCGGTGATCTCGAACCCGTACTCGGCGACCAGAGTTTGGGTCTTGGCGCAGCTGCGGTGTTCGGCGAAGGCCAACTCCGGCTCGGCGTGGATCGAGTGCGACAGTTCGACAAGGTCGCCACGACGCCGGTTGACGGCATCCTCGACGCATAGCGATGCGGTGGCGGTGGGCATCTTCGCAGTATCTCACCCACGCGAAGACGCGGTTAAGCTCGCCTATCGTGACCGACAGCCTCGCGTCCGCAGAGCCCGACTCGCCTCTCGCATCCGCCGAAGCGATCGCCGAGCGCACCGGCGCCGAACACCACGACGTGGCAGTGGTCCTCGGATCAGGTTGGGCCCCCGCGGTGGCCGAACTCGGCGATCCGGTGGCGGTGGTGCCGATGGCCGAGCTTCCCGGTTTCACGCCGCCGAGCGCGGCCGGTCACGGCGGCCAGGTGCTGTCGGTTCGCATCGGCGCACATCGGGTTCTGGTTCTGGTCGGCCGTATCCACGCGTATGAGGGGCATGACCTGCAGCACGTCGTCCACCCGGTCCGCACGGCCGCCGCGACCGGCGTGCGCACGGTCGTGCTGACCAACGCCGCCGGCGGTCTGCGCCCGGAGTACGAGGTGGGCCAACCCGTGCTGATCAGCGATCACCTCAACCTGACCGCGCGCTCACCCCTGGTCGGCGCGCAGTTCGTCGATCTGGTCGACGCCTACTCACCGCGCCTGCGTGCGGTGGCCCGCGAGATCGACCCCGACCTGGCCGAAGGCGTCTACGCGGGGTTGCCGGGACCGCACTACGAGACGCCAGCCGAGATCCGGATGCTGCGCACGCTCGGCGCCGATCTGGTCGGGATGTCGACCGTGCACGAGACGATCGCGGCCCGCGCGGCCGGCGCCGAGGTGTTCGCGGTGTCACTGGTGACGAACCTCGCCGCGGGTATGACGGGCCAACCGCTCAGCCACGCCGAGGTGCTGGAAGCCGGACGGCAGTCGGCGACGCGGATGGGCGCGCTGCTCGCCTCGGTGATCGCGCGCATCTAACCCACCAGATATCGCTGCAGCGTGGGCCCGATCCAGTCGACGATCTGCTGACGGTCCATATCCACCAGCGGCGGAAACGCCAGCACGTAGCGGCACAGCGCCATGCCGAGCACCTGCGAGGCCGCCAGGCTGGCCCGTTGCGGTGTGTCGGCGGCGTGGCCCGTGGTCTTGGCGATGACCGGGGCGAGCTGCGCGGCGAAGATCGTTCGCATCCGCTCGGCGACGGCTTCGTTGGTGACCCCCGCGCGCAGGAGGATCAGCAGTGCCTCGTCGCGCTCCCAGCGCTCCAGGAAATGAGCGGCCAAAGCCGTCCCGATCTGGTCACGCGGCACCTCGCCGAGGTTCGGTAGCTCCAGGTCGAATTCGGCCGCCGCGGCGAACAGCCCTTCCTTGTTGCCGAAATAGCGCATGACCATCGACGGGTCGATCGCCGCGTCGGCCGCGATGGCGCGAATGGTCGCGCGCTCGTAACCGTCGGCCGCGAATCGCTCGCGCGCCGCGGCCAGGATGACGGACTTCGTCTCTGCTGCCGGTCGCCTCATGCCAACAAGTGTAGGCCAACATCTGTTGACATCCCGCCACGACGCGCATAGCGTGATGCCAACAAGCGTTGACCAACAGTTGTTGACAAAATGGAAGCGAGGAACGGACATGAAAGACGTGCTGATCGTCGGGGCCGGACCGGTCGGACTGACCGCCGCCATCGTGCTGACCCAACTCGGACATGACGTCGTCGTCGTTGACGGTCAGCCCGAAGGGGCGAACACGTCGCGGGCCGCCGTCGTCCACTCACACACACTTGAGCTTCTTGAGCCCTACGGCGTGGCAGGCGATCTGGTCGCGCGTGGCGTGCACACACCGACGTTCACGATCCGCGACCGCGACGCCCTTCTCATCGCGGTTCCGTTCAACGACCTGCCCACGCGCTACCCCTACACGCTGATGATCTCGCAGGCCGACACCGAAGCATTCCTGCTCAACCGCCTCGAAGATCTCGGCGGAAAGGTCATTCGCCCGGCCACGGTCACCGCGATCGCACAGCACCCGACGCACGTCGTCGCCACGTTCGCCGACGGCGAGCAGATCACCGCTCGATACGTCGTCGGGGCGGACGGGATGCACAGCACGGTCCGGGAGCAAGCCGGCATCGCGTTCAGCGGAGGCACCTACGCGGAGTCGTTCGCACTGGCCGACGTCCGGCTCTCGGGCGGAGTGCCCGCCGACGAGGTCGTCCTCTATTTCTCACCGGCCGGCCTCGTGGTCGTCGCGCCGCTGCCCGACGGGATGTACCGCATCGTCGCGACCGCCGACGAGGCACCGCAGCATCCCGATGTCGCGTTCGTGCAGCGCCTGCTCGACGAGCGCGGACCGGTCGCCCGGCCCGCAGTCGTCGAAAGCGTCGTATGGGGATCGCGTTTCCGGGTCCACCATCGCATCGCAGACTCGTTCCGGCACAACCGCATCCTGCTGGCCGGAGACGCCGCACATGTGCATTCGCCCGCGGGCGGTCAGGGCATGAACCTCGGCATCGAGGACGCCGTCGCGGTCGCGCACAGCCTCGCGCAAGTGCTGACCGGCAGCCCCGACAGCGTGCTCGACGAGTACGCCGCAACCCGTCACCGCACCGCGGAAGGCGTGGTGTCGATGGCGAGCCGGCTCACCGATCTGGCGACCGCGCGCCGCCGCGCGATCCGCAACCGCGTGATGCGACTGGCCGGAAAGCTACCCGCCGTGCGCCGTGCGTTGGCCTGGCGACTGTCCGGTCTGGACCGTCGCTGACACCGAGGAAGAAGAAACTCATGGAACTCGTGAACGATCACCTCGCCGTCACGGCGCGCCTGACGGAACCCACGCCCAACGGATTTCTGGTCATCGCGGCCGAGGTCGGTCGCTGGGCCGGCCCGATCGCCGTGCCGTCGCGAGCACGGCACCAGCTGATCGCGCGGCTCGCCGCATCGGCCGACAAGCTCGCCCAGCGCGACGACGTCGTCGAAACCGTTGTGTTCCGAGGGACATTGCGACCGCCTGGCGAGGGTTCGGAGTTGTTGCGGCGCGCAGGTGTGCAGCCGGCCCGCTACGACGTCGTGGTCCTTGTGCGCACGGCCTCCCCGGACGCCGCCGACGCGGTCCGCGACGACGAGGCCTACCGCGCCATGGTGGCCGCGATCCAGCAGTGCGCACGGCATACGTATCAGGTCGCGGCAGGCAACGCCGCCCGCATCGCCGATGTCGACCACAGCAGCGACCGCTGGTTTCTGTTCAATTTCTTCCACTGCGACGACGCCGAAACCGTGTACGACGTGTGGGAGTACACCGCGGGCTGGTTCCAGCGCCACACCGCATTGGCCGACTCGACCCTGCTGCGCCCACTGCCCGGCGAGAAGAACGACTACAGCGTGGTGAACCACGCGAGCTGGCCCGCGCTGCGCGATTTTCTGCCGAGCCTGCTGTTCGCCCGCACGTTCCGCACATTCGTGCTCGCCAACTTCAAGGCGAACAGCGTTGCGGCCCAACCGATCATCTACGGCCGGGTGGCGACCGCGACCGGCTCGTCGACGACTTGACGACGGCTGAGGCGGGCCACGCCCCTGGCCATCAGCGGCGCCGCGAACAGCATCAGCAGCACCCGCAGCACCTGGGCGGCGATGATGAACGTGACGTTCGACCCGGTTTCCACCGCCGTGGCCAGCACCGCGTACACACCGCCGGGGCTGGTGGCGAGATATCCCTCCAGTTGCGTCACCCCGGTGACGTTCGCCAGCACCACACCGAGGCCGGCGGTGGCCACGCCGAGCACCACGATGAGAGCCAGGGCAAGCGGCAGGATGCGGCCGATGGCCCGCAGCGATTCACGCGTGAAGGCCACCCCGGCCTGCCAGCCGATCACCATGTAGGCGGCCTGCACCAGCACCGTCGGCACGGTCAGCCCGAACGAGAGGCCGGTCAACTGCAGCACAACGGTCAGCGCAAGCGGTCCGAGCAGCCCGGCGCCGGGCAACCGGATCAACTTGCCGCCCACCGCGCCGACGGCGACCAGCACGGCGATCATGGCCAGGCTGAAATACCAAGGCGCGGATTCGGTTTGGGGCGCCATCGGGGCCGGATGGGAGCGGTCGGCATGAAACACCAAGGTCACGACCAGCGGGATGGTTGCGGTGACAAGCGCGACCCGGAGATATTGCACGACGGAGACGACGCGGTCGTCGCCGCCGAGTTCGCGGGCGATGGCCACCAACCCCGACGCGCCGCCGGCCACCAGCGCCAGTGATCCCGTGAGCGGCGAAACATCGCGATGCAGACCGAGCAGCGCCCCCGCCACCACGCTGAGCAGCAACGTGGCCACCGCGATCACGAGCACGATCAACCAGTCGGAGTGCAGGGCGTCGACGGCGTCCTGATGAACCATGGTGCCGATGTAGACGCCGAGCACACCCTGGGCCACCACGCCGGCCCGGCGCGGCACCCGGTCGGGCGCGAGTGACGCCAGCGCCAGGGCAACACCGACCGCCAGCGCGGCGAACAAGGCAGCCGAAGGGACCCCGACGAGGGTGAGCGGAACCGTGACGGCGCTTGTCACCACCACAAGGAGAACCCACCGCAGGATCCGTCGCATTCAACCTCCAGTCCCCCACATTGTAAGCACAAACTTGACAATCAGCCACTTCTGCCTCGCTAGATACCCGTGACAGCGACGTAGTTACCAAGGTATAACTTGGTAATGATCGCAACGTCAGCCACGGAGCTGCGGGAGTCGATGATGGCGGTGACGCGGCAGATGCGGCGGCACCGGCCCGACCACGGCCTGACGCTGAGCCAGCTGGAACTTCTGGGCGAGGTCAGCCGGACCGGCACGACCACCCCGGCCGAGCTCGCGGCGCGCCTACACGTCCGGGTGCAATCGCTGACCGACAGCATCAACGAACTGCTCGGCCGGGGCCTGATCGCTCGGCGTCCCGACGACAACGACCGTCGTCGTCAACTCATCGACATCACCGCCGGAGGCACCGCGCTGTTACAGGCAGACCGCGCCGAACGCGACGCGTGGCTGCACGCGACGATGCGCGACAACCTCACCGATCTGGAGTTCGATCTGCTCATGCTCGTCGCGCCGGTGCTGCGCAAGCTTGCTTACTCGGAGGCTGCTGGGGGCACACTTGCCTCATGACGTCGATCGCGACAGCAGCTCACGACTGGATCGCCCACGACCCCGACCCGCGGACCGCAGCAGAATTGCGGGCCTGCAGTCCCGATGAACTCGACCGAAGGTTCAGCCATCCTCTGACATTCGGCACCGCGGGACTCCGCGGACCGATGCACGGCGGGCCCGATGGGATGAACCTCGCCGTGGTGCTGCGCACCACGTGGGCCGTGGCGCAGGTGCTCAAGGACAGGTGCCTGGGCGGCTCGCAGGTGGTCGTGGGCCGCGATGCGCGCCACCAGTCCGACGAGTTCGCCCTGGCTGCCGCCGAAGTCCTTGCCGCCGAAGGGTTCGAGGTGCTGCTGATGCTGGCGGCCGTCCCGACGCCCGTCGTCGCGTTCGCGGTGCGCCATATGCCGGCCGCGGCAGGCATCCAGATCACGGCATCGCACAATCCCGCGTCCGACAACGGGTACAAGGTGTTCTTCGACGGCGGCATGCAGATCATCTCCCCCACCGACCGGGAGATCGAAGACGCCGTAAGCCGCGCGCCGCATGCCGACGAGATCCGCCGGGTCCCGGTACGAACAGGTGGCCTGGCTCAGATCAAGTCCTATCTCGAGCGGGCGGCGCGGGTGCGCCGCGCCCCCGGCTCGGTGCGGGTGGCCGTCACACCGCTGCACGGTGTCGGTGGCGAGTTCATCTTGGACGCAATGGCGTTGGCGGGCCTCGACGACGTGTACATGGTCGAGTCCCAGTTCAACCCAGACCCGGACTTCCCCACGGTGACCTTCCCGAATCCGGAGGAGCCGGGTGCTGTCGACGAGCTGCTGAGCCTGGCCGCCGACGTTTCGGCCGACATCGCGATCGCACTCGACCCGGACGCCGACCGGTGCGCAGTCGGAGTGCCGACGCCCGACGGCTGGCGCATGCTGTCCGGCGACGAAACAGGTTGGTTACTGGGCGATTACATTCTGTCGCAGGTGGAGCCAGGGCCGGTCAGCGAGGCCACCGTGGTGGCCAGCACCGTCGTATCGTCGCGTATGCTCGCCGCCATCGCCGCCGCACACGGGGCTCATCACGCCGAAACCCTCACGGGCTTCAAATGGTTGGCGCGCGCAGGCTCACCGGGTAGCACTCTGATCTACGCCTACGAGGAAGCCATCGGACATTGCGTGGATCCGGCCGCTGTCCGGGACAAGGACGGAATCACCGCCGCGATCCTGGCGTGCGATCTGGTCGCGGCGCTGGGCGATCAGGGCCGCACCGTGCTCGACGCACTCGACGACCTCGCCCGTGTCCACGGTGTGCATGTCACCGATGCGGTCACTCGTCACCTCGACGATCCCGATGACGACGCCGAAGCGGCGATGATGCGACTGCGTTCCGATCTGCCGGCCGAACTCGCCGGATTCGCCGTCACCGTAGAAGATCTGCTCAACCGGCGCGGCCAACAGCGCACGGACGCCCTGATTTTCACGGGCGAGGAGTCCGGCACCAGCATCCGTGTGGTGGTCCGCCCGTCGGGAACCGAACCGAAACTCAAGTCTTACATCGAAGTTCGGTGTGCGCCCACCGAGGACCTGGCGACCACCAGGGAACGGGCACACAAGCTGAGCGCGGAACTGGCCGACTCCGCAAACCGCTGGTAGCCGAGACCCTCGATGCCCGACTGGACATACCAGCCGTTGCGCCCGGTCGCGGCTGCGGTGCTCGGCGAACGGCGCACCCAACGGTGGGCCCTGCACTTCCTTGCCACTTTGGTCGCCGCCGGCGGAGATCGCTGGATCCCACGGGTGTTCGATCACCCGCGGATACCGGACGGGTGGCTGGGCCGCTTCGGCGCGGTTGTCCCGCCCTCCGTTGCGCGGGACGCGATTCTCGTACTGCCGGTACAGGGTGCGAGCATCGTCGAGATCTCGCCCGTCACGGCGGCCGATGTCCACACCGTGCGCGACGCCGCGACCGGGCGGCGCTGTCACGTCGTCGCCCACGCGGAATCTTCCGACGTCGCCGACCTCGTCGCGCCGTACGTCGACGAGGTGATGGTCGACGTGCCGCCGCACCGCCGCTACCTCAACGACCCTGACATCGCCACGGCCGTTGCGGCCCTGGCCGAGCCGGTGACCGTCCTGGCGCGGCCGTCGGTGCTGCTCGACAGCGGGCCGGGCTGGTTCAACCGCGTCATCGAGGCGTCGATTCCAACTGCGGAGCCACCGACCCTGCGCAGCATCGGGCCGAATCCGCTGCGCTGGCCGTCGTGGGTATGGGGCATGCTGACCGGGATCGGGTTGACCGTCGCGGGCGTCGGCGCCGGCATCATCGCGGTCGGCCCCGTGCTGCTCGGCTACGACCGTGACTACCTCGGTCTCGGCATCGAGGATCTGCGCCGGATCAACGACAACCTCGTCCATTTCATCCGCCACGACCGGATCAGTATGGCGGGCAACATGATCGGCCTCGGCGCGCTGTATGTCGGATTGTCGTTGGGCGGCCTGCGGTGCGGTCGGGTGTGGGCCCGCAACGTCATGCTGATCTCCGGCCTCATCGCCTTTCTCACGCTGTTCTATTTCGTCGGAACCGGATTCGTCGACCCCCTGCACACCGTGGTGGTGATCGTGTTGTTCCCGATGCTGTTGGCCGCAGTGTGGAACAAGCCGCACCCGCCGCGGTGGAAGTCTTCGCCGGACGGGCCGGAATCGGAGCGCCGCCGCGCGCTGTTGGCGCAACTGATCGTCATCGGCCTCGGCGGCGGGCTGGCCGTCGCCGGGCTCGTCATCTCACTGGTGGGGCTCAGCGACGTGTTCGTGCCCACCGATCTGCAGTACATGCACACCCACGGGGACGCGCTGCGCGGCGCCGATCCTCAGCTCGTGCCGTTCATCGCCCACGACCGCGCGGGGTTCGGCGGCGCACTGATCGGTTCGGGGGTGGCCGTGGCGCTCATCGCCATGTGGGGATTTCGCCGCGGGGAGCGCTGGGTGTGGTGGACCTTGCTGGCCGGGTTCATCGCGGGCACGGTGCCGGCGCTTGCCGTGCATTACGCGATCGGCTACACGAGCTTCATCCACCTGCTGCCGGTTTACGTGCTGGTGGTCGCGACGGCCGTCGCGCTCATCCTGTCGCGACCGTATCTCGCCGCCCGTCAGCGAGGCCCGAACTGGCGATCCCCCGCATCACCGAGACCCGGCACGATGTAGGCGACCTCGTTGAGCCCCTCGTCGACGGTCGCGGTGATCAGTCGCATGTCGGGCGCGACGGCCTCAAGCGCGGCAATGCCTTCGGGCGCGCAGACCACACACACCGCGGTGATGTCGACGGCATTGCGTTCGCGCAGCAGGCCGATCGTGTGTGCCATGGACCCGCCGGTGGCCAGCATCGGGTCGAGGACGAACACCGACCGGCTGCTCAGATCGTCGGGTAGCGAGGCCAAATACGGTGTGGGCTGGTGCGTCTCCTCATTACGGGCGACGCCCACGAAACCCACCTGCGCCTCGGGTATGAGCGCGTGCGCCTGATCGACCATTCCCAACCCCGCCCGCAGCACCGGCACCAGCAACGGCGGATTGGCCAGCCGGGAGCCTGTGGTCTCCACGAGCGGCGTACGCACCGGGATCTGCTCACACGCGGCATCACGAGTGGCCTCGTACACCAGCATGAGGGTCAGATCCCGCAGCGCCGCGCGAAACGCCGCGTTGTCGGTGCGTTCGTCCCGCAGGGTGGTCAGCCGCGCGGCAGCCAAGGGGTGATCGACGACGCGTACATCCATGCGCCGACCTTAATCGGTACCCCGGCACCGGTCGCGAGAGTCCTCGCGGTGACGTCGGTCAGGCGGTGGGCACCGCGTCGCCGATCCAGTCCTCGAAGCGGGTGTCGAACAGGATCGCGCCGTCGCCCGGCACCAGCATGCGCTCGGACAACTCGGCGCCCCAGTACCGCGCGGCCGGGTCGGCGACGACCGTGCGGGGATCGCCCTGCAGGCCCAGCCCAGTGCGGATCAGTTCGTCGAGCCCGTACTGCTGCGGGCCGCCGACTTCGGTGATGCCGTTGGTCGGCGTTCCGACCGCGGCGATCGCGACGGCTTCGGCGACGTCGGCCGATGCCATGGGCTGGATCAGCGCCGGGGACAGCCGCACGGTATCGCCGTCTGTTGCCGACGCGGCGATGCTCTTGACGAACTCGAAGAACTGCGTCGCGCGCACAATCGAATACGGAATCGTCGACTCCCGAATAAGGCTCTCCTGCACCAGTTTTGCTTTGAAGTAGCCGCTCTCCTCGGCCAACCGGTCGGTGCCCACCACCGACAGTGCGACATGGTGGCCCACCCCGGCCTTGGCCTCGGCCGCGAGCACGTTCGTGGTCGACGTCCGGAAGAACTCCATCACCGCATCGTCGGCGAACGACGGGGAATTGGACACATCGACGACGACGTCGGCGCCCGTCAGGACCTCGGCAAGGCCCTCGCCGGTGAGGGTGTTGACGCCCGTCTGCGGTGCCGCGACGGCAGTCTCATGGCCGTGCTCGGTCAGCCCATGCACCACCTGTGAGCCCACCAGGCCGGTACCTCCGATGACGACAATTCGCATGATGAACCTTCCTTCGATGGGATGGAGCGGCCTGCGCCGAGCTCTCACATGCGAGAACGGATCGGCTCGCGGGAATTCATCCGGATGTATCGGCGGCGCACCCGGCGTTCGACCGAGTGTGAACGATTCTGGGCAGCAGATATCCACCTCCGTGCTCGTCATCGGGACCGGCGGGTCCGGGCTGCGAGCATCGATTGAACTGGCCGAGCGGGGAATCGATGTGCTCGCCGTCGGTAAGCGGCCCAAAGCCGACGCGCACACCACCCTGGCGGCAGGCGGCATCAACGCCGCGCTGGCCACGGTCGACCCCGAGGACAGCTGGCAGCAGCACGCCGCGGACACCATCACGGAGAGCTGTCTGCTCGCCGACCCCGTGACGGTGCAGACCGTGACCGAGCATGCCGCGGAGTCGATCGCGGATCTGGAACGCTGGGGCATGGCCTTCGCGCGCGAACAGGACGGCCGGATCTCCCAACGCTTCTTCGGCGCCCACACGTTCCGCCGCACCGCGTTCGCCGGTGACTACACGGGCCTGGAACTGCAGCGCACGCTGGTCGACCGGGCACAGCAACTCGCCGTGCCGATACTCGATTCGGTCTACATCACCCGACTCCTCGTTCGCGACAACGTCGTATTCGGCGCCTACGGCTTCGACTTGCGTGACGGCACGCGGTACACGATCCATGCCGACGCGGTGATCCTCGCCGCAGGCGGCCACACCCGCATCTGGCGGCACACATCGTCGCGCCGCGACGAGAACACCGGCGATTCCTTCCGGCTGGCGCTGGAGGCCGGCGGCCGCATCCGTGACCCCGAACTCGTCCAGTTCCACCCGTCGGGCCTGCTGGAGCCGGAAGACGCAGCCGGAACGCTGGTTTCGGAAGCCGCACGCGGTGAGGGCGGCATCCTTCGCAACAACCTCGGCGAGCGCTTCATGGAGCGCTACGACCCCGACCGCATGGAACTGTCGACGCGCGACCGGGTCGCCTTGGCCGCCTACACCGAGATCCGCGAGGGCCGCGGCACCCCACGCGGCGGCGTCTGGCTCGACGTGTCCCATCTGCCGCGCACACAAATCATGCATCGCCTGCCGCGCGTCTACCAGACGCTCATGGAACTGCAGTTGCTCGACATCACCACCACCCCCATCGAGATCGCGCCGACCGCGCATTATTCGATGGGCGGCGTCTGGGTGCGGGCCGAGGATCACAGCACCGACGTGGAGGGTCTGTATGCGATCGGCGAAGCGGCAAGCGGTCTGCACGGCGCCAACCGGCTGGGCGGCAACTCGCTCATCGAACTCTTGGTCTACGGCCGGATCGTCGGCCGGGCAGCAGCGGCGTACTCAACTCGGCTGACCGCGCAGCAGCGTTGTCCCGCAGCCATATCCAAGGCACGCGACGAGATCGACGCAACCTTGTCCGGCCGTGGGTCGCAGACCGTGCGTTACCTTCAGCGCGCCGTGCGCAACCTCATGACCGAGCACGCCGGGGTGGTACGTGACGAAATCGGGTTGCGGACCGGCTTACGCAAGCTCGACGACGTGGAGAGCCAGCTGACCGATATGGCCGTCCATCCCGACATCGCCGGCTTCCACGATCTGGCACATGCATTCGACCTCAAATCCGGGATCCTCGCCGCGCGGGCGACGCTCGAGGCGGCACTGGAACGTCGCGAAACCCGGGGCTGTCACAATCGCTCGGACTATCCGCAGATCGATGAGTCCCTACAGGTCAACCTGGTCTGGTCGGGTCCGAGCAAGCTCGCCCACGAACCGATCCCCGATATCCCACAAGATATTTCGGCACTCATGCGCAAGGTGTCGTCGCACGGCAAGCTGGTGGAGTAGCGCTCAGCCCCCGGTCTGCCCGAACCGCGACAACTTGTCCGGATTCAGCACCCAGAGCAACTCGTCGATGACGCCGGGCGACGCGGCGATCGTGAGGAACGCCACGACCGAGCCGTCGCGCAGCACGAGTGCCGAGGGCCGTCCGTTCGCCGTGACCCACCGCACCGTCGTGTCCACCCAGAACCGGTCCACGAACGCCCGGACGAACTTCGCCACGGTCTCGCGGCCGGCCACCGGGACGCGGGATGCGTTGCGCGCACCGTTTCCATCGGTGTAGCTCACGACATCGGCGGCCAGCACTTCCTGCAGGCCGGTGAGATCACCGGTCTGCGCAGCGGTGATGAAGGCCTTTAGCAACCGTTGTCGTTCGGCGTCGCTGACTGGTGTGGCGCGCCGTGCCGTCAGGTGCTTGCGGGCACGGCTGACCAGCTGACGGGCGTATGCCTCCGAGACGTCGATCGCCTCGGCGATCGAGTCGTACGGGTAGTCGAAGGCCTGCCGCAGGATGTAGGCGGCCCGTTCGGGCGGCGGCAGTTTCTCCATGAGCATCAGGGTCGCGAGTTCAAGGGCTTCGGCTCGCTCGGCGCCCACGGCCGGATCTGCACTCGTGTCCACCGGCTCGGGAAGCCACGGGCCGATGTACGTTTCGCGGCGGGCCCGGGCTGACTGCAACGCGTTGATACAGATCCGCGTCGCAATGGTCACCAGAAACGCCGCAGGCTCGCGTACCGCGGCACGGTCAGCCTCCTGCCAGCGCAGCCAAACGTCCTGAACGACGTCTTCGGCTTCGGTGACGGTTCCGAGCATCCGGTACGCGACACCGAACAGTTGGGGGCGGACCCCGGTGAAAACCGCGGCGGCATCGGCGAGGTCGGCGGCGGCCGGGTCGGGGTCAGCCATGGCGAAAGTCAAGCACACCCGCAGGCACCGCCATGGCCCAGCGACGTGACGCAGCGCACTGTCACAAATCCTCCCACTGCCTTGTCTATCTGGCGGGAGTGCTGAGATCCGCGGCCCGCATGAGGTCGCCCGCTGGCAGTGAGCGACCGATGAGGAGGGCCGAGCGTGGGCTGCCGTATCCGTGGTCGACCACGGACCACGGACCACGGACTCTCAAGGGTCCGCTCCGGGGCTCCTGGGACGAATCTGAGATGGCGTTGCTTCTACACCCACCAAATTTGGAGATCGGATCATGACGAAGGTCGTAGTCATCGGAGGCAGCGGCGCAGATGGCGACACCCGCCGGGTCATCGCCGACCCACAAGCCGGGTACTTCGGCGCGGTGCCCGACGAGCAATCACTCGTTCCCGGCCCCAACGCGGCGGTGTTCACCACCGGCTTCGCCAGCCGGCTCACCGAATCCGCCCCGGCGGCCGTCCGATAACCGAAATAACGACAAGAGCGGGGAATTCGATGACATCAGTACAGATCGCGCCGGCGGTAGACGCCGAGTCGGAGGCGGAGCTCGCGGCCCGCTTCGAACGCGAAGCCATGCCGTATCAACCGGTCTTGCTGCGTACCGCGCGGCGCCTGACCCACAGCGACGTCGACGCCGAGGACCTCGTGCAGGACGCCCTGATGAACGCCTATGTGGGGTTCCGGAAGTTCCGGCAGGGCACCAACCTGCGGGCATGGCTGTTCCGGATTCTGCACAACCGCTGGATCAGCACCTACCGGATGAAGCAGCGCCGCCCGGACACCTTCTGCGTCGACGAGATCACCGACAGCGACATCGCCAGCAGTGCGATCCACTCCGACACCGGTGGTCGGTCGGCCGAGGACGAGGCACTGGATGTGCTGGGCGACCACCAGATCCGCGTAGCGCTGCAGACCCTGCCCGAGGGATTCCAGATGGTGCTCTACTACGCCGACATCGAGGGTTACACCTACGCCGAGACGGCGGTGCTCATGGGAATCCCACTGGGCACGGTGATGTCCCGGATTTCGCGCGGGCGCGAACGGCTGCGCGCGGCACTGTCCGACCACGAGATGGTGCAGCCGCCCGTGGCGGCATGCGCTGCGTGATCCGACTCTCTCGTCAAATCACAAGAGGAAAAATGAAAGGAACCAATGGAACTCAGCGGATATCGCGCACTGGTCACCGGCGGAACGGCCGGCATCGGCCTGGCCTGTGCTGAATTGCTGGCCCGCGAGGGCGCAACGGTGACCATCACTGGCCGAGACGCAGAGCGGGGTGAAGCAGCCGCGGCCAAGCTCGGCGACAACGTCAACTTCGTGCAAGCCGACCTGTCCGACATCGAGTCGGTGAAATCTCTTGCCCGGCAATGTGATGGCGTCGACATCGTGGTCAACAACGCCGCGAGCTTTCCCGGCGCACTCACGGTCGATCAGGACATCGAGTCGTTCGAGCGCACATTCGACACCAACGTACGCGGCACCTACTTCCTGGTCGCAGCGCTCGTGCCGGCCATGCTCACGCGCGGGACCGGCAGCATCGTCAACGTCACGTCGATGGTCGCCTCGAAAGGCGTTCCCGGTGCGTCGACCTACAGCGCTTCCAAGGCCGCGGTCGAATCCCTCACCCGCACCTGGGCGGCCGAATTCGGCTCGCAGGGCGTTCGAGTCAACAGCGTCGCGCCCGGGCCCACCAAAACCGAAGGCGTCGAGGCGGAATGGGGGGACACGAACGAGGAACTCGGTCGCGCGCTGCCGCTCGGCCGCACCGCCCGACCCGAGGAGATCGCGCACGCCGTGCTGTTCTTCTGCTCGCCACGCTCCAGCTTCATCACCGGCTCGACCCTGCACGCCGACGGCGGCGGGGCGGCAATCTGAGAGGAAAGATCATGTCCGAGACCAAAAAGTACTGGTGGAGCGATGCCTGGCAATCGGCCCTCACCGTCGTGCAGGAAGCCCAGCCGCCATATGTCCCCGAGGGCGCGCACGCGATGACGATCGTCGTCGAGTTTCCGCCGGGAGATCCCGGCACCCCGCCGCACCGCCATTCTGGGCCGGCATTCGGGTACGTGCTGGAGGGCGAGATGCTGTTCGAACTCGAAGGCCAGCCGCCGCGCGTGGTGAAGGCAGGCGAAGCGTTCTGGGAACCCGGTGGCGACGCCATTCACTATCAGGACGGCAACAACCGCAGTGACATCCCGGTCCGGTTCACCGTCACGATGCTGTGCGCGCCCGGCAAGCCGATGCTCGCCTTCGTCGACGACGACGAACTGGAGGAACGCAAACACCTGCGCGTGTCCGCCTGACGCGATGGAACCGAACGGTGCCGGCGAGCGTCATAACGTCATGCTCGCCGACACCGCCACCATCCGCACCCTTGGCCGCGCATACGTCACCCACGCGGCCGGCCTCGCTGCCGTCGCGGCGGCGCTGCGGGCGACCCCGTCGCCGCCGGACGGACTCGGTCCGGTCGGTGACCGGTTCCTGGCGGTGTTCACCGAGGCCGTGATGAACCACTCCAATGCCGTTGCGGCACTTGGTGAACGCACACATGCCGCGTGCGTGGCCGCCGCGCGCAACGCGACGTCCTTCGATGCGGCGGGCGACCGTGCCGCCGGGCTGCTGCCGCAGGTCTGATCGTGCCGAGCGCACTGGTCAGCGCACTCGCCGCCCCATTGCACGAGGTTCGCGCCCTCGTCGGCCCAGGGTGGCCGGCCGGTGGCGCACCGGTCGCGCCGCTTGTCGCCGCACACACGACGCTGACCGAGATCGGTGCCGCGGCGGGCCGGTCCTGGGCCCAGGCCGCGGCAGGCTGGTCGGGCGCAGCCGCCGACGCAGCCGCCGACCTTGCCGCCACGACCGCTGCGACGATCACGGCCTTGGCCGACGAGGCCGATGCGCTCAGCGCGAGTGCGCAGCAGGCGGGCGGGGCCGTGTCCTCGGCCGGTGCCCGCCTACAGGCCATCGTCGACCGTTTCGAGGACCGCGCCGCTGCCCTGGAGCCGCGCCTCGACGAACCGGCCGTCGCCGAGGAACTGCTGGCCGAAGCGCAACGGTCACTGCGCGAGGCCATCGCCGTCGTCGACGAACTCCGGGCCGAACTGGACCGCCACGCCGTCGCCGTCATGCCCGCGAGCACGCCGGCGCCGACGGTTCCTGCCGGGTTCTCCGGTGGCTCGCCGGGCACCTCGCCGGGCGCCTTGTCGAGCGGCTGGGCCGGCGGCACCGGAAATCTCACCTCGTCCCTGCCTGCGTCGGGTGAGCTCGCGACGGCGTTACGCGACCCAGGCCTGTTCGGCGACGGCGTCGCGGTGCGCCTGCCCGATGGCAGCAGCGCGCTGGCTCCGAATGCGGTCGCGGCGACCGCGGTTCGGTACGCACTCACTCAGCTGGGCGTGCCCTACGACTGGGGCGGCACGACACCGGGCGTCGGCCTGGATTGCAGCGGTCTGACCCAGTGGGCATATCGCGAAGCGGGCTTGAACATCCCGCGCCTGGCTCAGGAGCAGGACATCGGCTCCGCCATCTCGGCGGATTCGCTGCGGCCCGGTGACCTGGCGGTATGGGACGGTCACGTCGCCATGATCGTCGGCGCCAACACGATGATCGAGGCGGGCGATCCTGTTCAGCTGTCGCCCATCCGGACCACCAACGCGGGTCAGGGGTTCCAGGGGTTCTGGCGGCCGACCGCATGAGCGCCCAGTTCGAGGACGCGATGACGAGGGCGCGGGCGCGGCTGATGGCGCTGGAACGCGCTGCCGACGCGCTGGCCGGTGTGCGCGATGCGGACGATGCAGCAACGCGTAGGCAACAGCTGCTGGACGGTCTTGTCGCCGAGCTCGGCCACGAACGGGAGGCAACCTGAATGCACGCCGAAGGCACGCCGTTAGGCTGTGCCGCATGGCTGCTGACATCGTGCCGGTCCGGCTCGGGCTGACCAAGGGCGACCTTTACACACTGTGGGCTCCGCGCTGGCGCGATGCCGGCGACGAGTGGGAGGCCTTCCTCGGCAAGGACGAGGACCTTTACGCCTTCGAATCGGTCGCTGACCTCGCCGCTTTCGTCCGCACCAACAGCGACAACGATCTGACGGATCACCCGGCGTGGGAGAAATTGACCACGGCGTCGGCGCATAAGTTCGACCCGTCCGAGGACCGCACGCACGACCTTGTCGGCGTTCCCGAGGTCGTCGCCGACAAGCCGACCGAGGAATCGGTAGAGGCGCTGCACCAGACCCTGGCGATCGTGTCGTCGATCGGCTCGGTGTGTGAGCTGCCGGCGATCAGCAAGTTCTTCAACGGCAACCCGGTGTTGGGCACGCTGGGCGGCGGGATCGAATCGTTCACCGGCCGCAGTGGACGCAAGCGCTGGGCCGAGGTGGAAGCGGTTATCGGGCGTGGCTGGGACGGCGTGCTCGACGCGATCGACGAGATCGTCACCGTTCCCGAGGGCATCGACGCCGACGCGGTCAAGAAGGCCGAAGCCGAACTCGAGGAGCCGGCCCCCGAGGAAGACGATGAGGACGGCGTCAGCGTCGAGACGGCTGCCGACGACAGCGATGCCGGCGACACCGACGAGGCCGAGAAATCCGAACGGAGCGCCGACGACCGGGCCGTGCTCGGTGGCGACGAGGATTTCTGGCTCAAGGTCGGCATCGACCCGGTACGGATCATGACGGGTTCGGGCACGGTGTACACGCTGCGCTGCTACCTCGATGACGAACCGGTCTTCCTGGGGCGCAACGGCCGCATCAGCGTGTTCAGCTCCGAGCGTGCGCTCGCCCGCTATCTGGCCGACGAGCACGACCACGACCTGTCGGATCTCGCGACCTACGACGACATCCGCACCGCGGCGACCGACGGATCACTGCGCGTCGACGTCTCGGACGAGAACGTCTACGTGCTGAGCGGTCTCGCCGACGACATCGCCGACGGTCCGGACGCGATCGATCGCGATCAGCTGGAGCTGGCCGTCGAACTGCTGCGCGATGTCAGCGACTACTCCGAGGACAAGACCGTCGACGAGACGCTGAGCACCGACAAACCGCTCGGTGCGTTCATCGCGTACGTGCTCGACCCGGAGACGGCCGACAAGCCGGCCGCTCCGTACGCCGATGCGGTCGAGCAGTGGGAGTCGCTGGAGCGCTTCGTGGAGTCGCGGTTGCGGGCGGAGTAGCCCCTACGTCGGTGGCCCACGCCAATACGTGGGCCCCGACGAAGCTGCGTGCCGCACCGGCGACAGTACGAGTTCACCTTCACGACAAGGCTTTTCCTGACGCCTGACCGTAGGACTCGATGGCGTGCCTCAAATTCCGGCATGCCGTGACGCTGTTTCATCACCTTGTCGGTGAGTGCGTGGCGGCCGCCGGTCGCGCCTGCGTGGCCGAGGCGCCTAGAAAGCGATTCAGCACAGCATCTGAATTTCAGAAAAACTACATCGATTACTTGTGTTTTACAGATCGATGCACCCTGGTTCATTGTGGTCCTCATCACCACCGCGGGCGGACGGATTCACCAGCCCACATCACGGAGGAACACATGGCTGACAATCCTGGCCAGACTGCCCCGATGCTGGAGCAGCACACGATCGGCTTCGTCCCGGCGTCCGACCGGCATGGCAAAGTGCGCGACCTTTTCACACTGTGGTTCGGCACCAACATCGCACCCCTGCCCATCGTCACCGGCGCGCTCGGGCCGAGCCTGTTCGGCCTCGATCTGTGGTGGAGCCTGATCGCGTTCGCCGTCGGACATGTCGTCGGCGGTGCGCTGATGGCGCTGCATTCGGCGCAGGGCCCGCAGATGGGCATCCCGCAGATGATTCAGAGCCGCGGGCAGTTCGGCACACTGGGCGCACTGATCATCGTCGTGATCGCGGCGGTCATGTACCTCGGCTTCTTCGCCTCGAACATCGTTCTTGCCGGCCAGTCAATCCACGGCATCGCCGGAACCGTACCGGTGAACGTCGGAATCATCCTCGGGGCGGTCGGCTCGGCGGTGATCTGCATCATCGGGTACCGGTTGATCCACTTCCTGAACCGAATCGGAACCTGGGTTCTCGGATTTGCCATCGCGGCAGGGTTTTTCGCCATCCTGACCTCCGATCTGCCGGCCGACTTCCTGAGCCGTGGCGGGTTCAACTTCGCCGGCTGGCTGGCCACCGTGTCCCTCGGCGCGCTCTGGCAGATCGCCTTCGCCCCATACGTGTCGGACTATTCGCGGTACCTGCCGAAGGATGTGGGTGTCGCATCGACGTTCTGGACCACCTATCTCGGCTGCGTGCTCGGGTCGTTCCTGGCTTTCGCCTTCGGCGCCGTCGTCGCGCTGGCCGCCCCGGTCGGCATGGACACCATGGACGGTGTCAAGGCAACCACCGGCGCCCTCGGCACCACGATGCTCGTGCTCTTCGTGCTCAGTGTCATCAGCCATAACGCGCTGAATCTCTATGGCGCAGTGCTGTCGATCATCACCAGTGTGCAAACCTTCCGGGCGCGTTGGATTCCCACGGCCCGGGCCAGAGTGATCCTGTCCGTGGTGATCCTGGTCGGCGCGTCGATCGTCGCCATCGCGCTGTCCGCCGACTTCGTCTCGCACTTCGTCAATCTGGTTGTGGCACTGCTCGTGGTACTCGTGCCGTGGACGGCCATCAACCTCATCGACTTCTACATCGTGCACAAAGGTGTCTACGACCTCGATTCGATCTTCCGCTTCGACGGCGGTATCTACGGCCGGTACAACCGCGCGGCGATCATCGCCTATGTGATCGGCATCGTTGTTCAGATCCCGTTCATGGCAACGTCGTTGTACACCGGACCGGTGGCCGATCACCTGGGCGGTGCCGATCTGTCATGGCTGGCCGGCCTGATCGTCACCGGTCCGATTTATCTGCTGCTGGTGCGGCGCGGCACCGATCCCGCAGTGGCCGGCGCGCTCACCGATGTCCATGACGCCAGCGAAAAAGACTGTCTCGCAGCGCAAGCCGAGGAATGACCAACATCGGCCCTGCCTGACCTCGGACTCGAAGGCTAAGCCGTCGGACGGCTCATCCATGGTGCCGTAGATCGCTTTTCACGATGAACTACATCGAATATGTGAGCTGTACAGATGCAGCGGCTAATTGAATCATGGAATAACGAACGACACTTGCTAACAGTGGAGGTTAGATGTCGAGCCAAGAGACCGAAGTTCTCGTGGTTGGCGCGGGACAGGCCGGTATCGCGATGAGCGAGCATCTCGGCCTGCACGGTGTGCCCCACCTCGTCGTCGAGCGTGATCGGATCGCTGAGCGCTGGCGCTCCTGGCGGTGGGATTCCTTGGTGGCCAACGGACCCGCATGGCATGACCGGTTCCCGGGCCAGGAGTTCAACATCGATCCCGACGCCTTCGCCGGCAAGGAGCAGGTCGCCGACTATCTCGTCTCGTACGCCGAGAAGATCGACGCACCGATCCGCACCGGCGTCGAGGTGAGATCGGTACGGAAGAACAACGGCCGCGCGGGATTCCACGTGGAGACGTCCGACGGTCCCATCGAGGCACGGTGCGTCGTGGCCGCGACCGGCGCGTTCCAGAAGCCGGTCATCCCGCCGGTCGTCCCCGACAGCGCGGGCATCCACCAGATTCACTCGAGTTCCTACCGCAACCCGCAGCAGCTGCCGGATGGCTCAGTCCTTGTGGTCGGGGCCGGGTCGTCGGGCGTGCAGATCGCCGACGAACTGCAGCAGTCGGGCCGCCAGGTCTACCTCGCGGTCGGACCGCACGACCGCCCGCCCCGCAGCTACCGCGGGCGCGACTTCTGCTGGTGGCTCGGTGTTCTCGGCAAGTGGGACATGGCGACGCCACCGCGCGGCGCCGAGCACGTCACGATCGCCGTGAGCGGCGCGCACGGCGGGCACACGGTCGACTTCCGCTCCCTGGCCGCCAGCGGCATCACGTTGCTCGGCATGGCAGGTCGGTTCGCCGACGGCGTCATGCGTATTGCGCCAGACCTGCGCAAGAACATCGAAAGCGGCGACGCGAACTACCTTTCCATGCTCGACGAGGCCGATGCCTACGTCGCCCGCAACGGTCTGGACCTGCCCGAGGAGCCACAGGCCCGCATACTCGGCCCGGACCCGGACTGCGTGGCCCACCCGATCCTCGAACTCGACACCGCCGCTGCGGGCATCACGTCCATCATCTGGGCTGTGGGTTTCGCGTTCGACTACGGCTGGCTCCAGGTCGACGCATTCGATGAGCAGGGCAGACCAAAACATCAACGCGGGGTCTCCTCGGAACCGGGCGTTTATTTCCTCGGCCTGCCCTGGCAGTCGCGACGCGGATCGAGCTTCATCTGGGGCGTGTGGCACGACGCCAAGTACCTTGCCGACCAGATCGCGATCCAGCGAAGCTATCTCGCCTACAAAGCCACCGTCTAGAAGAAGGAGCGCAGGCAATGCCCGATATCGAAGCACCCACCCACACGCGTATCCGACCCTTCAACACCAAGGTCACCTACCCCGAGCAGAACCTCGACAACGACCTGTGCCAGGCCGTCGTCGCGGGCGGCGTCGTCTATCTGCGCGGCCAGATCGGGCAAGACCTCGAAACCCGCGAGTCGGTGGGCATCGGCGATGTCGCCGCACAGACCGAGAAAGCCATGAGCAACATCGCCATGCTGCTCGACGAGGCCGGCAGCTCGCTGCGCGACATCGTCAAGGTCACCGTGTATCTCACCGACATCCGCTACCGCGAAACCGTGTACCGAATCATGGGCCGCTGGCTCAAGGGCGTCTATCCGGTATCCACCGGCCTGGTCGTGGAGGCGCTCGCGCGCCCCGAATGGCTCGTGGAGATCGACGCCACCGCAGTCATCAGCGAGGCAGCCAAATGACGTTCTCGCTTGTCGCCCGAGACCCCGCCACCGGCGCCTTCGGCATCGTGATCTGCTCATCGAGTCCCGCGGTCGCATCCCGATGTGCCCACAGCCGGGCAGGCATCGGGGTGGTCGCATCGCAGAACGTCACCAACCCGGCTCTTGGCCCGCTCGTGCTGGACTCGCTCGCCGCCGGGTCCGATGCCGAGGGCGCACTCAAAGCCGCACTGGCTCAAGAACGATTCCCCGCCTACCGGCAGCTGACCGTCGTCGACGCCAACGGCAACACCGCCGTGCACTCGGGCCCGAACAGCCTCGGCACACACACCCACATCGAAGGCGATCAAGCCGTTGCCGCCGGCAACCTTCTCGCGGACGAGAAGGTGATCTCGGAGCTCCTGGGGGGCTACGCGAACAGCGGGGCCGACGCATTCGAGGAGCGGTTGCTCGACGGTCTGCGGGCCGCGCTGGCCGCGGGTGGCGAAGCGGGTCCCGTGCATTCCGCCGGAATGCTTGTGGTGGAGGATGTTCCGTGGCCCGTGACGGATCTGCGGGTCGACTACTCCGACGACCCGATCGGCGATCTCGCCGCGCTGTGGCGGCTGTGGCAACCCCAGAAGAACGATTACCGCGTCCGCGGCATCGACCCGACGCAGGCCCCGTCATACGGAGTGCCAGGTGACCAGTAGCGATGCCGCCATCGCAGCGGGGGTCGCGACGGCTCATCCGGAGCTCATCAGGCTGTCCCGCGATCTCTACGACCACCCCGAGATCGCGTGGGAAGAGGTACGTTCCGCGCGCCGGGTGGCCGGAGCGCTTTCGGACGGCGGGTTCGATGTCACCGAACGTTACTGCGAGCTCGAAACCGCGTTCGCCGCGCGCATCGGCAGCGGTGACCTGCACGTCGCGCTGTGCGCCGAGTACGACGCACTGCCCGGCTTAGGGCATGCCTGCGGCCACAACCTGATCTCCGCCATCACGGTAGGCGCCGCGCTGGCTCTGGCGCCCGTCGTCGATGATCTCGGCCTGACACTGAGCGTGATCGGGACGCCCGCCGAAGAGGGCGGAGGAGGCAAGATCGAACTGCTCGAACGCGACGGGTTCAGCGGGCAGCACGCGGCCGCAATGGTGCATCCCGGGCCCGTCGACGTCGCGCGGGCCAAGCCGTTTGCCGTGTCGCACAGCCACATCGAGTACCACGGCAAATCGGCACATGCCGCCGCCTATCCGGAACGCGGCGTCAACGCGGCCGACGCGTTCACCATCGCCCAGGTTGCGATCGGGCTGCTGCGCCAGCAACTGCCATCGTCGGTGCGGGTTCACGGGATGATGACGCGTGGTGGCGAGGCTCCGAACGCGATCGCCGAACGCACCGAGGGCCGCTGGTACGTGCGCGCCGAGACGCTGGCTCAACTGGCCGAGATCGAACCGAAGGTGATGCGCTGCTTCGAAGCGGGCGCGCTGGCCTCGGGGGCGCAGCTCACCGTGACAGCGGAGTCCAAGCCGTATGCGGAGTTCCGAACCGATGACGAGCTTCTCGCGTGCTATGAACGGCGCGCGACGGCCGTCGGCCGGCACTTCGCGACCGGACCCGACACCATGATGGCACGGGCCTCCACCGACATGGGCAACGTCTCCCAGATCCTGCCCGCGATCCATCCCTACATCGGTATCGACTCGCTGCCCGCGGTCAACCACCAACCTGAATTCGCCTCGGCCACTGTCACTTCCGCGGCCGAGACCGCCATCGCACATGGCGCGCTCGCGCTGGCAGGCACAGTGGCCGACGGCGCATCCCAGACCCACATCCGGCAGCGACTGCTGAGCAGGCAATGACATCCGCGCAGCCGACCCGCACCGAGCATGATCTGCTCGGTGACCATGAGGTACCCGCCGGCGTCTACTACGGCGTCCACACGGCCCGTGCACTCGAGAACTTTCCCATCAGCGGTGTGCCGATATCCCGGCACCCTGACCTGGTGATCGCGCTGGCCGCGGTCAAACAGGCTGCCGCCGAGACCAATCGGCAACTCGGCCAACTCGACGACACAACCGCCGACGCGATCGCTCGGGCCTGCGTCGAGATCCGCGGCGGGGCGCTGCACGACCAGTTCGTGGTCGACCAGATCCAGGGTGGGGCGGGCACGTCGACCAACATGAACGCCAACGAGGTGATCGCAAACCGGGCGTGTGAGCTCTTGGGTCACCAGCGCGGCGACTACCACATTGTTCATCCCCTCGAACACGTCAACCTCGGGCAGAGCACCAACGACGTCTACCCGACCGCCGTGAAGATTGCGCTGGGAACGGCGACCCGCACGCTCGAGCAGGCGCTGCGAGATCTCGCCGATCACTGCGGCACCAAGTCTCTCGAGTTCGCCGACATGCTCAAGCTCGGCCGAACCCAGCTGCAGGATGCGGTGCCGATGACCCTCGGCCAGGAGTTCGGCGCGTTCGCGGTGACCATCATCGAAGACGCCGACCGGCTCCGCGAAGCGTCGGCTCTCATCGCCGAGATAAACCTGGGCGGCACCGCAATCGGCACGGGCCTCAACACACATCCGCAATATGCCGCGCTGGTCTGCGAACGGCTCCGCGCCCTCACGGGCCTACCGCTCACCACAGCGGGCGACCTCGTGGAGGCCACATCCGACGTGGGTGCGTTCGTGCAGTTGTCCGGCGTGGCCAAACGCAGCGCGGTGAAGCTGTCGAAGATCTGCAACGACCTGCGACTACTGTCCTCAGGGCCACGCGCCGGCTTCGGCGAGATCAATCTGCCGCCCGTGCAGGCCGGCTCGAGCATCATGCCAGGCAAGGTGAACCCGGTGATTCCGGAAGTCGTCAATCAGGTCGCCTTCGAGGTGATCGGCAACGATCTCACCGTCACGATCGCCGCCGAGGCGGGACAGTTGCAGCTCAACGCTTTCGAACCGATCATCGCCCGCGCGCTGCTGTCGTCACTCAACCACCTGACGGCGGCGGTGAACGTCCTCGGTGACCGCTGCATTGCGGGAATCACCGCCAACACCGACCATATGCGGCGAGCCGTTCTGCAGTCGGCGAGTATCGCCACCGCGCTCAACCCGGTGCTCGGCTACGAGGCTGCGACGGCTTTGGTCGCCGAAGCCATCGCCACCGGCGCGTCGATTCCCGAGTTGGTGCGGCGTTCCGCGCTCGTCGACGACGCGGTGCTCG
This sequence comes from Mycobacterium venezuelense, assembly GCF_054919535.1. Taxonomy (NCBI): domain Bacteria; kingdom Bacillati; phylum Actinomycetota; class Actinomycetes; order Mycobacteriales; family Mycobacteriaceae; genus Mycobacterium; species Mycobacterium venezuelense. The sequence continues at coordinate 254,401 of NZ_JBONDW010000002.1, forward strand.
ACCGGGTTCTCAGCCCTGAGAATCTGTGCCGACCCACCGATCCCATGCGACGGTGAGCTTTTCAGCGGCGGTCGGCGAAGATCGCGCGGGCCGCCTCGGCGACTGCTCGCGCGCGGGCGGTGCTGCGTACCGACTGCAACCGGGCCAACACGATGGGTAAGCCCGGAAGGTCGTCACGAATGGGCACGACGCTCACCTCACCACCGTCGTAGGTACCCCGATGCGCCGGTATCTGGTTGAGAATCGAGAACCCATGGCCGCGCGCGACCAGCCCACGCACCGCCTCGTAACTGGCCGACCGATATCGAATGCGAGGCGTCACACCGGCTTTCGCGAGCATCGACTCGAAATAGTCTCGGCTGTCGGGCAAATCCAGCAGCACCATCGGTTCGTCGGCCAGTTCCGTCAGCCGAATGGATTTCCGGCTCGCCAACCGATGTTCGGGCGGTAGTGCCACGTACGGTGCGGCGACGCCCAGAGGTTCGGCGTCGACGCCACTTCCGAGCCCCAGGTCGTAAGTGAGTGCCAGTTCAGCGGTTCCGTTGCGGAGCACGGTGCGGATCGCGTCGGCGGAGGTTTCGATGACGTCGACCTCGAGATCTGGGTGGCGGTCCCCGAGGTCGGACAACAGCCGTGGCAACACAAATGGTGTCAATGTGATGAAACAGGCCAGCCGCACGGTTCCGTGCACCTGATCGACGCTGCCACTGGCGCTGTCGAGTACCTCGTCGAGGTGTGCCAGCAGTGCGCGAGTGTCGCGGAGCATTTCCTCGCCTGCCGCGGTCAGCGCCAAACCGCGTGCCCGGTGGCGGATGAACAGCTGCGTACCGATCTGCTGCTCGAGCTGACTGATGGCGGCCGAGACCGCCGACTGTGCGATGTGCAACTCGTCGGCGGCCTTGGTCATGGACAGGTAGGTGGCAGCTTTCACGAAGTACCGCAGCTGAGTCAGCGTGACGTCGGGACGTCTGCGCATGGTGGTACCCCTTACTCACTCCCCTTCTGGGTCGCGGCCTATCAGCATTACAGCTGCGCGGCTTCCTTACCAGCGACTGACCCGTCCAGCGGCGCGCCGGCAGGTCGCTCGGCCCGCACCGGCCGCGCCCGGAGATATCCCACCGCGCCGAGAATGCCCAGCACGGCCAAGGTGCCCAGCGTGAACACCTCGAACGTCAGCTGGCTGACACCCCAGGTCTCGACGAAGTCGTAGTCGAGCCCGAACAGCCGATCCAGCGTGCCGGGGAACACCGCCACCCAGGACCCCAGTGCCACCCACGCGAAGCACACCGCGCCGAGGGCACGGAAGCCCGCGTCGCCGGTCGGCACCCGGAACGGCCGTGGCACCTCAGGGAAGCGCGTGCGCAAGCGAACCGCCGCCGGGATCGTGATGACGTAGCTCAGCAGGAACGTGGAGATCGAAATGCTGAGTACCACACCGAAAATCGCCGCGGACGATCCGGTGACCTGCATGGCGACCAGGCAGAACACCGTCGCCACCACACCCGACAGCAGGTTGACGCGCACCGGGGTGCCCAGCTGCGGATGGAACCGGCCGAAGAACCCGCCGAAGAACGCGCCGTCTGCCGCGGCCATGGCCTGCATGCGGTCACTGATGATCATCCAGGCCGATCCTTGGGTCATGAGCACGACCGCGAAGACGATTCCGGTGATGGTCAGCATGGCCGGCGCAGCCGAGCCGTACACACTGAACACCGTCGACACGGCCTCCATGAGGCCGCCGATGCCGGTGATCTGGTCCGCCGGGAGCACGATGAGGATCGCGAAAATGGGCAGGAGGTAGGCCGCCGCCGCGATACCCGCCGAACGCGCGATCGCGAACGGCACGTCGCGGGCCGGGTTCTTCATCTCACCCGCGGCGCTGTTGCCGGACTCGAATCCGAGGTAGGAGAACAGCAACAGCGGGGTCACCCCGAGCAGACCACCCACCGTGGGGACGAAATCGCCGGCGGACAGTCCCGCGACCCCATTGCGGACGGCGTAGATCACCGTGGTCACGAGGAAAATGACCAGGAACAGGATCTTCAGGATCGCTCCGATGTTCGGGATCCACTTGCCGTGCCGGAGACTGATGATCGCAGCCAGCACGGTGAGCCAGATGAACACGAGCTTGAATCCGTAGTCGGCGAACGAGCCGTGCTCGAAGTGCATGACGTACGTGCTCCACGCCTCCGAGGCGATGAAGGCCATCGATCCGCCCACCCACACCGGTTGCGTGACCCACGTGAGCAGCGAGGCGATCGCTGCGACGGGTCTGCCGAAAGCCTTGCGGCACCAGACATATACGCCGCCCTCACCGGTGAAGGCCGCGCCCGTCTCGGCGAAGATCAGCCCGTACGGCACCAGGAAGAACACCGCGAGCACCAACGCCCAGGTGAAGGTTTCGGCGCCGAAGCCGGATACCTGCCCGAGCGCTTCGATCGAGACGACTGCCGCGACGATCAGGAACACGATGTCGAGGCGGCCCAAGGTCTTCTTGAGGTGTTTGACCTCGCGATCAGCCTGCGCAGTCTGTGTTTCCACATGTGATTCCACGGTGGACCCTCTGTTCTGGAGCGGGAATGTGATGGCCCCCACAGTGAGCCCACACCCCCGCAGCTGTAAAACATCGTTTTCTGTCAATTCGCATCAGAATTTCCGATGCGCAGGTCGACCCCTCCGCGCTGAGCAGACAGCGGAACAGGAAGGACATGTACCTTCCGGCGCACTGTGACGAACGTGCAGGGTTCTGTGCCGCGAAGGCGCAAACGCCGCAAAATGTTGCACGCTCGCCACAGCGCCTGAGCAGGGACACCGGGAAGGGCCGCGCGGCGAAATGCATCACCAAAACAGATGCAAAACCGCTGAAACCACTAGTTGACCGGGGTTTTGGGGCGCACCACGATAGCTGTAGCCCAGGCGTGAGCCACGTCACGAACTTTAGGAGTGACTCGATGCGAGACCCCCGGTACGACATCCTCTTCGAACCCGTACAGATCGGCCCGGTCACCGCGCGAAACCGCTTCTACCAGGTTCCGCACTGCAACGGCATGGGATACCGCGACCCGTCGGGCGAGGCGTACATGCGCCGAATCAAAGCCGAGGGTGGCTGGGCCGTCGTGTGCACCGAACAAGTCGAGATCCATCCCACCTCCGACATCGGCCCGTTCATCGAACTGCGGTTGTGGGACGACCAGGATCTGCCCGCCGTGGCTCGCATCGCCGAGAAAATCCACGAGGGCGGCGCGCTGGCCGGCATCGAACTGGCCCACAACGGATTGAACTCACCGAACCTCATCAGCCGCGAAGCCCCACTGGGACCGCAGAACCTGCCGGTCGTGTCGTGGAACTACGACCCCGTGCAAGCCCGCGAGATGACGAAGTCCGACATCGCCGACATGCGGTTCTGGCACCGCGAGGCAGTGCGCCGGTCTCTACAGGCCGAATACGACATCATCTACGTCTATGCCGGCCACGCCATCGGCGGCCTGCACCACTTCCTGTCCCGGCGCTACAACAACCGCACCGACGAGTACGGCGGCAACATAGAGAACCGGGCGCGCCTGCTGCGCGAGATCCTCGAGGACACCCGTGAGATGTGCGACGGCAGGGCCGCGGTGGCCTGCCGTATCTCGGTCGACGAGTTACTCGGCGACGAGGGCATCACGCGGGCCGAGATCGAAGACGTGATCGGCATGCTCGGCGAACACCCGGATCTGTGGGACTTCGTGCTGGGCAGCTGGGAGGACGATTCGGTCACGTCACGCTTCGGCCCCGAGGCCGAACAGGAGCCCTACGTGCGCGGGCTCAAGGCACTGACCACCAAACCCGTTGTGGGCGTAGGTCGTTTCACCTCACCGGACATGATGGTTCACCAGGTCAAGACCGGTGTGCTCGATCTCATCGGCGCGGCCCGTCCATCTATCGCCGATCCGTTCCTGCCCAGCAAGATCGAGAGCGGCAACCTCGAGGACATCCGAGAATGCATCGGCTGCAACATCTGCGTGTCCGGCGACTTCACCATGTCTCCCATCCGCTGCACGCAGAACCCCACCATGGGGGAGGAATTCCGCCGCGGCTGGCACCCCGAGAAGATCCGCGCGAGGGCGAGCGACTCGTCGGTACTCGTAGTGGGTGCAGGCCCGGCCGGGCTGGAAGCCGCCCGCTCGCTCGGCAACCGCGGCTACACCGTGAGCCTCGCCGAGGCCACCCGCACCCTGGGCGGCCGCGTCGCGCGCGAATCGAAGTTGCCGAGCCTGTCTGCGTGGATCCGCGTCGTGGACTACCGCGAGCAGCAACTGGCCAAACTCGACAACGTCGAGGTCTTCATGCAGAGCGAGATGACCGCCGACGACATCATCGACAACGACTTCAACCACGTCGTCGTCGCCACCGGTGCGCGCTGGCGCACCGACGGCGTCGGCCGCTGGCACACCAAGCCTCTCGAAATCACCGAAGGCGCAGACATTCTGAACCCCGACGCCATCATGGCCGGTACGCGCCCGCGCGGGCAGCGAGTTGTGGTGTTCGACGACGACCACTACTACATGGGCGGCGTGATCGCCGAGCTGCTCGCCAAGGAGGGCCTCGACGTCACCCTGATCACCCCCGCCGCGCACGTGTCCCAATGGACCACCAACACCCTCGAAGTCGCGCGCATCCGTAAGCGCGTGATCCGGGCCGGCATCGATGTGCGCACCAACACCGCCGTCACGGCCGTCACGGCCGACGGCGTGCAGACCGCGTGTGTGTACACGGGCGACCAGGGCGCGGTGAGCGCCGACTCGGTGGTCATCGTGACCGCGCGCCTGCCCTATGACGGCCTCTATCAGGAGCTGTTGAGCCGCGAGAGCGAATGGGCGGACGCCGGCCTGCTGAGCGTGCGGGCCATCGGCGACGTGTGGGCCCCGGCGACCATCGCGGCGGCCGTGTGGTCGGGCCACCGCTACGCCGAGGAGCTCGACGAACCGCAGTCCTTGGGCCCCGTGCCGTATCTCCGCGAGACTGCAGAGCTCGCACCTGAAAATCGGGGCACCCGTGCCTTTTTACCCATCACGCCGGCCCAGCCGGCCACCGTCTGAGGAGAATCCATGCCTGCGCTGATCCCCGCCGGCCCCGCGGCCATCGCGGCCATGACACCGAGCAACTATGTCACCGCCAATACCCTGCGCGAGGGAAACCCGGCTGAGCACGAGGCCGTGCACCTCGCCAGCTCCGACGCAAAGTTCACGGTCGGATCATGGCGCGCCGAGCCCTATGCCGAGTTCATCGAGAGCTACCCGGGCGACGAATACACCCGCGTGCTCGAAGGTTCGATCACGCTGACCGGTGACGACGGCGTCGCCCACACGTTCGGTCCCGGCGACTCGTTCACCCTGACCAAGGGCTGGCGCGGCGAATACCGCGTCACCGAGCCACTGATCAAGCAGTTCGCGATCTACGTCCCCTGAGAGGCAGGCATATGACCACGCTCGACGACTGGACCCGGCGTGCCGGTGAAATTACCCCGCGTACCGAGGTTTTCATCGACGGAAAGTACCGGGCTGCGCTGTCCGGCGCGACGTTCGACTCGGTGAACCCCGCCACCGGTGAACTGATCGCCCCTGTCGCCTCGGGCGACGTCGCGGACGTCGACGCGGCCGTGGCCTCGGCGCGCGCGGCCTTCGAATCGGGCGCCTGGTCGCGTACCTCGGCATCACACCGCAAACGCGTACTGCGGCAGTTGTCCGAACTGATCGTGGCGCACGGCGAGGAGCTCGCGCTGCTGGACTCGATCGACATGGGCAAGTTGGTCGTCGAGGCGCACACCGTCGATGTGCCCTCGGCCGCCGAGCTTTTCGCATTCTACGGTGAAGCTCTCGACAAGCAGTCGGGTGAGATCGCGCCCACCGAACCCGGAAATCTGGCACTGGTGACCCGCGAACCGCTCGGCGTCGTCGGAGCCGTCACGCCGTGGAACTTCCCGCTCGACCTCGCGGTCTGGAAAGTGGCACCCGCCCTGGCGGCCGGGAACTCCGTCGTACTGAAACCGGCAGAGCAGGCCCCACTTTCGTCCATCAGGCTCGCCGAACTGGCAGTGGAAGCCGGCCTGCCAGAGGGTGTGTTCAACGTCGTGCCGGGGCTCGGTCCGACCGCCGGGGCGGCCCTGGGCCGCCACCCGGATGTCGACGTCATCGCGTTCACCGGGTCGACCGAGACCGGCAAGCGGTTCCTGCGCTACGCGGCGGACTCCAATGCCAAACAGGTGTGGCTGGAATGCGGCGGGAAGAGTCCCAACCTGGTATTCGCCGACGCCGATCTGGACGCCGCGGTGGACAAGGCGATCTTCGGAGCGTTCTACAACCAGGGCGCGGTATGCTCGTCGAATTCCCGTCTGCTGCTGCAGGAGTCGATTGCGCAGGGGTTTCTGACCGAATTGGTGAAACGCACCGCGGATATGCGCCCCGGCAACCCGCTGGATCCCGCTTCCACCCTGGGGGCGCTCGTCGACGAGCAGCACACCCAGCGCGTCATCGGATTCATCGACCGCGCCCGCGCCGACGGCGAGGTTCTCACCGGTGGTACTCGTGAGACCGTAGGTGGCCGTGGCTGTTTCGTCTCACCAACGATTGTCGCGAACCTGCCGGCGACCGCCGAACTGATCACCGAAGAAGTCTTCGGACCGGTGCTGGCCGTGCAGACGTTCGCCGACGAGACCGAGGCGATCACGATGGCCAACGACACCGTCTACGGTCTGGCCGCGTCGGTGTGGACCCGTGATCTCTCACGCGCCCACCGGGTGTCCGCCGCGCTGCGGGCCGGCACCGTGTCGGTGAACACCGTCGACGCGCTGAGCCCGCAGACACCTTTCGGCGGTTTCAAGCAGTCCGGGTTCGGCCGAGACCTGTCTGTGCACGCACTCGACAAATACACCGGCCTCAAAACGACGTGGATAGCACTGTAAAACGTTATTCGCCAGTCGAATTCGAAACGTGACGACAATGCCTGCGTAACATTCTCGTCATCTTGAAAAGTGATGAATAAGGTCGGAAATGCGCATTTTGTGTTTATGGAATCTGTGCGAATACTGATTTGGCCGGAGTCGCGATCACCGGCATGATGCCGCACTGCCCGCACGAGAAAGCCGGTCACCACATGAACGAGCAAACATCGGCACCGCCACCCCTGGAACGCCGAACCATCGACCATGTCCCGGTCGACGAGCGGCACGGCCGCGCCCGTGATCTATTCACCGTCTGGTTCGGCTCAAACATCATGCTGCTCACCATCATCACCGGTGCGCTTGCCACCACGGTATTCGGTCTGCCGCTGTGGGCAGGTGCCTCGGCGATCGTGCTCGGCAACGTCATCGGCGGTGTGGTCATGGCGCTGCACGCCGCACAAGGACCACAGCTGGGCGTACCCCAGATGCTCCAGACGCGAGCCCAGTTCGGTTCGTACGAAAGCCTTCTCGTGGTCATCCTCGTGGTGTTAATGTACCTTGGCTTCTTCGCGTCAAATGCGGTTCTCGGCGGCCAGGCCCTGTCGAAGGTGACGGGGTTGCCGACCAACTGGTCCATCACCATCATCGGGTTGATCAGCGTGGTCGCCACCATCGTCGGGTACCGGCTCATCCACCGCGTGACCGCCTTCCTGTCGGTAGTCGCGGGCGGAGCATTGGTCGTCGCATTCGTCTGGATGATCGGGGTCAACGGAGTACCCACCGGCACGTGGCACACCACCGGATTCAGCTGGGCCGGATTCATGGCGACCCTGTCGGTCGCCGCCCTGTGGCAGATCGCCTATGCACCTTACGTTTCCGACTACACGCGGTACATGCCCAAGGACACCGGCCAGCGGGCCGCATTCTGGGGCACCTACGCCGGCTGTGTGCTGGGCTCCGTCCTGCCGATGCTGCTCGGCGTGTTGGTTGGCGCCGCGTTGCCGACCGATGACACACTCGTCGGGCTCTCCACGCTGACGCACGGGGTCAGTACAGGGGTGTTCGCGATCTTCGCGACCGGTATCGCCGCCACCAACGCCATGAATCTCTACTGTGGTTCGCTGTCGACGATCACCGTGTGCCAGAACCTGTTTCCAAACTGGCAGCCCGCAGCGATGAGTCGCGCGGTCACGGCGGTGATCCTGTTCGTCATCGCGCTCATCCCGGCATTGGTGAGTGCCGACGACTTCCTGGCCAACTATGCGAGCTTCCTCGCCCTGCTCCTGTGCGTGCTAATCCCTTGGACCGCAGTCAATCTCGTTGACTACTACCTCCTGCGTCACGGCGAATACGACATCGACTCGTTGTTCGAACGGGACGGAGGCCGCTACGGTACGTTCAACTGGGTCGCCATCGCCTGCTACTTCATCGGCATCGCGGTACAGATTCCGTTCCTGTCCACCACGCTGTTCACCGGTTTCGCAGCAGCGACTCTCGGCGGGGTGGACATCTCGTGGATCGTCGGACTCGCGATCATCTGCCCGTTGTATTACGCGCTCATGCGGTCGAAGGTGTCGGCTCCGGTGGCCCAGCCCGCGGTGGTGCGAGCATGAGCGAATATCTGGTCGTCGGCGGCGGGACTGCCGGATGCATTGTCGCAGCCCGGCTCTCGGAAGACCCCGGTATCACGGTCACGGTGCTGGAAGCCGGTCCCTCCGACCGGGACGAGCCCCGCGCCCGTGACATCCGCCGCTGGGCCCAGATGCTCGAGAGCGAATACGACCTCGACTACCGCAGCGTGCCGCAGGACCGCGGCAACTCCGGTATCCGGCAAGCCAGGATGCGCATACTCGGCGGCTGCTCAACGGCCAACACGATGATCACCTGGCGGCCACTCAAGGCTGATCTGGACGAATGGGCAGCCCTGGGCGTCACCGGATGGGATGCCGCGACACTGCATGGCGCGTTCGACCGGCTTCTGGTCCCGGTGCAGCCCGTCGCCGACAAGGACCGCAACGCGTATGTCAGCGACGTCGTCGACTCCGCCCAGCGCGCGTTGAACCTACCCGCCCGCCGGGCCTGGAACTCCGATCCCGAGTTCGCCGCGACCGGAATCGGCGCGGGCTTCTTCGAGATCGGCTATACCCCGGACAACCACCTGCGGTCCTCCACGTCGGTGCACTATCTGCACGACGCCATCGCCGACCGCGACAACCTCGTCGTCGAACACGGCAGGCAGGCCGAACGGCTCCTGATCGAGGACGGCACGGTCGTCGGCGTGATCACCCGCGACGCCGACGGCAACCGCCACGAATACCGGGCCGAGCGCGAGGTCATCGTGTGCTGCGGCGCCATCGACACCCCAAAGTTGCTGCAGCTCTCGGGGATCGGCCCCAGCGACGTACTCGAGGCCGCGGGAGTTCGAACCGTCGTGCCATCCCCTGGCGTCGGTGAAAACCTGATGGACCACGCCGAGGGCCTCATCGTGTGGGAGGCCGGTGCCGACGTCCCCGACACCTGCGCAACCGGCTGGGATGCCGGTGCCGCCGTGCGCTTGTCGGACGACGGCCCGGCCCGGCCCGACGTGCTGATGCACTTCCCGGTCGAAGCCGTGGCCGACCACGCCGTGGCGTACGGGGTCGCGATGCCGGAGCGCATCGTGTCGATCGCACCGAACGTGGCGAAGCCGAGCAGCCGCGGGCGGGTGTGGATCACCTCGGCGGAACCCGCCGACCGGCCGTCGATCGACTACCGCTACTTCACCGACCCAGACGGCCACGACGAGGCTGTCCTGATCGCCGGCATCCGGCTGGCCCGTCGCATCGCCGCGACCGAGCCGATGGCCGGCTGGCTGATCCGCGAGGTCTTCCCCGGCCCGGATGCCCAATCCGACGAAGACCTCTCCGAGGCGCTGCGGGCCACACATCAGACCGTGTACCACGTCTCCGGCACGTGTCGAATGGGCGCCGACGGCGATCCGATGGCGGTGTGCGACTCACAATTGCGCGTCCGCGGGGTTGACGGGCTGCGACTGGTCGATGCCTCGGTCTTCCCCACCATTCCCTCGGTCAACCCGGTCGGAACCATCATGGCGGTCGCCGAACGTGCCAGTGCACTCGTGCTCGCCGACCGGCAGCCCGTGAGCGTCGACCGAGCCTGAGGGATTTCGCATGATGGAACACGCTCCGCACGCAAGCGGGTTCGCCGACCGCATTTTCACCAACGCGGCAGTGTTCGAAGCCACGAGCTCCTCGTCTGCCGACACCGTCGCCGTCGCGGGCGATGTCATCGTTGGCGTGAGCCGCGGCGTAGACCGCAGCATGATCGGAAGGCACACGGAGGTCATCGACCTCGGCGGAGTGAGCCTGCTGCCCGGGTTCGTCGACGCGCATGCACATCCGGTCGCCGCGGGGATGGCGGCGCTTCGCTGCGACCTGTCTGGTCTGGCCCACCGCCGCGAGACCTATCTCACCGCTATCGCCGATTACGCGGCCGGCCATCCCGATGAGACGGTCATCGCCGGTGCCGGCTGGTACGGCGACGCGTTTGCGAACGGGTTCCCCACGCGCCACGATCTCGATTCCGTCGTCTCGGACCGCCCCGTGATCTTGACCAGCCACGACTACCACGGCGCCTGGGTCAACACCCGCTCTCTGGAATTGGCGGGCATCGACGCCGGAACTGTCGATCCGGCCGGCGGCAGGATCGTCCGCGACCATGACGGTGAACCCACCGGGGTGCTCTTGGACCGCGGCGGCGATGCGGTCAATGCCCTGATTCCGGAGGTCACGGCGGAGTTCATGCGCCGTGCATTGCTCGAGGCGCAACGGCGCATGCATTCCGTCGGTGTCACCGGATGGCAGGACGCCGCGGTCGGTGCAGAGTTCTTCGGGCTGAAGGACAACTTCACCACCTATGTCGACGCCGACGAGGCCGGCGAGCTGACTGCTCGGGTGGTCGGTGCGTTGTGGTGGGATGCGGAGCGCGGGGCCGAGCAGCTGGGCGACCTGTGTGTCCGCCGCGACCGCACCGGCCATTCGCGTTTCACGGCCCGCATGGTCAAGGTCATGCAGGACGGGATATGCGAGAACTGCACAGCCGCGATGCTCGCGCCCTATCGCGCCGTGTTCGGTGAGGACATTTCGAGTGGGCAGTCATTCATCGACCCTGAGAACCTGCGCAAGGTCACTGCCATGCTGGCGGCCGAGAACTTCGGCATCCACATGCACGCGATCGGCGACCGCGCGGTGCGCGAGTGTCTCGATGCGCTCGAACACGCGATGTCTCAGTTCCCGGAGCACGGCGGCCGTCACCAGATCGCGCACCTGGACGTGGTCGATCCAGATGACATTCCGCGTTTCGGGCGACTCGGAGTGATCGCCAACATTCAGGCCCTGTGGGCACGCCGGGACAAGGAGATCGTCGAACGCAAACTCCCGCTGCTCGGGCCGGAACGCGAACCGTGGCATTTTCCGTTCGCGTCGATCCAACGCCACGGGGCCATCCTGGCCATGGGCAGCGACTGGCCGGTCACCGATCCGAATCCGTTGTGGGCGATCCACACGGCCGTACATCGCACCGGCACGCCCGCCGACCCCCACGCGATCGGCGACGACGTCTTCGACACGCCGCTTCTCCCCGAGGAAGGCATCACGCTGCCATCGGCGATACACGCGTACACCGCGGGTTCTGCCTATGCCAATGGCCAGGACCGGACAGGCCGCATCGCCGAAGGCATGCTGGCCGACCTCGTGATCCTCGACCAGAACATTCTCACCACGGACGACATCGGCGCGGTCCGGCCTGTCGAGACCATCGTCGGCGGCCAGACCGTCTATCGCGCGGAGTGAGCCGAAGCCTCCACCTCAGCCGACCAGCACCGCGTACCGCGGCTTGATGACCTCATCGATGATGGCCAGGCGTTCGTCGAACGGTATGAAGGCCGATTTCATCGCATTGATGGTGAACCGCTCCAGGTCGCTCCAGCCGTACCCGAACACCTCGACCAGGCTCGCCATCTCCTGACTCATGGTGGTGTCGCTCATCAACCGGTTGTCGGTGTTCACCGTGACGCGGAACCGCAGTCGGGCCAGCCGGTCGAACGGGTGCTCGGCGATGCTCGGGGCCGCACCGGTCTGCACGTTGCTGCTGGGGCACATCTCCAGCGGAATGCGCTTGTCGCGCAGGATGGATGCCAGCCGCCCGAGCTGCTGCGTGCCGTCGTCGAGCTCGGTGATGTCGTCGACGATGCGCACCCCGTGCCCCAACCGGTCAGCGCCGCAGAACGCGATCGCCTCATGGATGGACGGCAGCCCGAACGCCTCACCGGCGTGAATGGTGAAGCGCGCGTTGTTGCCTCGCATGTACTCGAACGCATCGAGATGCCGGGTCGGAGGGTAGCCGGCCTCGGCTCCGGCGATGTCGAAACCCACTACCCCTTTGTCGCGGAACCGGATTGCCAACTCGGCGATCTCGCGTGACCGTGCGGCATGCCGCATCGCCGTCACCAGGCAGCGCACCTTGATCGACCGTCCTTCGGCAGCGGCCGCCTTCTCCCCGTCGGCAAAGCCTGCCAGCACCGAGTCGACAACGTCGTCGAGTGACAGGCCCCGGTCGATGTGCAGTTCGGGGGCGAACCGGATCTCGGCGTACACCACGTTGTCGCCGGCCAGATCCTCGACACATTCGTAGGCGACCCGGTGCAACGCCTCTGGTGTCTGCATGACGCCGACGGTGTGGGCAAACGGCTCCAGGTAACGCACGAGCGACCCGCTGTGCGCGGCCGTCCGGAAGAACGTCGCCAGCTCGTCGACATCGGTCGCGGGCAGATCGTCATAGCCGAACTTCCCGGCCAGATCGAGCACGGTGGCCGGCCGCAACCCACCGTCGAGATGGTCATGCAGGAGGGCCTTGGGGGCGTGGCGGATCTTGTCGAGGGTCAGCGGCGTGCTCATGTCACCATCATCCGCGACATCACCCGTCCCGGGCGGTTGATCTTCCAACAGTTATGCCGCCGTTCAACGGGTTCATCGCCGATAACAGTTGCCGACATTGGCGGGTGGGAGTAGTTTTTGCGACAAGGTTGAGCCCGAGCCTGCCGCGATAAATCACTGGCATGCTGAGGCACCTTCGCGTCGCCCCAGCGGCAACAATCATCGACTCAGGGGTCGTCGATGTCATGATCACCAAATCAGGATCACCGGTCCTCGGATCGGCCCAACCGGCTGCCGCCCGATTCACCACACACCAGGGCCGTACCGGAAGACTGCTCAGCGTTGCGGGCAATCTCGACGCCGCAAACGCGAACCGACTCCTCGATCACGTTCAGCACTCGATGTGTTGCGAATGGCTCGTGTTGGACTTGAGCGCAGTCGAATTCGTTGACGCCGCAAGCATCGACGCCCTGCACGTAGTCAACGCCCGATGCGCACATTTCGATGTGCGGTGGTCTCTGGTCGCAGGCCACGCGGTATCGCGACTGTTGAGTGGCTGTGATCGCGACGGCGTTCTCCCGGTAAGCGAATCTCTCACAGCGGCTTTGGCGTCGGTGCAGAAACTGCCCGACTGGCGAGCAACCACACACGGTGTGGCAGGGAGTCAGTGACGACGAGCCTGCCACTGCACGACAAGGTATTTCGAAACAGCAAAGGATACGAAACGTGCGTGTAGATGTTCTGACTGCGGCCGCAATGACCATGATGCCGATGTTGTTCGCCATCGGCACGCCGACGGCGTCGGCGGAGCCATGTCCCGATGTGGAGGTGGTATTCGCCCGCGGCACCGGCGAGCCACCGGGAGTCGGGCCGACGGGCCAGGCATTTGTCGACTCCCTGCGCCAGCGCGTCGGCGACAAGACGTTCGGGGTCTACCCGGTCAACTACCCTGCCACCGACCAATGGACCACCGGTGTCGACGGCATCCGGGACGCGGGCGCCCACGTCACGTCCATGGCAGCCACCTGCCCCGACACGAAGATGGTGCTAGGCGGGTATTCGCAGGGCGCGGCCGTGATGGGCTTCGTCACGTCGGCTGCCGTACCCGACGGGGTCGATCCCGCGACCGTACCGAAACCGCTGCAGCCGGACATCGCCGAGCACGTCGCCGCCGTCGTGCTCTACGGGACGCCGAATCTTCGGGCGATGAACTTCCTCGGCGAACCGCCGGTGATCATCGGACCCGAGTACGAGGCCAAGACCCTCAAGGTGTGCGCGCCCGATGACTTCGTCTGCTCGGACGGGCTGAACTTCGCCGCGCACACCTCGTACGGCTACGACGGCCTGATCCGACAAGGAGTCGATTTCGCAGCGGGGCGCCTCGGTCTGGAACCGGCCCCACCCGCGGCTCCGCCCGCGCAGTGGGACCAACTACCTGCACCACAGGCTCCGCCGGCGCCCGCACCCGCACCACCGGCGCCCGCACCACTCGCAACGCCCTAGTCGATCCGGTCGATAACTAGCGGCAGGTCCACGGGCCGGGACTCACCGACGGCCCACGCGCCGTCGAGTTCGGCGAGCGCCGCGGGGAGGCGGTCGGGGGTGTCGGTGTAGAGGGTGAACAGTGCCTCGCCCGCGGACACCGGCTCGCCCTGGCGGCGATGAATGCGGACTCCGGCACCGAACTGCACGGGCTCACCCGGTTGAGCCCGGCCCGCACCGAGCCGCCACGCAGCCATCGCCACACCCATGGCGTCGACGTCGCCCATGACACCGGCGCGCGGCGCGGTGACGGTCTCGGAAGCCGACCCGACGGGAAGAGGTTGGCTCAGGTCACCACCCTGGGCGGCGACGAGCGCGCGGAACCGGTCCATCGCCGATCCGTCACGCAATGTGTCGGCGGGGTCCACCCCGTCGATACCGGCGGCGTTCAGCATCTCGGTGGCCAGCGCCAGCGTGAGGGCGACGACGTCGTCCGGCCCCCCACCCGACAACACCTCCAGCGACTCGGCCACCTCCACCGCATTGCCGACCGCGCGCCCGAGCGGCCGGTTCATATCGGTCAGCAGAGCTCGCGTCGGCACGCCGTTCGCATTTCCGAGCTCGACCATCGTGCGGGCCAACTCGCGTGACTCGGGCTCGGTCTTGAGGAAGGCTCCCCGGCCCACCTTGACGTCGAGGACAAGGGCGCGCGCACCTTCGGCGAGCTTCTTGCTCATGATCGAGCTTGCGATGAGCGGCAGCGAGTCGACGGTCGACGTGATATCGCGCAGTGCATAGATCTTCCGGTCGGCAGGCGCGAGTTCGCCGGCCGCGAAAATCGCCGCGCCGATGTCGCGAAGTTGTTGACCTATCTGGGCTTTCGACAACTCGGCGGTGAACCCGGCAATCGACTCGAGCTTGTCCAGGGTTCCGCCGGTATGGCCGAGCCCGCGCCCGGACGCCTGCGGGACGGCGCCGCCGCACGCCATGATCACCGGCAGCAGCGGAATGGTGATCTTGTCGCCCACGCCTCCGGTGGAATGCTTGTCCACCAAGGCGAGTGGCCGGCCATCCCGCCGAAGGTCGGTGAAGTCGAAGCGCTCCCCCGACCCGATCATGGCCGCGGTCCACCGGACGATCTCGGCCGGCGTCATGCCCCGCAGGAAGATCGCCATCAGGAGCGCCGACATCTGTTCCTCGGCGACCCGACCATGGGTGTACGCGTCGATCACCCAGTCGATCGCCGCATCTGACAGCGCACCGCCGTCCCGTTTGGTTCGGATCACGGACGGCGCGTCGAACTGCGTTGTTGCCTTTGAGATCTCGATGGCAGGATCCTACTTTCTCAACTCGGCGGTAAGGCCCATCAGCACTGCCCGCACGGCCCATCGAAATCGTCGCCCGTGCGATCCGGCGACACGTCACCTCCGGCAGGCCTTCCGCCGCGTCGGTAGGACTCGATGGACGTCATCGCCAGCCAGCATGCCGCATCCACTCCGGCGCGTCACCGAACGGCGCACGTGCGGCCGCGGCGGTAGGTGTGGCAGGCCGGCGGCGGGTAGCTTCGCCGCGACCCTACTCGCCAGTAACCCAGCGTCGGAGCCGTTGAACCGCTTGGCCTTACCGTCGCGCCAGGTCGTCCGGACCGAAGGCATCGGGCAGCAGCTCGCGCAGCGGGCGCGGCCCCTGCGGATGGTCGATGAGCAACTCCGGCCCGCCGTGTTCGAGTAACACCTGCCTGCAGCGTCCGCATGGCATCAGCAGACCGCCGTCGGGGCCCACACACGTGAGCGCGAGGAGGCGGCCACCACCTCCGGAATGCAGGGCGCAGACCACAGCGCACTCGGCACAGAGACCTAGGCCATATGAGACATTCTCCACATTGCATCCGGTCACGATCCGGGAATTGTCGACGAGTGCCGCGGCACCGACCGGAAATCCCGAGTATGGCGCATAGGCGCTCGTAGATACCTCAATAGCCTTGCGTCGCAAGGTATTCCAGTCAATTTGGATGGTCATACCGGCACCGCCACCTCGGTTCTGAATGCATTCCGAAAATACCAATTTTCGACCCGCGCAGTAGGATAGGTAAGCCTAACTTTGCCCTGCTGAGCGGGCCGAACCGCTCCACCGTAGTTCGTTCGGTACTACAAATGGGTTTAGAGTCGCCCCGAGGTTTGGGGCTAGTCGACAGACCGGTCCCAGACGTCCACCGATGGCGTTGGAGGGACAAGTGAGTACGCAAACGGAGGTACCGGCTCCGCAACCCAGGAAACTACGCCGGCGCACCCTTTATCGCGGTGATCCGGGAATGTGGTCCTGGGTGCTGCACCGTATTACCGGTGCCACCATTTTCTTTTTCTTGTTCGTCCACGTCCTTGATACCGCACTTGTGCGGGTGAGCCCAGAGGCTTACAACGCGGTCATCGAGACATACAAGACGCCGATCGTCGGGCTTATGGAGATGGGCCTGGTCGGCGCGGTGCTCTTCCATGCGCTCAACGGCATCCGCGTCATCCTCATCGACTTCTGGCAGCAGGGCCCGCGCTACCAGCGGCACATGCTGGCCGTCGTCGCCGGCGTCTTCCTCGTCGTCCTCATCGCATCACTGGGAGTTATCGGCATGCACATGGTGGAGCGGTTCCTGTGAGCGCGCCAGGAGCCGGCGAATCCCGGCTGGGCCGCCCGGCCCCCGTCATGGAACGTGAGCACGACCGCCCGGCCGCGCTCGATCACCCTCGCGCCCCCCGCAAGCCGCGCGGCATTCCGTACTTCGAGAAGTACGCCTGGCTGTTCATGCGGTTCTCCGGTGTGGCACTGGTGTTTCTGGCGCTCGGCCACCTGTTCGTCATGCTGATGTGGCAGGACGGCGTGTACCGGATCGACTTCAATTACGTCGCGCAGCGGTGGGCATCGCCGTTCTGGCAGATCTGGGACATGGCTCTGCTGTGGTTGGCGAACCTGCACGGCGCCAACGGCATGCGCACCATCATCGGTGATTACGCCCGCAAGAACACCACCAAGTTCTGGCTGAACTCGCTCTTGTTGCTGGCGACCGGATTCACATTGGTGCTGGGCACCTACGTCCTGGTCACCTTCGACGCGAACATCGGGGGTTAGGCAAATGATTCAGGAACATCGCTACGACGTCGTCATCGTCGGTGCCGGCGGCGCGGGCATGCGCGCCGCGGTCGAGGCCGGACCGCGCGCCCGCACCGCGGTGCTGACCAAGCTCTACCCCACCCGCTCCCACACCGGCGCGGCGCAGGGCGGCATGTGTGCCGCACTGGCCAACGTCGAAGAGGACAACTGGGAGTGGCACACCTTCGACACCGTCAAGGGCGGCGACTACCTCGCCGACCAGGACGCCGTCGAGATCATGTGCCGAGAGGCCATCGACGCGGTCTATGACCTCGAGAAGATGGGGATGCCGTTCAACCGCACCCCCGAGGGCCGTATCGACCAGCGCCGCTTCGGCGGGCACACCCGCGACCACGGCAAGGCGCCGGTTCGCCGCGCCTGCTACGCCGCAGACCGCACGGGCCACATGATCCTGCAGACGCTGTACCAAAACTGCGTCAAGCACGACGTGCAGTTCTTCAACGAGTTCTACGCACTCGACATCGCGCTGACCGAGACCCCGGCGGGCCCGGTCGCCACCGGCGTCATCGCCTATGAACTGGCGACCGGTGACATCCACGTCTTCCACGCCAAGGCGATCGTGTTCGCCACCGGCGGGTCGGGCCGGATGTACAAGACCACGTCCAACGCCCACACCTTGACCGGTGACGGCCTCGGCATCATCTTCCGCAAGGGACTTCCCTTGGAAGACATGGAGTTTCACCAGTTCCACCCGACCGGTCTGGCCGGCCTGGGCATCCTGATCTCCGAAGCCGTGCGCGGTGAGGGCGGCCGGTTGCTCAACGGTGAGGGCGAGCGGTTCATGGAGCGCTACGCGCCCACGATCGTCGACCTCGCGCCACGCGACATCGTCGCCCGGTCGATGGTGCTTGAGGTCCTCGAGGGCCGCGGGGCTGGGCCCAACAAGGACTACGTCTACATCGACGTGCGCCACCTCGGCGAGGACGTGCTCGAGGCCAAGCTGCCCGACATCACCGAGTTCGCCCGCACCTACCTCGGTGTCGACCCGGTCACCGAACTGGTGCCGGTCTACCCGACCTGCCACTACGTCATGGGCGGTATCCCCACCACGGTCCACGGCCAGGTGCTGCGCGACAACACCAACGTCGTCGCCGGCCTGTACGCCGCCGGTGAATGCGCGTGTGTGTCGGTGCACGGATCCAACCGCCTCGGCACCAACTCGCTGCTCGACATCAACGTGTTCGGCCGTCGCGCCGGCATCGCCGCCGCCGAATACGCCCAGAACCACAACTTCGTCGACATGCCGGAGAACCCGGCCGAGATGGTGGTCGGCTGGGTCGGCGACATCCTGTCCGAGCACGGCAACGAGCGCGTCGCCGACATCCGCACCGCGCTGCAGCAGTCGATGGACAACAACGCGGCGGTGTTCCGCACCGAGGAGACGCTGAAGCAGGCGCTGACCGACATCCATGCGCTCAAGGAGCGGTACAGCCGAATCACCGTGCACGACAAGGGCAAGCGCTACAACAGCGACCTGCTCGAGGCCATCGAGCTCGGCTTCCTGCTCGAGCTGGCCGAGGTGACCGTCGTCGGTGCGCTCAACCGCAAGGAGTCCCGCGGCGGCCACGCCCGCGAGGACTACCCCAACCGCGACGACACCAACTACATGCGCCACACCATGGCCTACAAGCAGGGCACCGACCTGCTGTCCGACATCCGGCTGGACTACAAGCCCGTGGTCCAGACGCGCTACGAGCCGATGGAGCGTAAGTACTGATGAGCGCACCCGTCATAGACAAGCCCGAAGCCGGCGATCCCGAGCTGCCGCCCGTGCCCGATGGCGCGGTCATGGTCACGCTGAAGATCGCCCGCTTCAACCCCGACGATCCGGATGCCGCAGGCTGGCAGAGCTTCCGCGTGCCGTGCCTGCCCAGCGACCGGCTGCTCAACCTGCTGCACTACGTGAAGTGGTACCTGGACGGCACGCTGACTTTCCGGCGATCCTGTGCGCACGGCGTGTGCGGGTCGGACGCCATGCGGATCAACGGCGTCAACCGGCTGGCCTGCAAGGTGCTCATGCGCGACATGCTGCCCAAGAAGGCAGGCAAGCAGCTGACCATCACCATCGAGCCCATCCGCGGCCTGCCCGTGGAGAAGGACCTCGTGGTGGACATGGAGCCGTTCTTCGACGCCTACCGTGCGGTGAAGCCGTTCCTGGTGACCAGCGGCAACGCGCCAACCAAGGAGCGCATCCAGAGCCCGACCGACCGGGCCCGCTACGACGACACCACCAAGTGCATCCTGTGTGCGTGCTGCACCACGAGCTGCCCGGTGTACTGGAGCGAGGGGTCCTACTTCGGCCCGGCCGCGATCGTCAACGCGCACCGGTTCATCTTCGACTCGCGTGACGAGGCGGCCGCCGAGCGGCTCGACATCCTCAACGAGGTGGACGGTGTGTGGCGCTGCCGCACCACGTTCAACTGCACCGAGGCCTGCCCGCGTGGCATCCAGGTGACCCAGGCGATCCAGGAGGTCAAGCGCGCGTTGATGTTCGCGCGCTAGGTCTTTGTTCAGTGTTGGCTTGTGTTCGAAGTTCCGTCAAAATCTCGAACACAAGCCAACACTCGTCAGTAGGGGGCTCCAGCGCCTCGTAGAGCCGCGCGGGTACGGGCGATGATGGCGCGTTGGCGATAGCGCAACAGGTCATTGCCGACGCGGACGATGGTCCAGCCGAGCTCACGATATTCCGCGTCTTGGTCGATGTCCTTTGTCCGCTGTCTCGGGTCGGTCCAGTGCTGAATACCGTCGTACTGCACGCCGACCTTCCAGTCAGGCCACCCCATATCGATGCGCCCCACCAGTTCACCCCAGTGCCCGAACACTTCGATCTGGGTCTCGTCGGGTCGCATGCCCTGCTCGGTGAACAGCAACCGGAGCTTGGTCTCCTGCGGCGATTCGGCGCCGTAGTCAGCGAGGTCGAGCACCTGCCTTAACTGTGCGAGCCCGCGAACTCCCTTGTGGCGCTGTAGAAGTGGCTGTACATCAGCGATCTTCAGGTCGGTGGCCTGCAGCAGCGCATCCACTCGAATGACGGCCATGGTCAACCCGCGACGCCTGCCCAGATCGAACGCGGTCCGATGCGGTGTAGTCGTGGTGATGCCGCGGACCACGCAGGTCTCATCGCCCCAGAGCGCGTCACTGTGGATGCGGATGCCCGACGGCTGCGATCGGCTCGATTGGTTCAGCTCAGCGGGATGCTTGGCGTCGATCCACTTCGATCCAAGGAGCGCGGCAGCCGACAACCCGGCCACCGTTGCGCGTCGCCCCGACCACAGCCATGCCGCGACGGCCATGTCGACGGCTGTGAGCGTCGTCCCGCGCGGGGCATACACGTCGCGAAATACCTGGTCATATCGGGTGCGCAGCTGGTAGCGATTGAGCTTGCCCGCAGCCAACGCCTCCGAACCCAGAAACGGCATGCAATTAGGACGCGATGGGCTGCTCGCCGGTTCCCCGTCATCGAGTGTTGGCTTGTGTGCGAGATTCCGCCGAAATCTGGCACACAAGCCAACGCTCGGCTGTCACACATCGCGAGGCTGTCTCGTCAGAGAGGTATGACCCCAAGAATCGCACCCCTGCCCCCCAAACAAGCCGGCCTGATGACCCGCATGATGTACCGCTTCGCCAAGCGCAAGTTCGGTGAGGTGCCCGAACCGTTCACCGTGGCGGCCCACCACCCGCGGCTGCTGATCGCGAACGCCGCCCACGAAGGCCTGCTGCAGAGTGGCTCGAAGAAACTGCCGGCCAGCGTGCGTGAACTGGCGGTGTTCTGGACGGCCCGCACGGTCGGCTGCTCGTGGTGTGTGGACTTCGGGTCCATGCTCATGCGGCTCGACAATCTCGACGTCGACCGCTTGAAGTCGATCGACGACTACGCGACGTCTCCGTTGTTCAATGACGACGAGCGCGCTGCCATCGCCTACGCCGACGCCATGACGAAGGATCCGCACACGATCACCGACGAGCAGGTCGCTGATCTGCGCCGCCGGTTCGGCGACGACGGCGTGATCGAGCTGACCTATCAGATCGGTACCGAGAACATGCGGGCCCGGATGTACTCGGCGCTGGGCATCACCGAGCAGGGCTTCAACTCCGGGGATGCGTGCCGGGTTCCGTGGGCCAACCAGCCCGAGCAGGCGTGATCTCGATGAATGCCATTGTGACACCGAATCTTTGACTGCCCTGGTCGAGGCTCCGCTCGAACAGCTTCATGGGCAGGCTCCAGTTGGCGGCGATGACGGCGTCGGCGTGCGCGTGTTGGGCCTCGGGCAGGATGCGCGCGACGCCGGCGACCACCGGGCCACTGGGCTTGCCCCGTAGATTGCTGCCCACCACAAGCACATTGGGATTGTTACGGATGCGCTTGACCTTGGCGGTGGACGCGTCGGTGCGGACGTAGAGCTTGCCGTCGGCGACACCGTGGTTGATGGGGCTCGGGACGGCCTCGCCGGATTTCTTGTACGTCACCAACACGATCTGGCGGTAGCGGT
The DNA here is from genome assembly GCF_054919535.1 of Mycobacterium venezuelense. Classification (NCBI taxonomy): domain Bacteria; kingdom Bacillati; phylum Actinomycetota; class Actinomycetes; order Mycobacteriales; family Mycobacteriaceae; genus Mycobacterium; species Mycobacterium venezuelense. The sequence goes on from NZ_JBONDW010000002.1 coordinate 276,387, forward strand.
CGAAGCCCGTGAAATCCTCCGCTGTCGGCGCACCGATGTCGAAGGCGTCGCGGTGACGCATCTTGTCCATGCCGCGGAACATGAACCTGCCGAACGTCTGGCCGAGATTGCCCGGATCGGTCGGCATCATGTCGATTCTCCGCGCAGCGGTGAGCCGGTGAACTTGTCGGGGTTGGCGATGTCCCATACGGCACAGACTTTTCCGTCGCGGACGGTCATCGCCGTGATGCGCGGCATCAGTTCCGGATAGCCGTCGACGGGCGGCGCGCCCGGTGTGTATGCGCCCAACTCGCCGTTGACCAGAACCATCTGAGTGCCGGCCAGCCAGTTGGGACCGTAGCGGCGGGCGAGCGAGAACAGGAACCGGGCGACCTTTTCGGGCCCGTTGATGACGCGTGGCGCCGTCGGCGCACGGCGGTTGGAGTCGCCGGTGAAGGTGACGTCCGGATGCAGAAGGCGCACAACGCCTTCCATGTCACCGGCAGCCAGGGCCGCCATGAGCGCGCCGGCTACTTCGTTGTGCGTGTCGTCGGTAACCGGCGGCGGGGTGTCGGCCGCCGCGCGGCGGGCCCGCGACGCCAGTTGCCGGGCGGATGCTGCGCTGACACCGAGCACGTCGGCGATCTCGGAGAACGGCACACCGAAGCCGTCGTGCAAGACGAACGCCACGCGCTGGTCGGGGGTCAGGCGTTCCAGCACCACCATGGCGGCGAAGCGGGCGTCCTCCCCGGCGACCACTGCCGCCAAGGGGTCATTGCCGTCGAACCCGGTGACGACCGGCTCGGGCAGCCACTCACCGACGTACGTTTCCCGCCGGTGCGTGGCCGACCTGAGCCGGTCCAAGCCGAGCCTGCTCACCACGGTCGTCAGCCAGGCGCGAAGATCGTTGATCTCCCCGCGGTTGGCCTCCCACCGGATCCAGGCATCTTGCACGATGTCCTCGGCGTCGGCGAATGTGCCGGTGAGCCGATAGGCCACGGCCAACAGATGCGGCCGTAGGTCTTCGAACTCACCGACCCGAGCGCTCGCGGTCATGGCGCAAGTCTAGGTAGCCCGTCTACCCCCGGCGGATGAGCTTCTTGTTGACGAACTCGTCGATGCCGAAGCGGCCGAGCTCGCGGCCGAAGCCGGAGCGCTTGACCCCGCCGAACGGCAGCTCGACACCGTCGGCACCGACGACGTTCACGAACACCATGCCGGCGTCGATACGATCGGCGACCCGCGCGGCCTGCTCGTCGTCGGTCGTGAACACGTAGGAACCGAGACCGAACGGGGTGTCGTTGGCCAGTTCGACGGCCTGCTCTTCGGACTCCACCTTGTAGACCGTCGCGACCGGGCCGAACAGTTCCTCGCGGTAGGACGGCGAGTCGGTGGAGACCTCGGTCAGCACGCCCGGCGGGAAGTAGGCGCCCTTGCGCTCCCCCGCTTTCACGAGCTTGGCGCCGTCGGCCACGGCGCGGTCGACCTGATCGGCCAGCCGTTCGGCGGCGGCCACCGACGACAGCGGCGCGAGTCCATCGGCCTGCGCGAGCACCTTGTCGGTGAACTTGGTCAGGAACTCGTCGTAGATGTCGGACGCGACGATGAACCGCTTGGCGGCGTTGCATGCCTGGCCCGTGTTCTCGAACCGGCCCGCGACAGCTGCCTCAACGGTGGCGTCGAGGTCGTCGGTGGACAACACGATGAACGGATCCGAACCGCCCAGCTCAAGAACGACCTTCTTGAGGTTGCGCCCGGCGATCTCGGCCACCGCCGCACCGGCCCGCTCCGAACCGGTGAGCGAAACGCCCTGCACGCGCGGGTCGGCGATCGCGTCGGCGATCTGCTCGTTGGTGGCGTACACGTTGACGTAGGCACCTTCGGGGAACCCGGCGTCGTCGAAGATCTGCTGGATCGCGGCGGCCGATTCGGGACACTGCGGGGCGTGCTTGAGCACGATGGTGTTGCCCAGCGTCAGGTTGGGCCCGGCGAACCGCGCCACCTGGTAGTACGGGTAGTTCCACGGCATGATGCCCAGCAGTACGCCGACCGAGCTGCGCCGGATCAACGCACTGCCTTCACCGTCGAGCAGGTCGATCGGCTCGTCGGCGAGGAACTTCTCGGCGTTGTCGGCGTAGTACTCGTAGATCGCTGCGCTGAAATCCACCTCGCCGAGCGCCTGCTCCAGCGGCTTGCCCATCTCACGCTGAATGATCGCGGCGAGCTCTTCCCTGCGCTCGACGTGAAGCTTGGCCACCTGCGTGATCAGTGCGGCGCGCTCGGTCACCGTCGAATTCTTCGACCATTCCCGGTGGGCCTTGGCGGCCGCGGCCAGCGCCTGCTCGATCTGCTCGTCGGTGGCCGTCGGGTACTCGCGCACCACGTCGCCGGTCGCCGGGTCGATTACTGCGTACAAACTCATACCTTGTCCTTGGTAGCTGTGTTTAATGCCACAAAACCCTCCCGGCAGTTATATACGGCTCAACTCCGGGCTGCAAGAGCGATCAGGACCGACGCGTGAACACCGTACGGTGCCAATCCTTTTCGGCCACGCCGGTGATATCGCTCATGACGTGCTTGATGGTGAGGTACTCCTCGAACGAGTAATCACTCATGTCTTTTCCGAACCCGGACGCGCCGACGCCGCCGTGCGGCATCTCGCTGATGATCGGGATGTGGTCGTTGATCCACACACAGCCGGCGTTGATCTCACGCGACGCCCGCTGCGCGCGGTACACATCGCGGGTCCAGGCCGAGGCCGCGAGACCGTACACGGTGTCATTGGCCTGGCGGATCGCGTCGTCGTCGTCGGTGAACGGACGCACCGTCAACACCGGACCGAAGATCTCGTCGCGGTACACCTCGGAGGATTCCCCAACATCGGCGATCAGGGTCGGCCGGTAGAACGACCCGGGCAGAGCCGGCGCCTCACCGCCGGTCACGATGCGCCCGCCCTCTTGCGGCGCGCGCGCCACCATGCCCGCTACCTTGTCGCGATGCGCGGCGGTGATCAACGGCCCGAGGTCGGTGTCGGGGTCATGCGGATCGCCGACCACGACCTTGCTCATCACTTCGGCGACGCCCGCGACGAAGTCGTCGTAGAGGTCGCGGGAGACGATGGCACGGGTGGCCGCCGTGCAGTCCTGGCCGGTGTTGATCAGCGCCCCGGCCACCGCGCCCTGGATCGCGGCATCGAGATCGGCGTCGTCGAACACGACGAACGGCGCCTTGCCGCCCAGCTCAAGCTGGGTGCGGTGCCCGTGCACGGCCGCAGCGGCCATGACCTTGCGGCCGACGGCCGTCGACCCGGTGAAGGTCACCACGTCGACGTCGCGGTGCCCGGCCAGGGCGGTTCCGACGTCGGAGCCGGCCCCGGCCACGACGTTGAAGACGCCATCGGGCAGCCCCGCCTCGGTGGCCAGCCGGGCCAGCGTGAGCGTGGTCAAGGGCGTGATCTCGGCCGGCTTGATCACCACCGAACAACCGGCCGCCAGCGCGGGGATGACCTTCCACACCGCCATCTGCAGCGGGTAGTTCCAGGGCGTGATGGTTGCGACGACGCCGACGGCCTCGCGCCGGATGCTCGACGTGTGGTCGCCCGAGTACTCCGCGGTCGCCTTGCCCTCCAGATGGCGGGCTGCGCCTGCGAAGAAATCGATGTTGTCGACGCTGCCAGGTACATCGAATTCCGATGCCAACCGCACGGGCTTACCGGTCTGGCTGACCTCTTCGGCGACCAGCTGGTCGGCGTTCTCGTCGGCGAGTTTGGCGAGTTTGGCCAGCACCGCCGACCGCTCGGCAGGCGTTGCAGACGACCATCCCGGCAATGCGGACCGGGCCGCGGCTACCGCACTGTCCACATCGGCAGGCGTACCCAACGCATATTCGGCAACCGTGTCACCGGTCGCCGGATCGATGATGGAATGGGTGGGCCCACTGGTCGACGCCGGGGCACCATTGATCCAACTGCTCGCAACATTCACCGCCACACTCATGGCCCAACGCTAACCGATACTTCAAGGGTTCGGCTACGTATTCCAACGGCGTAAGCGGCCTGAAACAAACGATTTCATCGATACGGTTGCCCTAAACGACGGATTCCGTGCACAATCGGTGCATGACCAACCCTGATGGTCACGAGCTGGCACCCGTCCCCTTGCGCGTGAACCACTCTCGACCGGGCGCCTTCCAGCTCGATGAGCTGTCGAAGTCGATCATCGAGAAGCTGCAGCAGGACGGCCGTCGTTCCTATGCCGGTATCGGCAAGGCCGTCGGCCTGTCCGAGGCCGCGGTGCGCCAACGCGTGCAGCGGATGGTGGACGCCGGTGTCATGCAGATCGTTGCCGTCACCGATCCGATGCAGTTGGGATTCGCGCGTCAGGCGATGATCGGCATCCGCTGCACCGGCGACACCACCAAGCTGGCCGAAAAGCTCGCTCACATCGATCAGGTCGATTACGTCGTGCTGACCGCGGGTTCCTTCGACGCTATCTGCGAAGTGGTCTGCGAAGACGACGACAGCCTGCTCGAGCTACTCAACACCGAAATACGTGCATTACCGGGAGTGATATCCACCGAAACCCTTGTTTACTTGAAACTTGTTAAGCAGCAATACAATTGGGGAACGCGATGACTAGCGTAGATATCACTGAAGCAACGTCCACAGATTTGGGCGCCAAGGCAAACCGCCACCTGTGGGGCCATTTCGCCCGGCACGGGGAAGGCATCACCCCGCCGATCATCACCCGCGGCGAGGGCGTACGGATTTTCGACGACAGGGGCAAGAGCTACATCGACGGCCTGTCCGGGCTGTTCGTCGTCCAGGTGGGTCACGGCCGCAAGGAACTCGCCGAGGCCGCCGCCAAGCAGGCCGAGACACTGTCCTTCTTCCCGCTGTGGTCCTATGCGACCCCGCCTGCCATCGAGTTGGCCGAGCGCGTCGCTTCATTCGCGCCGGGTGACCTCAACCGGGTCTTCTTCACCACCGGGGGCGGCGAGGCCGTCGAAAGTGCATGGAAGCTGGCCAAGCAGTACTTCAAGCTGACCGGCAAACCCGGTAAGCACAAGGTGGTTTCGCGCTCGATCGCCTATCACGGCACGCCGCAGGGCGCACTCGCCATCACCGGAATCCCGGCCTTCAAGGCCCCGTTCGAGCCGCTGACCCCCGGTGGGTTCCGGGCGCCGAACACCAACTTCTACCGCGCCCCTCAGGAATACGCGCACGACGAGAAGGCGTTCGGCCGCTACTGCGCCGACCGCATCGCCGAGGCCATCGAGTTCGAGGGGCCCGACACCGTCGCCGCGGTGTTCCTGGAGCCTGTGCAGAACGCCGGTGGCTGCTTCCCGCCGCCGCCCGGATACTTCGAGCGGGTCCGCGAGATCTGCGACGAGTACGACGTGCTGCTGGTGTCGGACGAGGTGATCTGCGCCTACGGCCGCATCGGTTCGATGTTCGCGTGCAACGACTTCGGCTATGTCCCCGACATCATCACCAGCGCCAAGGGCCTCACCTCTGGCTACTCGCCGCTCGGTGCGATGGTCGCCAGCGACCGGCTGTTCGAGCCGTTCAACGACGGCAAGACCACCTTCGGCCACGGCTACACCTTTGGCGGGCACCCGGTTTCGTCGGCGGTCGCGCTGGCCAACCTCGACATCTTCGAGCGTGAAGGCCTCAACGACCACGTCAAGACCATGGCGCCGGCGTTCAAGTCCACGCTGGAGAAGCTCTACGACCTGCCGATCGTCGGCGACGTGCGCGGCGAGGGCTTCTTCTACGGCATCGAGCTGGTCAAGGACAAAACCACCAAGGAGACGTTCAACGACGAAGAGTCCGAGCGGCTGCTGCGTGGCTTCCTCACGCCCGCGCTGTGGGAGGCCGGCTTGTATTGCCGCGCCGACGACCGTGGCGACCCAGTCGTGCAGCTCGCGCCGCCGCTGATCAGCGGGCAGGCCGAGTTCGACGCCATCTACGACATCCTGCACGGCGTGCTCAGCGAAGCGGGCAAGCTGTTGTAAGGACGAGATGTCAGGACGGCCGGGCGGGAATCCGCCCGGCCGTTCTCATTTCGTGTGCGTTTTTCGGGCGTAGCGTCATCGGCGTGTCACGCAAACCGCCGATCGACCCCGTCCGCTGGACGCCACCGCCCGTCGACGAACTTCCCTCGTTCGGGCCGGCCGAGCTGGCGATAGTGCCGATGCCAGGGGACGGACCCGAAGACGTCGTCGCCGATGCTGACGGGTACTTGTGGACGGGGTTGGTCGACGGACGCATTGTGCGGGTCGCCCCCGACGGTGCCGCCACCGTCGTCGCCGAAACCGGTGGCCGGCCGCTCGGCATGCACGTCGCCCGCGACTGGCGCGTGTTGATCTGCGACAGCCACCGCGGGCTGCTTGCGCTTGATCCCGCTGATGGCACGCTGTCCACACTGGTGGAATCTGTGCAGGGCCGCCCGCTGATGTTCTGCTCGAATGTGGCCGAAACATCGGACGGGACAATCTATTTCACCGAGTCGACGAGCCGTTTTCGCTACGAGCATTTCGCCGCCGCCGTCCTGGAGGCTCGCGGTAGCGGCAGCCTGTTCCGCCTTGGCGCCGACGGCACGGTGACCACGCTTGCCGACGGTCTGTACTTCACGAACGGCGTCACGGCGACCGCCGATGAATCGGCGCTCGTGTTCGCCGAGACCCAGGGCCGCCGGCTGTCCAAGTACTGGCTGGCCGGCCCGCAAGCCGGCACCATCACGCCCCTGGCGGTGAACCTGCCCGGCATGCCCGACAACATCTCCACCGGATCCGACGGCCGCATCTGGGTCGCCCTGGTGAGCCCGATCAATCCGGCCGCCGAGAAGCTCGCACCCCGCTCTCCCCTGCTGCGCCAGCTCATCTGGCGGCTGCCGGAAGCACTGCAGCCCCGAATCAAATCCCAGGTCTGGGTGGTCGCGTTCGACGCCGATACTGGTGCGGCGGTCAGCGGTATCCGATGCAAGCACCCGCAGTTCGGCGTCGTCACCGGCGTGTGCGAGGCGGCTGGCCGGCTGTGGATGTCGACGATCGAGTATCCGGCACTCGCGTATGCCGAATTGGACCGCTAGGGGCTCCGTCTTTCAGCGCATCTGCGACCCGCCTGGCACTGTCCCCCACTGCCGTCATCTGGTCTCGCGTCAACGGCCCGAGAAAGCGCTGGCGCACCAGCAGGGAGTACGTCCGCAGCACGGGTCCCAAGTGCTCCTGTCCTTGTCGCGTGATGCCGACCAGGACCACCCGCCTGTCTCTGCCGCTGCGAAACCTTCGCACCAGACCTCGCCCCTCCAACCGGCCGACCTGCCACGTCAGGCGGCTGGGGGCGACAACCAAAGCTTCTGCCAGAGCACCCATTCGGGCACACCGACGTGATTCTGAATGCAGCAGACTGAGTAGATGCACATCCGGAACCGAGAGGTCGTACTCGGCATTCAGCGCGGCGTTGATCTCCCGGTACAGCAGCTCGGCCGATTCGCCGAAGCGCTTCCAGTTCCGCCACTCGTCTTCAGTGAGATCCATCGAGAGCCATTCCGTGCGAACTGCGATTGGCAAGATTGATCGCAACGCACCGAGAAAATGTCGTCTATGCAGATTGGGACAGGCAGGCAAGGTTCTACACTTCGGCTTCATGGACGTGCCGCTCGTGCGCACGCGGATCACGCAGCTCGAGGATCTGAGCGACGCGGTCAACAATGCCGGGCTGAGCGCATTCCAGATGTCTCGTGAATCGCCCCGCGGCAGCCTGATTCACGCAGTCGACGGCGGAGTCGCGCTGAGTTCGGGACGCTTCGACAGCCGGGTGCAGATCCGCGGGCCGTTGTCCGACGAGGGTCTGTCGATCGCCGTCGGCCTGCAGATTCCGCCCAGGAATCGACTCCTGCTGCGGGAGATCGATTCGGGGGTCGTGACGATGTTTCGCCCCGGCGACGAGCAAGAGGCATTCCATGACGTCAACTCCCTCTACGCCGTCGTGACGCTGCCCGAGCAAACCCTGCACAGCGAGGCCGAACGTTTCGGAATCGATCTCTCGCTCAGCACTTTCCGGCGTACCGGTATTCACCCGGCACCTTTGGCGCGGGCTCACCTCACCACGATTTCCTCATTCCTGGCGCGCCTGCACCGCGGTGACGACCGCACCCAACTGGACTCCGCCGCGTTCGCCGACATCGTCGCCGCCTTCATCGGCCACTTCGCGCAGCACCCGGCGCCACTGGTTGCCTACACACTGCGGCATCGGCAGAGAATCGTTGAGTCGATACGGACGCACATCGACCAGAACCTCGACAACCGCCTCGATACCGAGGGCCTCGCACGGCTCGCGGGCGTGTCCCGACGGACCCTGGCACGGTCCTTCGTTGAAACCATCGGCGAGTCCCCGCACTCGTACATCGCCCGGATGCGTCTGCATCGCATCCGTTCGGACCTGCTCGCACATGGCCAGGGGGCCACCGTGGCCGAGATATCCAACCGGTGGGGTATCAGCGAGCTCGGCCGGATGGCGGCACGATACCGCGCCATGTTCGGCGAACTGCCATCGCAAACGCGATTGTCCGCGTCGCGGTCTTCATCCGTCTGAATCCGCGGATTCGTGGCCCTCGTCCAGCCGGCGCGAGGGGCCCATGCGTCGTACCCACTTTTAACATCAGCCACACCAGTCACAGCGTGGCAAACCGGAAAACTGCACCGGATCGCCTAACCTTCGGACACGATGGCGACCTTGCGGAGGACTTCACAGCGTGGACTGGGCGCGCTCGCGGCACTGGCGATGCTTGCCGGTCCGGCGTTGACGGGTGCCGGCGCGGCTGGTGCCGACCCGGCCCCCGACTGCCCGTACCGCGTGACCACTCCCCCCGCGGTCGACGCGTCCGAAGTGCCCAAACCGGGCGATCCCACTCCCGGGCCACTGCCGGTACCCGTCAAGACCGTTGGCGGCGAAGCACTGTCAGGTTGCGGCGTCATCACTGCGGCCGACACCCCGCCGCTACCCAACGACGTCTCCGCCGAAGCGTGGGTGGTCGCCGACCTCGACACCGGTGAAGTCATCGCCGCCAAGGATCCGCACGGCCGTCACCGCCCCGCCAGCGTCATCAAGGTCCTGGTGGCCATGGCGGCCCTCAACGAACTGAACCTCAACAAGCGCGTGGCCGGCACTCAGGACGACGCCAACTCCGAGGGCACCCGCGTGGGTGTCGGCCCGGGCGGCCAGTACACGATCAACGACCTGCTGCACGGTCTGCTGATGCACTCGGGCAACGACGCCGCCCACGCCCTGGCTGCCCAGCTCGGCGGCATGGACACCGCCATGCAGAAGATAAACGTCCTCGCGGGCAAGCTCGGCGGGCGCGACACCCGCGCCGCCACCCCTTCGGGTCTCGACGGTCCCGGGATGAGCACCTCGGCCTACGACATCGCGCTGTTCTACCGCTATGCCTGGCAGAACCCGGTGTTCGCCGACATCGTCGCCACGAAGTCGTTCGATTTCCCTGGGCGCGACGGCAATCCGCCGTATCCGGTCGAGAACGACGTCAAGCTGCTCTACAACTATCCGGGCGCACTGGGCGGCAAGACGGGTTACACCGACGATGCCGGGCAGACGTTCGTCGGGGCCGCCGAACGCGACGGCCGGCGCCTGGTCGCGGTGCTGCTGAGAGGCACCCGCGTGCCGATCGCGCCGTGGGAGCAGGCTGCCCGCCTTCTCGATTACGGTTTCGCGACCGCGCCGGGCACCAAGGTCGGCACGCTCGTCGACCCCGATCCGTCATTGAAACCGCCCGAACCCGAAGAGCCATCGGCAGCTCAGGCCGCCGGGGTGATCCCGCCTGCCGATGCGCTGCCGGTGCGGGTAGGCGTGGGCGTGGTCGGATCGATCATCGTGTTCATGCTGATCCTCGGTGCCCGGCAACTGAATCGCCGCGCCATCCGCTGAGTTTCACGAGACCCTTGCCAGAATCTGACCGATCGGTCTAATCTCGGACCATGCGGTCGGAACGCGCGAAGACTTTCACCGAACAAGCTCGGCGCCGCCAGATCATCGACGCGGCGACAGAGGTGATCGCGGAGTCGGGGTACGCCCAGACTTCGCTCGCCCGCATCGCCGCACACATCGGCGTGGCCAAAAGCGTTGTGCTGTATCACTTCACCACCAAAGCCGAGATCATCGAGGCGGTGTTCGTCGACATCTTCGAGCGCGGCGCGGCAGTGATCGTGCCCGCCGTCGTCGCCGAAACGTCCGCGTCGGCCAAGCTGACGGCCTACATCCGGGCCAACATCACCTTTATCGCTGCGAACCGATCGACCGCGGTCGCGATGCTCGAGCTGATGGCCGGATTTCGTGACGAGAACGGCCTACGGCTGGACCAAGCGGCCGCCAAGGCCGTACAAGACCATCCGCCGACCGGCGACCTCGCCGCACTGGATCCCCAGACGATCTTCGACGACGGCCTCACGAGCGGCGAATTCCGGGAATTCTCACCGCTGTTCATGAAGCACGCACTGCGCGGTGCGCTCGACAGCGCCGCGGCCGAATATGCCCGCGATCCCGACTATGACGTCGTCGGCTACGGCGAACATGTGGTCACCCTCTTCCAACGGGCAACCGCGCCATGAGCACGATCGTGATCGCGGCATTCGGCACCCGCGGCGACGTCGATCCGTTCACGGGCCTGGCTCGGCGGCTGACCGACGATGGCCACCGGGTCGTGATCGCCGCGCAGGAACCGTATCGCGCGCTGGTCACCGCAGCGGGATTCGAGTTCCGGCCGCTTCCGGGTGACACCGAGCAGGCCACCAGAAATTCCCCTGCGGCACAGGGTTTCGTGGACGGTGCCCGTATGCGTCCGTCACGGCAGCTACTCGATGAGATGCGCTCCGACATGCGCAACCTCGGCGCCGGCCTGGTCGACGCTGCACAGGACGCAGACCTGCTGCTGTTGCCCGCGGTTGCGGCCCTGCTCGGCTATCACGTCGCCGAGGGGCTCGGAATACCCAGTGCCGGTGTGTTCATGCAACCCACCGCCCCAACCGGCGACTTTCCCCCGGCGGTACTGGGCGACCGATCGTTCGGCCGCTGGGGCAATCGAGTCGTGGGCCTTCTCGGTGAGCTCGGTGAGAAGTCGTATGCGCCCGTCATCAACGATCTGCGCAAGAGTCTCGGGCTCACACCGAGCACGCGAGCGCGCTATCAACGCCGACGCCGGACCACCTGGCCGATCCTGCACGGATTCAGCAGGCATGTCGTACCGCGGCCATCCGACTGGCCGGCGCATCTACACGTCACCGGCTATTGGTGGCCTGAGCCAACCGGATGGCAGCCACCACAGCGCCTGGTGGATTTCCTGCAGTGCGGACCACCGCCGATCTTTGTCGGCCTGGGCAGCACCGCGACCGCCAATGGGCCACAACTCTCTGAAATCATCAGCGATGCAGTGCAATCAGCAGGCGTGCGGGCGGTCGTCCAGACCGGATGGGCAGGCTTACACTGCGACGGCGACGACGTTCTCACCATTGGCGACGCACCACATGCGTCGCTGTTTCCGCGAATGGCGGCAATCGTTCACCACTGCGGTGCCGGAACCACCGCTGCGGCGTTGCGGGCTGGTGTGCCGTCCATTGCGGTACCGGGGATCATGGACCAGCCGTTCTGGGCCAAGCGGTTGCACCGGCTCGGCGTGGCGCCGCCACCGATCCGGCGGACCGCGTTGAGCGCCGGCAAACTGGCGCACGCGATCGACCGGGCAACATCCGACCCTGCGTATACGGCTCGCGCCCATCATCTTTCGACGCTGATCTCAGACGAGAACGGTGCCACAGCCGCGGCCGGGATCGTCAGCCAACTGCTCGAAGGGGTACACCATGGCAAGTGAAGCATTGATGGGTAACGCATTACTGGCGGGCGCCATCATGGTGGCAGGAGGTGCGATCGGCGCGGGGATCGGCGACGGTCTGGCCGGCGCTCAGTTCATCTCGGGCGTGGCACGCCAGCCCGAGGCGCAGTCACGGTTGTTCACGCCGTTCTTCATCACCGTAAGCCTGGTCGAGGCAACCTTTTTCATCAACATCGCCTTCATGGCGCTGTTCGTATTCGCCACCCCGGGCGGCTAGATGGCAGCCATCGGCATCATCGCCATCGGGAGCCGCGGCGACGTCGCCCCACTGACCGGGCTGGGTGTGCGGCTGCAAGAGGCCGGGCATCGGGTCATCGTGGTCGCCTACGCGGCTTTCGCCGACCTTGTGACCACCTGCGGCCTGGAGTTTCGCGGACTGGACGACAGTGCCGCCGATCTGTCGGACGTCTCACCGCGGCAGGCCGCCAAGGCTATGGCAGCGTTTCTCGCGCCCAGCGGCATGCGCACGCTCGGCGAGGATGTGCTTGCCGCGTTGCGCGATGAGCCCCTCGACCTGCTGATGCTCTCGCCGTTCGCCGAACCGGTCGGCCATCCGCTCGCCGAGGCGCTCGACATACCGAGTGTCGGCGTTCGGCTGCAACCGATGTCTGCGACCGCGGACTATCCGCCTGCCGTGCTGGGAGCATGGAGCGCGGGGCGTTACGGGAACAGGTCGGCCGCGCGGCTCGGCGAGGTAGTGATCGACCGGTTATATAACAAGACGATCAACGGTTTTCGCGCCGAGGTCGGTCTGCCGAAGGCGTCGGCGAGAGCACTGCGCCGTCGCCGCACCGAAGCGCACTGGCCGATTCTCTACGGCTACTCGCCTACGGTCCTACCGCGGCCCGCGGACTGGCGGCCAGGCATCGACGTCGTCGGCTACTGGTGGCCTCCCCGCCCGGCCGGATGGCAACCACCCACAGAACTCTTCGACTTCCTGCAGGCGGGACCCGCTCCGGTGGCCATCGGGTTCGGCAGCACCGTCAACAGTAAAGCCGAGGCCGAGCGGCTGTCTGTGCTTGTCACGCAAGCAGTTCGGGCTGCCGGCGTTCGCGGCGTGATCCAGGCAGGCTGGGCCGGGCTGGACGTGTCTGGAGACGACGTGATCGCCGTCGGCGACGTGCCACACGACTGGCTCTTCCCGCACGCGACTGCCGTCGTCCACCACTGTGGCGCGGGAACCGCAGCGGCCGGGCTACGCGCCGGCGTCCCGACCGTCCCCGTACCCGCCGCTTACGGAGACCAACCGTTCTGGGCCAGGCGGCTTTACGAGCTTGGCGTGGGACCGGCCCCGATCTCGCAACGGCGACTCACGGTTGACGCACTGGCAGCCGCGATACATGAGGCGTTGTCGCAGAGCAGGTTCAAAGACAATGTGCGGCGCCTCGCCGATGCCCTGGACGCCGAAGACGGCGCGGGCAAGGTAGTACAGATCGTCGAGCTCACCATGGCCCGATGACGTATTCGAGCAGGGCCAAGGACAGCGCGCCGACTACGGCGATCGCAAGAGCCGCCGCGACGGCATGGCGCGTGGCCGACGCCGTCCTAGCCAACAACGCACCGGCCGCGGCGCCAAACGCACCGAGAACGACAAAGCCACCCAGCGCAAGGTAGAACACCGATGCCAGCGCCGCCGCGGGCATCCCGCTGACACCCGTCGCGTACTCGGCGAACGGGATCGGAAACCGGTACACCGCAGCGACAATGGCGGCGGCCAGGGGTGCGAAGCCGACGGCGGCGACGGCGCCCACCAGAGCCAGCCGAAGTCTGGACGGCGACCTCCCCGACATAGTCCTCCTCGCCCAGTGTTGGCTTATGTACGAATTTTCCGCGAGATCTCGAACACAAGCCAACGTTCGGCAAGTGTCTAGTGCCACCGCCGCAACAAAGCTTCCGCGCCCCAACAGAGTCGGTCGATCGTGTCCGCCGCCGACAGTGCCTGGTTCACCATCCCGATACCCTGCCCGGCGTTGACCGATGAACCGCGCAGTACCCGCTCGGGAATTGTTGGCGGCCAACGGCATCCGGCCGCGACGTCGAACTCGCGGGTGAGCTCGGTCTCGGTACCGGCCAGCAGCGCGTCGCGGGCGACGTCCGGCGTCAACGCCTCGGCACACGTGGTGAAGACGGTGCCCAGCCAGGCGGCAGCGGCGCCGGCCGCCAGCACCGCGGCCACGCTGCGCGGTGACGTGATCCCGCCGGCGGCCAGCACCGGTAACTCGACCGCGTCGAGTACCTCGGCCAGCAGCGGCAACGTGCCGACCGTCGGTTCACCGTGACCGCCACCCTCGGCCCCGCGGGCCACGAGGACGTCGACTCCGGCGTCGACAGCACGACGCGCCGCGTCGACCGTGGGCACCTGGGTGGCGACCTTGAGTCCGGCGTCATGGGCGCGCCGCACCCAGTCCCAGTCGTCGCCGAAGCTCACACTCAGCAGGCTTGGCTGCGCGGCCAGCGCGGTCTCAAACAGATCCGGCCGGTCCACCATCACCCAGTGCACGAGGCCGATGCCGAAGGGGCGGTCGAGGCCCTGCAGAATCGCAAGTTCTCGCCGGAGTTGGTCGGCGGTCGCGGAACTGCCCATCCCGACCATGCCCAAACCGCCTGCGGCCGAGACCGCGGCGGCCAGTCGGCCACCCGCTGCTCCACCCATTGGTGCGTTGACGATCGGAACGTCGAGGCCGATGGCCGTCGACCAACTGGTTGCCAAGGTCACAGCCAGGCATGTTACGTCGTTGTTACAATCGATATCGCCAGCACATGGCACCGGACGAGGCGGCACCGTACCCGGCCAGCGACAAGACGGGCCTTGGAGGTGCGTCATGGCATGGCTGATTCTCGTCATCTCAGGCGTTCTGGAAGCGGTCTGGGCAACTGCGCTCAGCAAGACCGAGGGCTTCACCCGACTCGGACCATCCGTGGTGTTCGGCGTTGCACTGGTTCTCTCGATGATCGGCCTGGCCATCGCGATGCGAACCCTGCCTCCGGGCACGAGCTACGCGGTCTGGGTCGGCATCGGCGCGGTGTTGACCGTGACCTACGCGATGGTGACCGGCGGAGAGTCCGCGTCAGTGATCAAGGTATTGCTCATGCTCGGCGTGGTCGGCTGCATCGTCGGCCTCAAGGTCGTCAGCCACTAGCTTTCGCGCCGTCAGCGCCCCATTGTCACGCCAGAGTGGCTCCCGAACGCCAGAGTCACTCTGGCGTGACAATGGCGGGAAATCGCGCAATAGCTAGCGCCGGATGAACCGCGAAAAGCCCAGTGCTCCAACCGCCCCCGCAGCGGCCGCAGCCAGCACCCCGGGGATACCGACACCTTCGCGTACCTGCACGCGGGTGGTGATCATGGCGGGGTCGGGCGGCTCGACCGGTGCGGCCTCCAGGCTTTCGCGGGAGGTCGCGGCCCATGCGGTGGCGAACAGGATCAACCGCGCAGTGACATAGGCGAACACCATGAGCCCGAGCACCGGACCGAACGTCGCTCCGGCTGGCCCGTTCAGCACGGATTGCAGATAGATGGACGCGACCTGCTTGAAGATCTCGAAGCCCACCGCCGCAAGCAGTCCCGCGCGGATCGAACTGCGGAACGGCACTGACTCGCGCGGCAACCGGGCGATGATCCACGTGAACAGCAGCCAGGAGATCCCGATCGAGACGAACAGTGACACGATCCGCAGGCCGCCCGTGATGCCGGCGAGACTGCCGAGGCCGACCCATTCCAGGACCCGGCGCATCAGGGCGGGATCGCCGAGTGCGGTGAGTGCGATGGTGACCACCATGGCGAGGAACGCGCTCACCAGCGCGAGCAGATCCGAGAGCTTGTTTCCGACGAAGCCGCCCTCGGGGTGGTGTTGCTCCCACATCTGGCTGAGTGCTTGGCGCAGGTTCGCCATCCAGCCCAGGCCGGCCCATGCCGCTGTCGCGAGCCCGATCACGCCGACGGTGCCTCGCGAGTCGATGGCCGAGTTCATGAGTGTCACCAGCTGCTGACCGAGGTCGCCGGACACCGCGCCCCGGATGCGGTCCTCGATCTCGGCGAGCAGTTGGGGGCGGCGGGACAACAGGAAACCGGCGACGGCGAAGCCGACCATCAGCAACGGGAACAGGGCAAAGATCGTGAAGTAGGTGATCCCGGCGGCGTAGAAGTTGCCGTTGCAGTCGGTGTACCGCTGCTGCGCACGCATCACATGGTCGAACCACGGATAGCGGGCGCGCAGCCGATCAAGAATCCCCGGCTTCTCCTGCTCGTCCATCGCCGCCCCTCCCCTGGCGCTTACGACGTTTGCTGAAGAAACCCTATCTTGTCGTAGACGCGCGCGAGAGTCTTGCCCGACACCTGTTTTGCGCGGTCCGCGCCCGCCGCCAGAACCGACTCCAATTCGGCCCGGTCAGCCAGCAGTTCGTCGACCCGTGTCTTGATGGGTGTGACGAACTCAACGACCACCTCAGCGGTGTCTTTCTTGAGATCGCCGTACCCGCGGCCGGCGTAGCCTTCGACGAGCTTGTCGATATCGGTTCCTGTGATTGCGGACTGGATCGTCAGCAAGTTGGAGATACCCGGCTTGGCCTGCGGGTCAAACCTGATCTCGCGTTCGCTGTCGGTCACCGCGGATCGGATCTTCTTCGCCGTTGCCTTCGGATCGTCGAGCAGGCTGATCAAGCCGGCGTCCGTTGCCGCGGACTTGCTCATCTTCGCCGTCGGGTCCTGCAGGTCATAGATCTTGGCGGTTGCCTTGGGGATCATCGCCTCGGGCACCACGAATGTGTCGGGGAACCTGGCATTGATCCGCTGGGCGACGTCGCGGGCAAGTTCGAGGTGTTGCCGCTGATCCTCGCCGACCGGAACGACGTCGGTGTCGTAGAGCAACACGTCGGCGGCCATCAGCACCGGGTAGGTGAACAGCCCGACGGTGGTGGCGTCAGCGCCCTGCTTCTGCGACTTGTCCTTGAACTGCGTCATGCGCGACGCCTGACCGAAGCCGGTGAAACAGCCCAGCACCCATGCGAGCTGGGTGTGCTCGGGCACATGGCTCTGCACGAATACGGTGCTGCGAGCCGGGTCGATGCCGAGCGCCAGGTACTGCGCGGCGGTTACCAGGGTGCGGCGGCGCAGCGTTTCGGGATCCTGCGGAATGGTGATCGCGTGCAGGTCGACGACGCAGAAGAAGGCGTCGTAGCCGTCCTGCAATTGCGCCCAATGCGTCACCGCGCCCAATGCGTTGCCGAGGTGAAGTGAGTCCGAGGTGGGTTGGGCGCCGGAGAAGACGACCTGTTTGCTTCCGCTAGTCATGGTGCCTTCGATTTTCGCACTGGCGTCATCCGGTTTCTTCGGGGGTCAGCTGTGCCAACACCCGCAGGAACACCTTCCGGTCGCCGGCAGACAGCTCGCCGAGCCACCGTTCCTCCCCGCGCTGGATCTCGGCCTGCACCGCATCCTTGAGTTCACGGCCGGCCGCGGTGATCGCCAACAGCCGTACGCGCCGATCGTCGGGGTCGGGCTGGCGGTCGATGAGCCCGCGCTGCTGAAGTTCGTCGAGCGTGCGGATGATGCGTGTCTTGTCGGCGCCGATCGCCTCGGCGAGCGCGGCCTGCGTGCGCATCGAGGACCGATCGAGCGCGCACAGAACGACGTAGCCCCACATCGTGACGTCATGCGCCTCGAGCACCGGCATCTCGGCATCGATCAGCTCACGCAGAAGCGGGGCGAGCATGGCTGCCAGGTCGGGGCGTCGCGGCACCACGTCATGGTAGGCATTGCACAATTATACGCTTACGCTTATCATAAGCGAATGCACACTATTGAAGCTGACATCCGCCCCCAGCACCGCATCGCCGTCCTGCGATCCGTCGACCTGGTCGATACCGTCCAAACCGCCGATCTCGACCGCCCCACCCCCTGCGCGGAGTGGAGCCTCGCCGAACTGCTTGCCCACATGACCGTCCAGCACCGCGGGTTCGCCGCAGCATCACGCGGCAACGGTTCCGATGAAGCCGTCTGGCGGCCCGAGACCGTCGCCGACGCGGTGCGCGCAGACCCGAGTGGCACATACGCGTCCGCCGCCCACGACGTTCTCGACGCGTTCGCCGCCGACGGAGTCACCGAAGCGACATTCGCCCTACCCGAGTTCGGACCCAACGCGACGTTTCCCGGCGCGCTCGCGATCGGATTTCATTTCGTGGACTACGTCGTGCACGGCTGGGATGTCGCCGCGGCGTTGGGCGTCGCCTACGACCTGCCCGACGACGTCATCGCCGCCGTGCTGCCGCTTGTGGAGGCGATCCCCGACGGCGACTTCCGCGAAGCCGCGGGCGCACCGTTCGGTCGCGCTGTGAGCGCTTCGGCGACAACCGATTTCGCGCGGATCCTCGCCCACCTCGGCCGCCGCCCCGACTGGCGTCAGCCGTAGATGACCGTCACCGGCGAATGGTCCGACCAGCGAAGCGCGTAGGCCTCGGCCCGGTCGACGCGAGCCGCCGTTGCCCGAGCCGCGAGGGTGGGGCTGGCCAGGTGGTAGTCGATGCGCCAGCCGGCGTCGTTGTCGAATGCCTTGCCGCGCCATGACCACCAGCTGTAGGGCCCGGCGACATCGGGGTGCAGCAGGCGTACGACGTCGACCCAGCCGGTGGCCAACAGATCGGTCAGCCAGGCCCGTTCGGCAGGCAGAAAGCCCGCCTTCTTGACGTTGCCTTTCCAGTTCTTGATGTCGTTCTCGGTGTGGGCGATGTTCCAATCCCCGCACACCACAGCATCATTGGCGAGTAGCAAAGCCATCCGCGTTGCGACCGTGGCCATGAACCGCTCCTTCTCGAGCTGGCGGTCGGTCTCGGCCTCCCCCGTCGGGAAATACACGCTCACCACCGTGGTGCCCGCGGTGTCGACCTCGAGATAGCGGCCATGCGCCTCGAACTCATCGGACACCAACAGTCGTGAGGCGTCGATCGGATGGCGTGACAGCACCGCGACGCCGTTGCGGCCCTTCAGATGCGGATCGGCCGACGCGAGATTCCAGCCGTCGGCCAGGGCCGGCGCCAACGCGTCGGCGAGTTGTTCGTCATCGGCCCGGGTCTCCTGCAGGCACACCACGTCGGCGTCGGTTTCCTTCAACCACGGCAGCAGGCCGAGATTTTCGGTCGAGCGCTGCTTGACCGCAGCGCGGATGCCGTTGACGTTGATGGTGCTGACGGTCAGCGAACCCGGAGAAGCCACGGCGCAGACCCTACCGATCCGCCCCGACAGGCCACTTGCGGTACCGGCGGTATCACCTTAATCTCGGGCGTCATGGCCGAACGTCGTGCACCCATCCATCTCGGGTCGGGAGAACCGATCCTGCTGCTGCACCCCTTTCTCCTGTCGCAGAGCGTGTGGAAGTACGTCGCTCCACAGCTGGCCAACACGGGCCGCTACGAGGTGTTCGCCCCCACCATGGCCGGCCACAACGGCGGTGCGTCCGCGCCATTTCTGCTCGACGTCAGGACGCTGGCCGACGATGTCGAGCGCCAGCTCGACGAACTGGGCTGGACGACAGCCCACATCGTCGGCAACTCGCTTGGCGGCTGGGTCGCATTCGAACTGGAGCGCCGCGGCCGGGCACGCACGTTGACCGGCATCGCGCCCGCGGGCGGCTGGACCCGATTCACCCTGGCGAAGTACGAGATCATCGGGAAGTTCCTGGCCGGCTTGCCGGTCGTGCTCGCGACGTCGCTGCTGGGCCAGCGGCTCCAGCGGTTGCCGTTCACGCGCCAGATCTCCTATCTGGCTGTCAGCGCGACGCCGGACGTGCTCAACGACAGCGACCGGGCCGATCTGATCGAGGACCTGGCGCACTGCCCGGCCTACTACAAACTGATGATCAAGGCCTTGACCACCGCGGGCCTGATGGAACTGCCGAACTCGTGCACACCCACTCATCTGGTGATCTGCGAGAAGGACCGGGTGCTGCCCGAACCACGGTTCACCCGCCACTTCATCGAGCACTTGCCGAAGGGATCGGTCGTCACCCGGCTCGACGGCGTCGGGCACGTGCCGATGTTCGAGGCACCGGATCGGATCACGAACCTGATCACCGATTTCATCGAGCTTCACACCGATCCGGCCCGGGCTACGGGCTAGTTCGGAAGCCCTGCCCCCGTGCTGCGGGGGCAGGGCGCCGCAGACCTCAGCCCTGCGCGGACGCGAGTGCCTCGTTGAAGGTCTTGCTCGGCCGCATCACCGCGGCGGTCTTCTCGCGGTCCGGGTAGTAGTAGCCGCCGATGTCGACCGGCTGGCCCTGCGCCTCGTTGAGTTCGGAGACGATGGTCTCCTCGTTCTCGGCGAGGGACTTGGCCAGCGGTGCGAAGTGCTCGGCCAGTTCCTTGTCGTCGGTCTGGTCGGCGAGCTCCTGCGCCCAGTAGAGCGCGAGGTAGAACTGGCTGCCCCGGTTGTCGAGTTCACCCGTCTTGCGGGACGGGCCCTTGTTCTCGTCCAGCAGCTTTCCGGTCGCGGCGTCGAGCGTCTTGGCGAGAACCTTGGCCTTGTCGTTGCCGGACTTGTTGCCGAGGTCTTCGAAACTCGCCCCAAGTGCGAGGAATTCGCCGAGCGAGTCCCACCGCAGGTGGTTCTCCTCCACGAGCTGATGGACGTGCTTGGGTGCCGAACCACCGGCGCCCGTCTCGTACATGCCACCACCGGCCATGAGCGGCACGATCGACAGCATCTTGGCGCTGGTGCCGAGTTCGAGGATCGGGAACAGGTCGGTGAGGTAGTCGCGCAGGATGTTGCCGGTGACGGCGATGGTGTCCTTGCCGCGGATCACGCGCTCCAGGGTGTACCGCATGGCCCACACCTGCGGCATGATCTGGATCTCGAGTCCCTCGGTGTCGTGGTCCTTCAGGTACTCCTTGACCTTCTTGCGCAGCTCGGCCTCGTGCGGGCGCTCGGTGTCGAGCCAGAACACCGCGGTCATGCCGGACAGCCGGGCGCGCGTGACGGCGAGCTTCACCCAGTCCCGGATGGCGGCGTCCTTGACGATCGGCATGCGCCAGATGTCGCCGGTCTCGACGTTCTGGGTCAGCAGAACCTCGCCGGTCTCGTTGTCGACGATGTTGGCCACACCGTCCTCGGGAATCTCGAACGTCTTGTCGTGGCTGCCGTACTCCTCGGCCTTCTGCGCCATCAGGCCGACGTTGGGGACGGTGCCCATCGTCGTCGGGTCGAACTGGCCGTGGGTCTTACAGAAGTTGATCATCTCCTGGTAGATCCGGCTGAACGTGGACTCGGGATTGACCGCCTTGGTGTCCTTCGTCCGGCCGTCGGCGCCGTACATCTTGCCGCCGAGCCGGATCATGGCGGGCATCGAGGCGTCGACGATCACGTCGCTGGGCGAGTGGAAGTTCGTGATGCCCTTGGCCGAATCCACCATGGCGAGCTCGGGGCGGTGCTCATGGCAGGCATGGATGTCGCGGATGATCTCCTCGCGCTGCGAGGCGGGCAGCGCCTCGATCTTGTCGTAGAGATCCGACATGCCGTTGTTGACGTTGACGCCCAGCTCGTCGAACACCTTCTGGTGCTTGGCGAACGCGTCCTTGTAGAAGACCTTGACCGCGTGGCCGAACACGATCGGGTGGCTGACCTTCATCATGGTCGCCTTGACGTGCAGCGAGAACATCACGCCCGTCTTGTAGGCGTCTTCGATCTCGGCCTCGTAGAAGTCGCACAGCGCCTTCTTGCTCATATACATGCTGTCGATGACGTCGCCCTTGTCGAGCGCGACCTCGGGCTTCAGCACGATCGTCTCGCCACGCTCGGTGACGAGTTCCATGCGGACCTTGCGGTCCTTGTCGAGCGTCATCGACTTCTCACCGTGGTAGAAGTCGCCGGTCTTCATGGTCGCGACGTGGGTGCGCGAAGCCTGCGACCACTCGCCCATGCTGTGCGGATGCTTGCGGGCGTACTCCTTGACCGCCTTGGGCGCCCTGCGGTCCGAGTTGCCTTGGCGCAAGACCGGGTTCACGGCACTGCCGAGGACCTTAGCGTACCGATCCTTGATCGCCTTCTCTTCGTCGGTCTTCGGCTCGCCGGGATAATCGGGCAGGTTGTAGCCCTTGCCCTTGAGCTCCTTGATCGCGGCGAGCAGCTGCGGCACCGAGGCGCTGATGTTGGGCAGCTTGATGATGTTGGCCGAGGGATCCTGAGTCAGCTCCCCGAGCTCGGCCAGGTTGTCGGGAACCTTCTGCTCGTCGGTCAGGTAGTCGCTGAACTCGGCCAGGATTCGCGCCGCGACGGAGATGTCGCTGGTTTTGACGTCGATACCGGCCGCTTCGGCGAAGGTGCTGATCACCGGCAGGAAGGCGTACGTCGC
Organism: Mycobacterium venezuelense; assembly: GCF_054919535.1. NCBI lineage: Bacteria > Bacillati > Actinomycetota > Actinomycetes > Mycobacteriales > Mycobacteriaceae > Mycobacterium > Mycobacterium venezuelense. The sequence continues at coordinate 298,606 of NZ_JBONDW010000002.1, forward strand.
AAGCAGCGGCGCCTCGTCGGTCAGCGTGTAGATGATGGTCGGTTGCTGGGCGCTCATTGATGTTCTCCCGACGTCACTTTCGGTCAGATCTTGCCGAACTTCGCTTCGCGCGCCTTGTGGGCGCGCGTCAAGCAGTGCTGAGCGTTCGCTCGCGAACGCAACACTACAAGGGGCGAAAGGCGTGCGAGCATCCAACATTGGCTACTCGCCAGTAACCAGAACGGACACGCCGCGACGCCCCCGCAGGTATCCCACTGGCACCCGGCAAGGCGCGTGAGATAAGCTGCAGGCCGGTCATGAGCGCCAGCGTCAAGCCCCGGCTTGCTGGCCGGCAACCCTCCAACCGCGGTGGGGTGCCCCGGGTGATGACCAGGTTGAGTAGCCGTAGCGGCTGCAAGGCAAGCGCGGGTCCGTAGGTTCGGGCCCCCAGAGAGACAGGGAAACCTGATGGAGGCCATCCATGTGCTGTTGTCCGTGACCTGTTCGCGTCCGCCTGCTGCCATGTGCAGGCACGACGCCCGGTAATCGACTTCCCCTTCATCTCGCAGGAGACAACACACCCATGAGCACCCCGGACAACGCCGCAGAGTGGTCGTTCGAGACCAAGCAGATCCACGCCGGCCAGACCCCCGACAGCGCCACCAACGCCCGCGCGCTGCCGATCTACCAGACGACGTCCTACACGTTCAACGACACCGCGCACGCCGCGGCGCTGTTCGGCCTGGAGCAACCGGGCAACATCTACACCCGCATCATGAACCCGACCACCGACGTGGTCGAGCAGCGCATCGCGGCGCTCGAAGGCGGCGTCGCAGCGCTGTTCCTGGCCTCCGGGCAGGCCGCCGAGACCTTTGCCATCCTCAACATCGCCGCCGCGGGCGATCACATCGTGTCGAGCCCGCGGCTCTACGGCGGCACATACAACCTGTTCCACTACACGCTGCCCAAGCTCGGCATCGAGGTCAGCTTCGTGGCAGACCCCGACGACCTGGACTCCTGGCGCGCGGCGGTGCAGCCCAACACCAAGGCGTTCTTCGCCGAGACCATCTCCAACCCGCAGATCGACATTCTCGACATTCCCAACGTCGCGGCCGTCGCGCACGACAACGGTGTGCCGCTGATCGTCGACAACACCATCGCCACGCCCTATCTGATCCAGCCACTGGCGCACGGCGCCGACATCGTCGTGCACTCGGCGACGAAGTACCTCGGCGGGCACGGGTCCGCGATCGCAGGCGTGCTCGTCGACGGCGGCACGTTCGACTGGACCAACGGCAAGTTCCCCGGTTTCACCGAGCCCGACCCGAGCTACCACGGCGTGGTGTTCTCCCAGCTCGGAGCGCCCGCATATGCGCTGAAAGCGCGTGTGCAGCTGTTGCGCGACCTGGGTTCGGCGGCCGCACCGTTCAACGCGTTCCTGATCGCGCAGGGATTAGAGACGCTGTCGCTGCGTGTTGAACGCCATGTGGCCAACGCTCAGAAGGTGGCGGAGTACCTGGCGGGTCACCCCGATGTCACGTCGGTGAACTACGCCGGGCTGCCCACCTCGCCGTGGTACGAACTCGGTCGCAAGATCGCGCCCAAGGGGACCGGCGCCGTCCTGGCGTTCGAACTGGCCGGCGGCATCGAAGCCGGCAAGGCGTTCGTCAACGCGCTCACGCTGCACAGCCACGTCGCCAACATCGGCGATGTCCGCTCGCTGGTCATCCACCCGGCCTCGACGACGCACCAGCAGCTCAGCGCCGAAGAGCAGCTGTCCACCGGCGTCACACCCGGCCTAGTCCGGCTGGCCGTGGGCCTCGAGGGGATCGACGACATCCTGGCCGACCTCGAGCAGGGATTCGCCGCGGCCCGTCCGTTCAGTGGTGCCTCGCAGACGGCGTCCACGGTGTGAGTTGCGTGAGACGAGCCCAGTGACGATCACCGAAGAACCTCCCGTGCAGACCCAGCCCTTGCCCGCAGAAGGCGAAATCGGCTTGGTCAACATCGGTGCACTGACCCTGGAGAACGGCACCGTACTCCCCGACGTCACGATCGCCGTACAGCGGTGGGGCGAACTGTCGCCCAACCGCGACAACGTGGTGATGGTGCTGCACGCACTGACCGGCGACTCTCACGTCACCGGCCCCGCCGACGACGATCACCCGACACCCGGCTGGTGGGACGGGGTGGCCGGGCCCGACGCCCCGATCGACACCGACCGCTGGTGCGCGATCGCGACGAACGTGCTCGGCGGCTGCCGCGGCTCCACCGGCCCGGGTTCCCTCGCGCCAGACGGAAAGCCCTGGGGCTCAAGGTTTCCCCAAATCACCATCCGCGACCAGGTGGCGGCCGATCGGGCCGCGCTGGCGGCGCTCGGCATCACCGAGGTTGCCGCGGTGGTCGGTGGGTCCATGGGCGGAGCCCGGGCCCTCGAATGGATCGTGGGATATCCCGACGACGTGCGCGCCGCGCTGGTCCTCGCCGTCGGCGCACGTGCGACCGCCGATCAGATCGGCACCCAGGCCACCCAGGTCGCGGCGATCAAGGCCGACCCCGACTGGCAGGGCGGTGACTATTACGGCACCGGCCAGGCACCGACAGCGGGGATGGAGATCGCCCGGCGATTCGCGCACCTCACCTATCGCGGCGAAGAGGAACTGGACACCAGGTTCCGCAACGAGGCCCAAGGTGGCGAGGATCCGGTCGCCGGCGGCCGTTACGCGGTGCAGAGCTATCTGGAATACCAGGGCGGCAAGCTGGCCGCCCGGTTCGATCCCGGCACCTATGTCGTCCTGAGCGACGCGTTGTCCAGCCACGATGTCGGGCGCGGACGCGGCGGCGTTCGGGCCGCATTGCGAAGCTGCCCGGTGCCGACCGTGGTCGGCGGGATCACCTCCGACCGCCTATACCCGATCCGCCTGCAAGAAGAGCTCGCCGACCTACTGCCCGGGTGTAGCGGCCTGGACGTGGTCGACTCGGCCTATGGCCACGATGGCTTCCTGGTCGAGACCGAACTGGTCGGCAAGCTGATCCGCCGGACATTGGAGTTAGCGCAGCCGTGACCGGTACTGGGCCCTCCAGGCAGCAGCGTTCCCTGTCATTCGGCTCGGAGGCCGCCGCTTACGAACGCGGCCGCCCGTCGTATCCGCCCGAAGCCATCGACTGGCTGCTTCCGGCCCACGCCCACGATGTGCTCGATCTGGGGGCGGGCACCGGGAAGCTGACCACGCGACTGGTGGAACGCGGACTCGACGTGGTGGCCGTCGACCCGATCGCCGAGATGCTGGAACTACTGTCGAACTCGCTGCCGGACACTCCGGCGCTGCTGGGGACGGCAGAAGAAATTCCGTTGCCGGACAACAGCGTTGACGCCGTTCTTGTGGCTCAGGCCTGGCATTGGTTCGACCCCGAGCTCGCGGTCAAGGAAGTCAGCCGGGTGCTTCGGCCGGGCGGCCGGTTGGGGCTCGTGTGGAACACGCGCGACGAGCGGCTCGGCTGGGTCAAGGATCTGGGCCGCATCATCGGCCACGAAGACGATCCGTTCAACCATCAGGTGACGCTGCCCGATCCGTTCGCCGACACCGAGCGGCACCAGGTGGAGTGGACGAGTTACCTGACGCCACAAGCCCTCATCGATCTCGTGGCGTCGCGCAGTTACTGCATCACCTCACCCGAGCAGGTCCGCACGCGCACGCTGGGCCAGGTGCGCGAACTGCTCGCCACCCATCCGGCGCTGGCCAACACGACCGGCTTGGCGCTGCCGTATGTCACCGTGTGTATTCGCGCGACTCTGGCTTGAGTGTCGGCTTGTGTGCCAAGTTTCGAGAAAAGTTGGCACACAAGCCAACTTTCGCCGCTTCAGGCGCTGAGCTCCTCGACCGAAGGGACACCGAACCAGCGGCGCAGGGCGGACTGCAGACCGACACGTTCGATATCGTCAGCGGCCCAGGCGATGTAGCCGTCGGGACGGATCAGCAGGGCTGCCACCGGCGCGTCGTCCTTGCTCGCCACCTCCACGTCGACCCGGTCCCGCCAGCCTTCCGCCGCATCGGCGACCGTGCCGCCGGCCAGGTCGAGCAGCAGCGGCCGGCCGGAATGCATGAGCTCGGCCACGCGCCGGCCGTCATCGAGCACCAGATCCGGCATGAACCGCCCGGACAGCCGATGATCGTCGCCCACGTCGTAGCGCACATCGGATCCGGCGAGCAGATTCGCGACATGTGACGCGCCGTCCGTCGTTGCCAGCAACTCGCCGAAAAGCCTTCGCAGCGCTGCCACTTCGGGGCCGGCAGCCATCAGGGCGGCCTGTGCCATCGAGTGCATCATCACTCGCTCGCCGGCTGGATACCGCTCGGTGTGATAGGTGTCGAGCAGACCGGGCGGCGCCCACCCGCGCACCGTGGCGGCGAGTTTCCACCCGAGGTTCATCGCGTCCTGCATACCGAGGTTCAGCCCGGGGCCACCCATCGCGGAATGCACGTGCGCGGCGTCGCCCACCAGGAACACGTTGCCTGCGCGGTACCGGTCGGCCTGCCGGGTGTTCTGGCCGTTGATGCGCCGCAACGCGTGCGGGCCCGGTCCGGTCGGGGGTTGCATGGGCAGATCTGCGCCAAGCACGCGGGCTGCGCTGTCCCGCAATTCGGCGATCGTCAGCGGCGGGGCATCGTCGGGCAGCAACGCGCCGTACTCGATCGTGCCGACCATGGACCGGCCCGGCTCGAACTCGGCATAGATCAGGACACCACTGTCGAATCTGTTGTGGCCGAAGGGCAGGCGCCCGACTCCGGGGATGCGCAGGCCGCCGTCTCCGGTCCGCAGCTCATCGGGCACGGTGACGTGACCGACGCGCGCGACGAGGTCGGTGGTGATTCCCGGGAACCCGATACCGGCGCTCTTTCTGACGGGGCTGCGCCCGCCGTCGGCACCGACCAGATAACTGGTGTCGATCTGGTAACTTCCGTGCGGCGACGCCACTGTCGCCACCACACCGTCCGGCCCGGACAGCATGCCGGTCAACTCATGGCCCCACCGGATCTCGGCGCCCAAATCGCGCACCCAGTCCGCCAGCTCACGCACGACACGCGGCTGCTGGATCAGCATGCCGTACATCGGGTTTGCGGCCAGATCGGTGAACGGCATGTGCATACCGGCGAAGATGTAGCCGTGCATGGGCTGCGGCGGTTGCGATGACCCGCTCAACTTTTGGTAGAGACCACGCAGATCGAGCGCCCGGTTCGCCTGACCGACAATGCCGTTGGCCTTGAGTTCCTGGCTCGGTTCGGGCAGCTGCTCGAGCACGACCGGCCGGACGCCGGCCAGCGCCAGCTCACCGGCGAGCAGCAGGCCGTTGGGCCCCGCTCCGGAGATGACGACGTCGGTTTTCTCTGTCATGGCTTCCTTCCGGGTTCAGGCAGTCCCGCGGCGACCGCCGCGAAACCCTTACGTAGCAACGACGTGAACGACACCGGTGGATCAGCGGCCGCATACTCGTCCATTGCGACATCGCCGACCGCCCGCACCACGGCAGCGGCCAGGCGTGGGTACATGTCCTGCGGTTCGGTGCCGGTACGTTCGGCGATCACCGCGACCCATTCATCGAACATGCCCCGAAACGTCGCGTCACGGATCTCGGGGATCATGAGCAGTTTTCGGATCTCGACGAGTTGCTGACGCGTCGGAACCGCGTTTTCGGCACCGCCCACGTCCTCGAGTTCGCTCTCCAGCGGCGCGATCACCGATTCGGCGATAGACGTCCACAACGGTTCGCCGGCGGGACGCTCCCGCAGCAGATCGATGCTGCGCCTGAAGCGTTCGGTCTGGCGGTACGCGAGCGCTTCGTACTTGCCGGTGAAGTAGTTGTTGAAGGTCCGCAACGAGACACCGGCCAGCTTGGCGATGTCCTCGCGGCTCACGTTCTCCAGGCCGCGTTCGAACGTGAGCGTCAGCGCGGCGTCGCTCAGCGCTCGCCGGGTGTCGAGTTTCTTACGTTCACGTAGTCCCACGGCCGCCACCGTACCGAAATATTGCATGGTGGGCAATATTGCCTTCCGTGCATCATTTCCGGAAATTCAGTTGCCCCCTCGCGAACACGTCTCTACGGTGGCAGCCATGTCAGCAGCGACGTTCTTCATCCGCATTCGCATCGCCTAGCGGCGGATCTGCTCTCTCGACACATCCGCCGCAGTAGCTTTGTCCCTGCGTCTGCGGAGAAACCGTGTCTTCCCCATCTCACGGCCGGCATGAGTTCGGCCAGAATTTCCTGTGCGATCGTCGCGTGGTCGCCCATATCGTCGAAATCGTCTCGCGTACAACGGGCCCCATCGTCGAAGTCGGTGCAGGTGACGGCGCGCTGACCGTGCCCCTCCAGGCGCTCGGGCGCCCGTTGACCGCAATAGAGATCGACAGCCGTCGCGCCGAACGGCTGGCCGGCCATACCTCGGCGAAGGTGGTGGCCACCGATTTTCTGCGCTTTCGATTGCCGCGCACGCCGCACGTGATCGTCGGCAACCTGCCCTTCCACCTCACCACCGCGATGCTGCGGCGCCTGCTGCACGGGCCGGGCTGGACCGACGCTGTGCTGCTCGTCCAATGGGAGGTGGCCCGCCGCCGCGCCGGGGTAGGCGGCGCCACGATGATGACGGCACAGTGGTGGCCGTGGTTCGAATTCGATTTGGCAGGAAAGGTTTCGGCGGAGGCCTTCCGGCCACGGCCCACCGTGGACGGCGGCCTGTTGACCATCACGCGGCGCGCCGAACCGATGATCGACACCCCCGATCGCCGGCGATATCAGGCGTTGGTGCACCAGGTGTTCACCGGGCGGGGCCGCGGCATGGCGCAGATCATCGGCCGCCGCGTGCCACGACACTGGTTACGGGACAACGGAATCAACCCGGCGGCGCTGCCCAAGGATTTGACCGCGACGCAGTGGGCGGCGTTGTTCGCGGTGGTCGGCTGATCTCGAATGGGAAGTTATGGCACGGATTTCGATGATTGCCGCGCCTCAACTGGCCACTCGGCGAAACGGGCTAGCTCGTGCCCAGCGGATCGATGGTCCACGCGATGTAGAGTACGGCCGCGCTGACGGTCGCTGTGGTGACAAAGTCGATGCCTCGGCTGCGCACCACCAGCAGACCGGCGCGGTCGTCGGTCAGTGCCAGCCGCAACGCGGCGGCAACGCCGACGCCGATCCCGATCACCAGGGCGCCACGGCGCCAGTAACCCGCCACCACAAGAGCGAACGCCGCGATGAAGATCACGCCGACCACCAGGATCGGCCACTGACCGGCGAACACTTTGCGGGCGAATTCCTTGGGGGTCACGCCAGTTTCGACTCTTCGAGCTCAACGACATTGGTCAGCAGGAACGCGCGGGTCAGCGGTCCGACGCCGCCGGGGTTCGGCGAGACGTGACCGGCCACGTCCCACACGTCGGGCGCGACGTCACCGGTCAGCTTGCCGTCGACCCGGCTGACCCCGACATCGACGACGGCCGCGCCCGGCTTGACCATGTCGGCGGTCACCATGTGCGGCACCCCGACGGCAGCGATGATGATGTCGGCCTGGCGGGTGAGCGCGGGCAGATCGCGCGTGCCGGTGTGGCACAGGGTCACGGTGGCGTTCTCGGAGCGGCGGGTCAGCAGCAAGCCCATGGGCCGGCCTACAGTCACACCTCGTCCGATCACCACCACGTGCGCGCCCGCGATCGGCACGTCGAACCGGCGCAGCAGGTGCACGATGCCGCGCGGGGTGCAGGGCAACGGGGCCTCCTTGCCGAGCACGAGCCGGCCGAGGTTGGTCGGGTGCAGCCCATCGGCGTCCTTGGACGGATCGATGCGCTCGAGCGCGGCGTTCTCGTTCAAGTGCTTGGGCAGCGGCAGCTGCACGATGTAGCCCGTGCAGTCCGGGTTGGCGTTGAGCTCGTCGATGGTCTCGTCGAGCTGGGCCTGAGAGATGTCGGCGGGCAGGTCGCGGCGGATGGAGTTGATGCCGACCTTCGCGCAGTCGGCGTGTTTACCGCGCACATAGGCCTGCGATCCCGGGTCGTCACCGACCAGCACCGTGCCGAGCCCGGGCGTGCGGCCCGATTCGGTCAACTTCGCAACGCGCTGCTTGAGATCGACGAAAATCTCGTCGCGTGTGGCCTTACCGTCCAGAGTCATCGCACCCACGCCTGACATTGTGGCAGGCTCAGCTGCCATGAACACTCAGCCCAATGTGTTCACTGACGTATTCAGTGAGGCCAAGCTCGGCCCGGTGACCTTGCGCAACCGCATCATCAAGGCCGCCACCTTCGAGGCGTCGACGCCAGACGCGCTGGTCACCGACGATTTGATCAACTACCACCGGCTCCCCGCCGCAGGCGGCGTCGGGATGACGACCGTTGCGTACTGCGCGGTGTCGCCGGGCGGCCGCACCGACGGATGGCAGATCTGGATGCGCCCGGACGCCATACCCGGCCTGCTCAAGCTCACCGACGCCGTCCATGCCGAGGGTGCGGCGATCAGCGCTCAGATCGGGCATGCCGGACCGGTCGCCAACGCTCGGACCAACAAGGCGCAGGCGCTTGCCCCGGTCCGGTTCTTCAATCCGCTGTCGATGCGGTTCGCCAAGAAGGCCAGCCGCGACGACATCCGCGACGTGATGGAGGCGCACGCCAATGCCGCGCGGCTTGCGATCGACGCCGGATTCGATGCCGTCGAGGTGCACCTCGGCCACAACTACCTGGCCAGTTCGTTCCTCAGCCCACTGATCAATCGCCGCACCGACGAGTTCGGCGGATCGTTGGAGAACCGGGCGAAGGTGGCTCGGGGTGTGGTTCGCGCGGTCCGCCAGGCCGTCGACGCGTATGCGCCGGGCCAGATCGCGGTCACCGCCAAACTCAACATGAGCGACGGCGTGCGCGGCGGTATCTCCACCGAGGAGTCGTTGCAGACCGCGAAGTGGCTCGAAGAGGACGGTGCGCTCGACGCAATCGAACTGACCGCGGGCAGTTCACTGGTCAACCCGATGTACCTGTTCCGCGGCGACGCCCCGGTCAAGGAATTCGCCGGCGCGTTCAAACCGCCGATCCGCTGGGGCGTGCGGATGATGGGCAAGAACTTCCTGCGGCAATATCCCTACCGGGAGGCCTACCTGTTGCGCGATGCCAAGTTGTTCCGCGCCGAACTCAAGATGCCGCTGATCCTGTTGGGCGGGATCACCAACCGCGACACCATGGACCTCGCCATGGCCGAGGGTTTCGAGTTCGTCGCGATGGGCCGCGCACTGCTGGCCGAACCCGATCTGATCAACCGCATCAAGGCCGACGGCGAGGCGCACTCGATCAAATCGCTGTGTACGCACTGCAACCGGTGCATGCCGACGATCTATAGCCATACCCACTGCGTGGTGACTGGAGCCCCGGACGCGCTCGTGGGATAACCGATGCATGACCGCCAGCGACATCATGGTCACCTACCGCTACGTCCGGGTGAGCCTGGTCGCGCTGGTGGTGTTCCTTCTGGTCTCGGTCGGCCTGACCTGGCGGCAGAGCTGTCTACAGGGGTCGATCAGCGCGTTCTACTACACCCGTACGCATGCGGTGTTCCTCGCCGCGGTCTGTGCGATCGGAATCTGCCTTGTCGCCTACAAGGGCAGCCGCACCGGCGAGGAGGCCCTGTTGAACTTCTCCGGGTTCATGGCCTTTCTCGTCGCATTGATCCCGACCGGCGCCGCCGACCTGTGCGAGCCGTGGCTGCCGACCGAGACCGATCCGTTCGGCGGCGTCGCCAACAACGTCACGGCGCTGTTCGTGGCCGCCGCGGCAGGCGCGGCGCTGTACCTCGCGCTGGACCGCTGGCGCCCCTCCCAATCGCCGCCCACCGCATCGCAACCAGCCTGCGCCGAGGCGGCCACGCTGTGGAAGCGCGTGGCCACCGCGCTGTTGCGGATCGAGAAGTGGCTGCCGGCAGCACTTTTGGCGATCACCTTCGCCGGCGCGGTTCTGATGCTGTGGGACTGGTTCGCCGACCACGCACACGCCATCGCCGCCGTCGCGATGTTCTTGGCCATCACGCTCGTCGCGGTCTATCACGCGTGCTACGCCAGAGCTGCTGTGCGCCAGCGTCTTGCGCGGTTCTACGCGACGATCGCGGCGCTCATGCTTGGCACCGTGGTGGTGGCCGTCGTGCTCCTGATCCGCGACGTGCACTTCGGCGTGTTCGTGGTCGAGATCGTCCTCATTCTGTTGTTCGCGGTGTTCTGGGCCGTGCAGACCTGGGATGTCTGGGAGCCGCAAGACCGCTACCCCGACGAGGCGGTGCCCAACCTCGCCTACGCCGACTAATCGGCTCGGTAGCCGTCGATCTGCAGCGTGCGGCCGTCGCGCCGCAGCACCAGGACGGCGCCCGGGACCGGTACGAAACCCTCGACGGATTCGGCAGGCACCGATCCGGTCTGAGCACACGTCGTGCTGTCGAAGGTGCGCAGAGCGCCGTCGCCGCGGTAATCCTCGATGAGGAAGCTGGTCAGCATGGCGACGTAGGCCAGGCCGAAACCGTCGTCCTGCCCCGGCACCGCGGTGCCACCGGCATTGACCACACCGGGAACCTGACACCGTTGACGTCCGTCGGGGCCGAACAGCGTCAGCTTTCGTGCGGCGTCTTCGGCGCGCCACATGATGAAGTCGTCGCTGGGCCCGTGTGACTCGGTGACGTGGCCGAGCTGCGGCAGCGGAGTGACGGTCTTGTCGACGACGTTGACATACATCGGTGTGGCCGGCGCACCCAGCCCGGTGAACTGGAGCAGCAGCCCGAGACTGTTGACCGGGGTTGCCAACATGTCGAAATAACCTTGCTGCGGCCGTTCCGCCGGCCGCGGGATGTCGTGCAGAACCGCGTTGTCCCACAGCGTTTCACCGGTCTGCGGATCGAGGACCGTCAGCCTCACGTCGGTCGTATTGCCATCGTGGCAATAGGAGATCGAGACCAACCGTGACGAGGTACCCAGCGGTCGGCCGCCTCCGCACCCGCCATGCGGCGCCGGGCCCGTCCACAGTTCGCGTCCGGTGCGCATGTCGAAACGGGTGAAGCTGTCGTCGAGTTGGTTCCTGTCGACCACGAACGGTCCGGGTGCGCTGTACCGCGTTTTCTCCATCGCGGTTTGGACCAGTTGGCCGTCGGCGCTCGCCCACAGCTGCTCGCCGGTGACGGCGTCAAGGCCGGCGAGTGTGTCGTCGACGAATGCCACCACGGTCGCGCCGTTGTCGAACACCGCCATGCCGTTGACCGAGACGTCGCCGGGACCGCTCCTGGCGAAATGCCAGCGTTCCTTGCCGTCGGCGCCGTACGCCGTGATCCGCCGATTCTGGTACACGACGAAACCGGCTCCCGCGGAGGCGATGTCATAGTCGGGGCGATAGCCGTCCTCGTGAAACGCGTCGGCAAGCGCCACCGTGAACGTACGCGCCCCCAACTCGGCTGGCGGTGCCGGTACATCCACGCCGCCAGCCGTCGTGGCGTCGAGGTAGCGGCTGTCATCGCCGGCACGGAACGCGGCGACGGTCACCGCCGAGGCCGCCACCACCGCAACCGCCGCACCGATCGCGACCAACCGCAGACTGCTGCGCGTCAACCGCGGGAAGGCACTCGCGGCGAGCAGCGTCGCGATCGCGCCGGCAATGCTCAGCACCCACGCCGCCGCCGCGGTCGGCAACGCAGGCGTGACCGGCGCGCTGACCATCGCCATGCGGTAGAACGCGGGGATGCCCGGCGTGACGTAGGCAAAGAACAGCAGCGCCGCGATCGCCGCCCACGCGGCGGGCCCGCCGGGCAGGTAAGTATCGGGGCGGCGGCCGCGCCACACCGCGAAGGCCATCGCGGCCAGCAGCACCAGCGCCACGATCACCACCGCGATCCCGATTCCGCTCGGCAGCCCGTTGCCCCACCGGTGCAGGCCGCTGAGGTACCAGTCATCTGCACCGAGGCTGCGAGGCGCCGCCAAACGGCTCCAGGTTCCGAACACCGCGGCCCACACCAGCAACACCGCAGCCAGCCCGGCCAACACCATCGCTGCCGGACGCAGCGCGGTACGGACGCGTCCGGCTATCTCTTCCCGACCCACGCCGGCCATCGTCACATGACGCGACACCTTCGCGGCACAGCGGTCCCGGTGACAAGTACCGATAGAGTTGACCGCGATGAGCCGACCAGCCCCACCTGCGCTGACCGTTCGGTACGAGGGGTCGACCCGTACCTTCGCCCCCGGCAACGATGTTGTCATCGGCCGGGACCTGCGTGCTGATGTCCGCATCGCGCACCCGTTGATCTCGCGTGCCCACCTCGTGCTGCGGTTCGACCAGGGCCGATGGGTCGCGATCGACAACGGCAGCCTCAACGGCATGTACGTCAACGGCCGCCGGGTGCCCTCGGTGGACATCCAGGACGGTCAGGTCGTCAACATCGGCAACCCGGACGGCCCGCAGTTGACGTTCGAGGTGGGCCGCCACCAGGGTTCGGCCGGCCGCACCCCGACGGCCGCGGTCCCCGTCGCGAGCCGCCCCAGCACGTCGTGGCCCACCCAGGCGCCGACCGGCGGAGGCTGGCAGCAGCCCCATACGCAGCCGCCGAGCCCGCCACGGCCCGGCTACCAATCGGGTCCGCAGCGGTACCCCGCCGGTCCCCCTGCCGGATACCCGAACGGTCCGCAGACCGGCTATCCCAGCGGCCCCCACACGGGGTACCCGAGTGGACCGCAGACGGGCTATCCGAGCGGGCCGCAGTCATACCAGTCACAGCCGGTCCGTACGCCACCCCCGGCGGCACCCAACTCGTCGCAGGTACCGACCACGATGAGTCCGGCCGCCCGGCGCGGCAGTGAGCCGGTCGGCAATCTGGCGACCAGCATGCTCAAGATCCTGCGGCCCGGTAAGACCACGCCGGCCCCCGCGGGTGCGGTCAAGATCGGCCGCGCGACCGACAACGACATCGTCATCCCCGACGTGCTGGCCTCGCGCCATCACGCGACATTGATCCCGATGCCCGGCGGCACCGAGATCCGCGACGAACGCAGCATCAACGGCACCTTCGTCAACGGCACCCGGGTGGAGTCGGCCGTGCTGCACGAGGGCGACGTCGTCACGATCGGCAACGTCGACCTGGTGTTCAGCGGCGGCACGCTGGCCCGCGGCACCGAAACCGAGGCCGACACGCGCACCGGCGGACTCGAGGTGCGTGGCCTGACGTGGACGATCGAGGGCAACAAGACCCTGCTCGACAACATCTCGCTGGACGCGCGCCCGGGTACGCTGACCGCCGTCATCGGGCCGTCGGGCGCGGGCAAGTCGACGTTCGCGCGCCAGGTCGCGGGCTACACGCACCCGACAAGCGGCACGATCACGTTCGAAGGCCACGACGTCCACGCCGAGTACGCGTCGCTGCGGTCCCGTATCGGCATGGTGCCGCAGGACGACGTCGTGCACGGGCAGCTGACGGTCCGGCAGGCCTTGATGTACGCCGCCGAGCTGCGACTGCCACCGGACACCACCAAGGAAGACCGCGAACAGGTCGTCATGCAGGTGCTCGAGGAACTCGAGATGACCAAGCACCTCGACACCCGCGTCGACAAGCTGTCCGGCGGACAGCGCAAGCGCGCATCGGTCGCCCTCGAACTGCTGACCGGTCCGTCGCTGCTCATCCTCGACGAACCGACGTCAGGTCTTGACCCGGCGCTCGACCGCCAGGTGATGACGATGCTGCGCCAGCTCGCCGACGCGGGCCGTGTGGTGCTGGTCGTCACGCACTCACTGACCTATCTCGACGTGTGCGATCAGGTGTTGCTCCTGGCGCCGGGCGGCAAGACGGCGTTCTGCGGTCCGCCCAGCCAGATCGGCCCGGAGCTCGGCACCACGAACTGGGCCGACATCTTCAGCACCGTCGCGGGTGACCCGGCAGAAGCCAACCGCCGCTACCTCGCGCGTACACCTCCGGCACCGCCCGCGCCGGCGTCGTCGAAGCCGGCCGATCTCGGCAAGCCCGCGAAAACCAGTCTGAAACGCCAGTTCTCGACCATTGCGCGAAGACAGATGCGGCTCATCGTGTCCGACCGCGGGTACTTCATCTTCCTGGCGCTGCTGCCGTTCATCATGGGCACGCTGTCGCTGTCGGTGCCGGGCACCGTCGGATTCGGCGTACCCAACCCGATGGGCGACGCACCCAACGAACCGGGCCAGATCCTGGTGCTGCTCAACGTCGGCGCCATCTTCATGGGCACCGCGCTGACGATCCGCGACCTCATCGGCGAGCGCGCGATATTCCTGCGCGAGCAGGCAGTCGGCTTGTCGACAACGGCCTACCTGCTGGCCAAGGTCTGCGTGTACTCGATCTTCGCGATCATCCAGTCGGCGATCGTCACTGGCATCACCATCGCAGGTAAGGGCTGGGGTGAAGGTGCCGTGGAGCGCGGCGTGTTCATCGGCAACCGGTCGCTGGAACTGTTCCTCAGCATGGCCGCCACCACGGTGACCGCGGCCATGGTCGGCCTCGCACTGTCGGCGATGGCCAAGACCAGCGAGCAGATCATGCCGCTGCTCGTGGTCGCGATCATGAGCCAGCTGGTGTTCTCCGGCGGCATGATCCCGGTGACCGGGCGCGTCGGGCTCGACCAGCTGTCGTGGATCACCCCGGCCCGGTGGGGCTTCGCGGCGTCGGCGTCGACGGTTGACCTGATCCGGCTCGTGCCGGGGCCGCTCACCCCCAAGGACTCACACTGGGAACACACTTCGAGCACGTGGCTGTTCGACATGGCCATGCTGGCCGCGCTGTCGGTGTTCTATGTGAGCTTCGTGCGCTGGAAGATCCGCCTCAAGGGCGGCTGAGCCTTCTTCTTTGTCGTTTCCCCTTTGTCACGCTGGAGTGGCTCTCGGACTCGAGAGCCACTCCAGCGTGACATTCGGGGGGCGGCGAGGTCGGCAAGGAAGGTTGCGGGGGCTCAGGCCCTCGACAACTTCGGCAGCTTGAGCAGTGCCTCGGTTTCGTCGACCGACGCGACGGGCCGGTCGAGATCGCGGGCGAGCTGCACAGCGCGCTGAACCAAGGGCAGATTGCCCGGGCTCAACTCCCCCTTGCGAACGTGCAGCGTGTCCTCCAGGCCGGCGCGGGCGTTGCCGCCGAGTGCCAGCCCCACGGCCGTCAATTGCAGATTGGTTCTGCCGATGGCGATCACCTGCCAGATCGCGTCCTCGGGCAACCGGTGGACCATCGTCACCAGATTGGCGGCGGTGGCCGCCATTCCGCCTGCCACGCCGAGCACGATCGAGAACTGCAGCGGCCCGTCGCCGAGCAGACCGGCATCGCGCAGCCGCAGGCACGCGTCGAGGTGCCCCGTGTCGTAGATTTCCAATTCCGGTTTGACGCCCAATTCCCGCATGCGCCCGGCCAACCGATGCACCTCGACCGGCGGGTTGCGGAACTCACCGGAGCCGAAGCTCATGCTGCACGGGTTGAGGGTCGCCATGCGCGGCCGCAGCTCCACGAGTGCGGCGCGATGCTCGAACGGCACATCGAGGCCGACGCCGGTGGACAGCTGGATGAGAATGGGGCACCGCTCGGCGATGAGATCCATGGTGTGGCGGGCGATGGTCAGATCCGCCGTGGGCCGGTCGTGTGCGTCCCGCACGTGGATGTGCGCGACGGCCGCACCCGCGCCGTACGCTTGCGCGACCGCGTCGGCGATCTCCTGAGGTTGGGTCGGCAGATGCGGATTGTCGGCCTTGCTCGCGATGGGTCCCGTTGGGGCAACGGTGATGACGACGCTCATGATGACTCCGATCTATCGGGCACGATCGCGACGGCGCGGGTCCAACCCGCCGACGCCGCATGGATTTTCACGGGGAAGCACGCGATCTCGAACCCGCTGGCCGGGAGGCTTTCCAGGTTGTGCAGCTTCTCGATGTGGCAATAGCCGATCCGGCGGCCGGCCCGGTGCCCCTCCCAGATGACCGAAGGATCGTGCTCGCGGGCATACCGCTTGGCGGTGTGTACGAACGGCGCGTCCCAGCTCCAGGCGTCGGTTCCGGTCAGCCGCACCCCCCGCTCAAGCAGATACAGGGTGGCCTCGGCGCCCATGCCACAGCCCGATGACACGTAAGCGTCGGTGCCGTAGCGCATTCCGGCAGACGTGTTGACCACGACGATGTCCAACGGCCGCAGCTCGTATCCGATCCTGTCGAGTTCGCGGGACACATCGTCGGCGGTCGCGACATAGCCGTCCGGAAGATGACGGAAGTCCAGTTTCACCGCCGGTTGCAAGCACCACTCGAGCGGTACCTCGTCGATGGTGATGGCACGTGCACCGCCGTCCATCACCGACGAATAGTGGTAGGGCGCATCGAGATGCGTTCCGTTGTGGGTCGTGATGCGAACCCGCTCGATGGCCCATCCTTCCCCGTCGGGCAGGTCGTCGCGAGTCGCGCCGGGGAAGAACGACAGGATGTCACCAGCGGTGTCGTCATGGGTGTAGTAGTCGATCTCGGGCAGCAGACCCGGCGGATCGGATGCGATGCCGGCTTGCAGAGGTACCGAGATGTCGATGAGCGTGCGCATGGCGATGTCTCCTCTCACCGGGCCAGCCGCTTTCCGCTGGTTTCGCTCGTGCGCACCAGTACCAGCAGACCGAGCACCGCACACGCCGTACCCCAAAGCCCTGGGGCGGCATTCCATCCGGTGGCCGCGATCAGTTGACCGCACAGGTAGGGACCGAACCCTGCCGCGACGATGGTGCCCAGGTTGAAACCGATGGATGTGCCGGTGTAGCGATTGCGCCCAGGGAACAACTCGGCGAACGTGGTGTAGACCGCGGCTGAGACGAACGGTTCGATCGCACTGAACAGCAAAACAATTGGGACCAGTACCCATATGCCGGACGCGTGGTCGACCACCAAGAAGAGCGGCAGCGAAAGCAGTGCTGATGCCACGAACCCGATGGCCGCGATCGGCCTGCGGCCGCGCCTGTCGCTGACATGACCCATGAGCGGAAACAATCCGGCACTGATCAGGAGCACGATGCCGAGCATCGAGTACACCGCCACCGGCTCGAAACCCTGCGCCTGCACCAGGTGGATGCCGAGGTAGAGCTTGACCAGAAATCCGGGGCCCAGCACGGCGATGGTCAGGCCGGCCACTCGTAGTACGTCACCTAGATGGCGGCTCAGCACGTCCCGCACCGGTGTGCGGCTCACGTCGGCATTCTCGACGATCGCGACAAACTCCGGGCTGTCCTCCAGGCGCAGCCGCAGAAACAGGCACCCGACGGTCATTGGCAGACACAACAGGAACGGCAGCCGCCAACCCCAGTCCGCCATCTGGCGCTGATCGAGTGCCGCAGTGGTCGCGGCCACGACCACCGCGGCCGAGGCGAACCCGAGCCCGATGCCGAGCGCGGGAAGGGATCCGAACAGACCACGCCGGTGAGGCGGCGCCATCTCCACGATGTAGGTCTGAGCGCCGGTGAACTCACCACCCGCCGATACGCCCTGCAGCAGCCGCAACACCAAAAGCAGTACCGGCGCGGCGAGCCCGACGCTCGCGTACGTCGGCAGTACGCCGATCAGCGTCGACGCCACGCCCATCAGGAATATCGTGGCCATCAGCACACTGCGCCGGCCCAACCGATCTCCCAACGCGCCGAACAGAATTCCCCCGGCAGGCCGGGCCAGGTATCCGCCACCGAACACCGCGAGTGCGGCCAATGTCGACGCCGCCGGATCGTCGGCCGGAAAGAACTGCGGCGCAAATACCACCGCGAGAAAACCGTAGATCGTGAACTCATAGAACTCGGCGGCGCTGCCGACCGAGCTCGCGACGGCAGCGCGGCGCAGGGTCGGCGAGACCGCGACTGATGTTGGCATGAAGCTTCCTTCCTCGTTGAAGGATGGGTGGGGTGATGTCAGGATTCGCACACGGTGACCGAAGGTGCCCAGCGCGGGATCGGCGCTGCGCCGGACGGCATGCGAAGGCTTTTGCTGTAACCGAATTCGTGCAGTGTCTCCATGGCGTGTTCGCGCCCGTAGCCGCTGTGGCCGACACCGCCGAACGGTGTTCCGATGAACGCGCGATGGTAGTGGTTGACGAACACCATGCCGGCGCGGATGGCTCGCGACACCCTCATCGCCCGCTCGGCGTCAGCGGTGAATACGCCTGCCACCAAGCCGAATTCGGTACCGTTGGCGATTTCGACGGCTTCATCCTCGGTTCGGAACGGGATCAGGCACGTCACCGGACCGAAAATCTCCTCGGTGGCGATCCGCATGTCGGGCCGCACCCCCGTGAACAGGGTAGGGGCAACGAAATGGCCTTCGGCCAACCGCGGGTCACTTGGCAGAGCGGCCTCGGCACGCAGCGTGGCGCCCTCCGATCGCCCGACGGCGATGTACTCCTCGACGCGGCGCCGCTGCTGCGCGGTGACCAACGGGCCCACATGGGTGTCCGGGTCGGCGCCGTCGCCGACGCGCAGGCGGGTCACCGCCGCGGCCAGCCGGTCGGCAACCTCGTCGTGAATGTCGTTGTGCACCAGGATGCGGGAGGCTGCGGTGCAGGCCTCACCCTGGTTGAAGAACGCGGCTTCGACCGCCCATGGGATGGCCGAGCCGAGATCGGCGTCGCCGAATACCACGAACGGGTTCTTGCCGCCCAACTCCATCAGCGTGGGCGTGAGGTTGTCGGCTGCGGTCTTCAGCACGGCCGCCCCGGTGGACGGCGCACCGGTGAAGGAGATCTTGCCGACGAGCGGATGTCCGGCCAGCGCCGCGCCGGTCTCCCCTCCGCCGGGCACGACGTGCACGACGTCGTCAGGCAGGATCGATTGGGCGATCTCGATCATCCGCAGCACCGAAAGTGGCGCCTGCTCAGGCGGTTTGAGGACGACCGCGTTGCCGGCGGCCAGCGCGGGCGCCAGTTTGCCCGCGGTGTGCAGCGGCGGCCAGTTGAACGGCACGATCGCCGCGACGACACCGAACGGCTCCAGCATGGTGATGTCGATCGTGGGCCCGGCGTCGCGCACGGCACCGGGCAGGCTTTCACACAACGCTCCGAACAACTCGAAGATCGCGACGGCCGCCTCGAGATCGAATTGGCGAGCCTGCGTGAACGGTTTTCCGTTGTCGGTGGATTCGAGCCGGGCTATCTCATCGGCGTTGTCACGGACCGCGGCGGCGATTCGGCGCAACCACCCCCCGCGTTCGCGTCGGCTGCGAACCTTCCAACCGTGATGGGCGTCGAACGCTGCACGCACGGCGGCGTCGACCTCGCCTGCTCCGCTCCCCTGGATCGTGGCCACCGTCGTGCCGGTCGCCGGGTTCTCGACGGCGAACCGCTGCGCGGGGTCGTCCGATGACCAACGCACGCGGGTCAATTGAGCTGTTGTCATCACTGTTCCTTCCTGACCAGGTGCACCCGGTCGACAGGTATGAGGTGGAGATCGGCCGCGTTGCCGCACGCGATGGCAGCCACGTCGACGGGGTCGAGGCCACCGGCTCGTAGGGCTCCCAGGGGATCGGGCTCGCCCATGTCGAATGGGAAGTCCGATCCAAGCAGGACGCGCTCGGCACCTGCGACGTGGACGAGCCGGCGTAGCGCTTCGGGGGTGTGTACGAGCGAGTCGAACCACATCCGCCGCAGGTAGGCACTGGGTGGGGCGAGGCATTCGCGGGCATCGCGCCGGTTGTGCCACGCGTGATCGGCGCGTGCGGCGAAGGCGGGGAGATATCCCCCGCCGTGCGCGGCGATGAACCGCAAGCCCGGATACCGGTCGAGCACGCCGCCGAAGATCAGGTGCGAGAGGGCGACCGCGTGCTCGACGGGCTGACCGACGGAGTTTGCCAGGTACCAGCGGTCGAGCCGCTCGTCGAGCGTGCACCCCCACGGGTGCAGCAACACCACCGCACCGAGGTCACATGCGGTGCGCCAGAGCGGTTCGAACCGGGGATCGGAAAGTTCGACGGTGCCGCCACCGGAAGCGACTGCGTGCGAACTCATCTCGACGCCTTTCAAACCGTGATCGAGCACTGCGCTTTCCAGCGCGGCCACCGCGAGGTCGGGATGCTGCATAGGCACCACGCCAAGGCCGGCGAGCCGGTCGGGCGCGAGCGCGCAGTGTGCGGCCACGCCGGCGTTGGTCGCCTCAGTGAGCTGTGCGGCCAGGTCTCGGCCGGCCCAGCCGTGATACTGCGTCGGCACCACGGACACCAGTTGCACATCGATCCCGGTCGAGTCCATCGCCGCCAGCCGTGCGGTCACGTCGGTAAGCAATTCGCGCAGCTGGGCCGACTGTTCGATGTTGACCGCCGCGGACCGGGTGCCCAGCCGTCGCTGTTCGAGCTCGGCGGACTCCTGGTACCCGCGATGCGCACGGGCGAGTTCCTCGACCTCGTCGAGCCACACGTGCGCGTGGACATCCAGCGTCGACGTTGCCATCGATAGACCTCCCGGAGAGTTGGGATGTGAGAAGCGGAAATTTCGCTGTCATCGATTCTCAAATCGCCAACACAAGAAAGGAAGCCAATTCTGGCTATGGCATGTATAGATGCCGTCTATATCAAAGGGTGAGCTCGGAAAGACACTGTCGCAGCCACGCATGCGCGGGATCCGCGTCGTGCATCGGATGCCACCAGAACGCCTCCACGAGTGGGAGCGCTTCGAACGGGCATGGCAGCACACGGAATTCGGGACCCGCCGCGCTGAGCGCGGCGACCCTGGACTGCACCAGCGCGATCGCGTCCGATCCGCGCAGCAGCTGAGGAAGCGCGAGGAACGACTCGGCGACCGCGCAGACACGTGGGACGACCCCGAGAAGTTCCATCTGCCGCCAAGCCGCGGCTCTGCCGAGCGGATCGACAAATGTCGTCACCCACGGCAGCGCCTGCAGGTCCTGCATCGTCAGCTGCTCACCGACGCGTGTGTTGTCGGCCGACAACACACACACCCATTCGTCGGTGTAGAGGTCGAGGCGACGCGGGAGATCCAGATAGCCGTGCGGCATGAACACCCCGTCGACCGTGCGATAGAACTCGTCGTCGCGGCTCAGCGCCGATGCCGTCACCGGGGTGAAGCGGATACGCGCACCGGCTGCCTCCCGCGACAACCGCGCCACCAGTGGTCCACCGGCGACGCTCATCCCGTGGTCGGACGACACGATCGTGAACTCGCGCCGTGTCTGCGCCGGATCGAATTCGGCCTCGGCACCGAACACCCGCTCAACGGCGGCGATCGCCACGCTCGTCAACGGCACGAGCTGCTCGGCGAAATGCGTGAGCACGTAACGGTTGCCGGATCTCGTCAGGAGCGCATCGCCGAAATGCCTGCGCAGCCGCGCGAGCGAACTCGACAGCGTGGGCTGGCTACGACCGAGCCGCGTCGCCGCACCGCTCACACTGCGCTCGGTGAGCAACGCGTGTAGCGCATACAACTGCGGGAGGTCGAGACCGGACAGCGCGGGGTCCATTCACGACCTCCGATGCGGGACGGCCACGCCGATCACCCGCCGTGCACGTCCAGGCCGTGCGCGGCCGAGTACGCCAGCGCCTGGGCGATGTCGATCTTGGCGCCACGCAGTTTCGCGGTGGTCCAGAACGTGGGATCGACGCGGGCGCCACGGAGATCGGCCTCGTCGAACTTGGCGTCCTGCACCCGCGCACCGGTCAGGTCGGCCTGGCGCAACACCGCCTTGCGCAGATCCGCGCCGACGAGACTGACCTCCCGCAGCCGGCAATCCGACAGATCGACATTGCGCAGATCGCAGCCGCCGAGCACAGCCAGGGTCAGATCGGACTCGATGAGCTTGACGGGCCGCAGCCGACATTCGGTGAACACCGAGCCGAGCAGACTGCAGTTCGTGAAAGTGCTGTGCCACAGCGTGGCCCGGCGGAACGTGCAGTTGCGGAATGCCGACCCGAAATGCTCGGACTCCGACATGTCGACGCCACTGAAGTCGCACTCGGTGAAGACGACGCGCTCGGTGCGCAACCGGCTCAAATCCTCCTCGCGGAAGTCCACACCGGTGAGCTCGCGATCCTCCCAAGCCTGTTCGCCAGTAGCCACGCCTCAGCCGGGCAGTGCGGTGAGCGTGTTGAGCGAGTACTCGGTGACCGCGATCAGGGCGGCCTTCGCCGAGTTGCGGTCGCGCGCGTCGACGCTGATCACCGGAATGTGGTCGGCCAGCGCCAAGGCTTTACGCACCGCCTGCGTGGGATGCTTTGGGGCGCCGTCGAACTCGTTGACCGCGACGATGAAGGGCAGTTTGCGGGCTTCGAAGAAGTCGACCGCAGCAAAGCTGTCCTGCAGCCTGCGCACGTCGACCAGGATGATCGCGCCGATCGCCCCGCGCACCAGGTCGTCCCACATGAACCAGAACCGGCGTTGCCCTGGCGTGCCGAACAGGTACAGCACCAGGTCCTCGTCGAGGGTGATGCGGCCGAAGTCCATCGCGACTGTCGTGGTGCGCTTGTCGGGTGTTCCGTCGAGCGCGTCGACACCCTCGGAGACGTTGGTGACCAACGCTTCCGTGCGCAGCGGCATGATTTCCGAGACGGCACCTACGAACGTCGTCTTGCCTGCGCCGAATCCGCCGGAGATGACGATTTTCGTAGAGGATGAGCGCTTGCGCGAAGACCCTGGGGAGGATGAGCGCCTATCAGAGTGCTCGTAGGCCACGCAGGGTCCTTCCTATCAGTTCACGGCGTTCGTCGAAGGTCGCCGAATCGTCGAGGGTGGTATGCACCCGTAGATAACCCTGCGTCACCAAGTCCCCGATCAGCACGCGCGCCACGCCGAGCGGTAGGGACAAATGTGCTGCGATTTCCGCCACCGACGGGCTGTCGGTGCACAACTCTACGATCTGGCCGCGCACATCGCGCCCAGGCCACCGTGGATCGCTCGGCGTGTCGAGCGTTTCCACCGGCGCTTCCAACGGCAGATGGATGCGCGTGTCGGTGCGACCGGCTGTCAGCGTGTAAGGACGCACCAAGCTCGGTCGATCGGCGGGTTCAAGTTGGTCCACTGGCCGCTCACGAAGGTTGGGGGGTACGCCGTGACGACTGCACCACGGCGCCCACACGTTCCACCAGGATTGCCATCTCGTAGCCGATCTGGCCGATGTCGCACGACCGGCTCGCGAGCGTCGCGAGATTCGAGCCGTCACCCACCCGCATCAAAAGCAGGTAGCCGTTTTCCATCTCGACCACTGACTGCATCACATAGCCGCCGTCGAACAGCTGCGCGGCGCCGGTGGCCAGGCTCGCGAGCCCCGACGCCACCGCGGCGAGCTGATCGGCGCGCTCGATCGGCATGTGCTCACTGGCCGCCATCAGCAGGCCGTCGGCCGAAACCAGCACCGCGTGGGACACCCCGGAGACCTCGCGGGCGAACTTGGACACCAGCCAGTCCAGGGAATCGCGCTGCGTCGGACGGGTCATTCGTTATCGGTTCCTCTGGTCTCTCGGGCATGCAATCGGCCGGCGTGGACCCCGCTGAAATGGTTGCTCATGCTCGCACGGACAGCCTCGGGATCGCGTGGCTGAAACACCGCAAAAATGCCGCTGTCAGGTTCGTCCGCCGATGCTACCGCCTCGACACCGTTGTCGTTTCGGTGAGCACCACCGTTGCGGTGACGGCCGTTCGGCTCATCTGACACACCGGTAACTGCGGCCACGCCACCGGGCACCAAGCGGGCACCCGGCGTACGCATCGGCAGCCCCTCTTCGGTGTGCTGTTCGACGGGTGCGTCCTGGGCCGCCGCGGCGACCGACCAGCCCTTCTCCCACACCGTCTTCCAGTCCAGATCGGAGCTACGCACATGGGTGGCCGGATCGATCGCGAACTCCGACAGCATCGACTGGTAGATCGCGTCACCGTCGCCGGTGGTCGACGCAGCCTCTTCCGCGGGCTGTTCTGGTTCGTACGATTCGACCGGCTCGGCCGGCGGATGCACGCCATTGGTGGCTGCGGTGCGGGACGCGAAGAACGACGCCGTGTTGGTGGGCACCGCGTTGGTAGGTGCCGGGCGATCGGCTTCGTTCGGGTCGACGGGCCATTGCTGCGGCCATTCGGTGACCGGTTCTTCGGCGGCCGCGGAGGTATCTGCCGCCGCATCGGATTCGACCGGCGCGAGGCTGCCCGGCATCTCCGAGATACCGCTGGCTCCGGGGTTGCGTTGCGGTAGGAGTCCGAACGGCACGTCGGCCGCGTGCCCGTTGAGGTGGTACTCGGACTGCTCGGCCGCGCCGCTCGGCTCGGCGTCGAGTGAGAGGGCCGCCGCGATCCCGGCATGTGCGTCGACCGGGGTGCCGTACGAACGATCGCCCGTCGCTCCACCCGTCACGCCGTCACGCACCAGCAGCTCGGCAGGCACATAGACGCCCGCGGTCGTGCCCGAACTCGGCTCTTCGGCGATTGTGCTGCGCAGGCGCACCACCAGACCATGCTGGGTGGCCAGCCGGCCGACCACGAACAGGCCCATATGCCGCGCGGTGTACGGGTTGACCTCGCCGCCGGACTGCAGGCGGATGTTGGCGACCCGCAGATCGGACTCGGTCATGCCGAGGCCGACGTCGCTGACCTCGACGACGAGTGCGCCGTTGCCCGCGAACACCGCCGAGACCCGTACCTGGGAGATCGGCGGTGAGTAACGCAGCGCGTTGTCGAGCAGCTCGGCGAGCAGGTGGATGAGGTCGCCGGCCACCGATCCGACGATCTCGGCATCGGCGACAGTCGCGGTGACGACGCGGGTGTAGTCCTCGACCTCGGACGCCGCGGCATTGATGATCGTGTCGATCGCCACGGGTTCGGTGTGTTCGCGCGCGACCTTGGAACCGGACAGCACCAGCAGGTTGGCGCCGTTGCGTCGCATACGCGCAGCCAGGTGGTCCAGCCGGAACAGGCTCTCCAGGCGATCGGGGTCGTCCTCGTTGCGTTCCAGCTGGTCGATGAGGTTCAACTGCTGATCGACCAGAGATCGGCTGCGCCGCGACAACGTCTCGAACATGTCGGAGACCTGCAGCTGCAGCTGAGCCTGCTCACCGGCGAGGAACACCGCCTGCTCATGGAGCTCGTCGACGGCGTGGGCGACCTGGCCGACCTCTTCGGTGGTGTGTACCGGCAGCGGCGTGATGGGCGCGGGCTCGCCGCCCGCACGCACCCGTTCGATCTCCTTGGCGAGGTCCTCGTGCGCGACCTTGAGCGCGCTGTCGCGCAGGGTGCGCAACGGCCGGACCAGCGACCGCGCGACCAGCAACACGATCACGAGCGCGCTGATCACGGCCGCGGCAACGAGAACCGCGTCGCGGATGGCGTCGTTGCGGGCGTCGGCGGCTTCAGCCTCGACGGCACCCGGAATGTCCGTCGTGGTGTCGGCGATGATCTGCTCGGCGATCGCGTTGGTCGTCTGCAGCGATGCCAGCAGCTCCTGATTGCCGACGAGCGGGATTCCCGGATTCGACATCATGGCCATGCGCTTGACCATCTCGGCGCGCAGCGTCGCTGCCTCTTCGGAGGCACCGCCCAGCAACTTCGTCAAGGCCGCGACCGTCGACGGCTCCGTGCCCGCCATCGTGATCATCGAGGTGCGCAGGACCGGCTCCGGTTCATCGGCGCCCCGGTTGACCATCATCTGCTGGATGGCCATCTGCCCGCGGGCGCCGATCGCCCGGGCCAACGCCTCGACCTGCGCCTGCACCTGCTGGTCGTCGCTGTGGGCCGATCCGGTGACCGCGGCCTCGGCGGTGAGCAGCAGGGGCGCGTAATTGATGATGCGCTGACGCAGATCGATGGAGTTCGACATCACGGCGTCGACAAGTTCCTGGCCCTTGCCGAGAAGATTGCCGACCGCCTGATCGACGTCCTCGACGACCTCGGTCGAGTCGAGCCGCTGCTGAAGATCGGATTTGCGCGCGCCGAACGTGGCCAACGCATCCTGGCCGTCGCCGCCCTCGGTCGCCGCGACGAGTGCGTCCTCCATCGCGGCCATGTAGTTACTGATGTCGGGGATCAATTCGGCGCGGTCGGCGGCCAGCCGGAGGTCGGCGGCCTCGGTGGCACTGGAGTAGATCCGCAATCCACCGAACGTGGCAGCCAGAATGAGCGGAACCAAAACGATCGCGATAACTTTGCGTCGAACCGGCCAATTCGCCGGCGACCAGCGAGCGGGACGCTTGGCCGGCGCGGTTGGTGTCGGGTTGAATTCGACGAGCGTGCCATCCGCCTGTTTCAGCTGGGTGAAGGCGGTCATCGGCGCCCAACCGTGCTATCGGCGGCGCGGCCGCATTTCAGTCCTGGGGCGTGATTCATAAGGCTTCCTGCTGTTTCCGCCCACGCTCGGGCGGGCGTCAAACGCCTGGCAATTGCACGAGTATGACAGCCAGGCGCGAGCGTTTCCACAATTCTTACTGAACAGACAGAGTTCGTGACCGAGCCGTAGCGCAGTTGTGTGGTAATCGAGCAAACATTGACGTGATCGCTGTTGTATATAGGCATTCACCGACCCCGGCGAGCGCGCTTCCCTCCACTCACAACGACAATCGGCCGGCACGCCGATCACCGTGTCGAATCCGGGCATGGATGGGCGGATCGGCGATACCGCGAACGGCGAATGCTGACCTGTGCGCCGCTGGCCGTAATCTGCCGATCACGCGGACGAACCAGGAGGGCGCTTGTTCAGGCTGATGTTCTATTCACCGCGGATCGCGCCCAATACGGGCAATGCGATCCGCATGGTGGCGGCCACGGGGTGCGAACTACACCTCGTGCAGCCGCTCGGCTTCGACCTGTCCGAGCCGAAACTGCGCCGCGCCGGCCTGGACTATCACGATCTCGCGTCGGTGACCGTGCATGACGACCTGCCCGCGGCCTGGGAAGCCGTGATGCCGGCCCGGGTGTACGCGTTCACCGCGCACGCGTCGGCGTCCTTCGCAGATGTCGCCTATGAGCCGGGCGATGTGTTGATGTTCGGCCCCGAACCCACCGGTCTCGACGACGAAACCCTCGCCGATCCGCACATCACCGCGCGGGTGCGGATCCCGATGCTGGCGGGCAGGCGGTCGTTGAACCTGTCCAACGCCGCCGCCGTCGCCGCGTATGAGGCATGGCGCCAGCACGGGTTCACCGGCGCCGTGTAAGAGTCAGCTCACCAGGTGTCCCAGTGCGCGAACTGCTCGGCAGGCAGCCGCTTGGCCTTCTTGAAGTCGGTGCCCTTGGTGTAGGCGATGGGGAACAACCCCGCCTGCGCGTACTGATCGAACGGAATGCCGAGCACCTCGGCGGCCTGCTTCTCGCCGTCGCCGAGCAGATGCAGCGTCGTCCACGCCGAACCGAGGCCCCGCGACCGCAACGCGAGCATGAAACTCCATACCGCGGGCAGCAGCGAACCCCAATACGAGGCGCTCATGCCTGCGGGCGCACCGTCCGGGCGGCCTTCCAGGCACGGCACCAGAAGCACCGGCGCATTCTCGAAGTTCTCGTTGAGGTATTTGGCCGAACTCGTCACCGCATCCATCTGCTCGTCGCGGATGTCACCCCGCTCTGGCTTGGGCAGGTCCAGATACGGGTTGGCGTTGGTCCGGTAGATGTCGGCCAACGCCTTCTTCTTTGCGGGATCCTCGACGAAAACCCATTGCCAGCCTTGCGCATTCGATCCAGTCGGCGCCTGCAGGGCCAGGTCGAGGCACTCCATGAGCACCTCGCGCGACACCGGCTTTTCGAAGTCGAGTCGTTTGCGCACCGATCGGGTCGTGGTGAGAAGTTCGTCAACGGTCAAGTCGAGGGTCATGTCGCGAGACTACATTCGCGACATGAGTGCTGAGCTGACACCGGAAGTGTCCCAACGCCTGACCTCCGACCACTACGGCTGGCTGACGACGGTCGCCAAATCCGGCCAGCCGGTTCCCCGGCTGGTGTGGTTCTACTTCGACGGCACCGACATCGTCGTGTACACGATGCCGGGGGCAGCCAAGGTCCGCCACGTGACCGCGCACCCGCGCGTGAGCCTCAACCTGGACTCCGATGGGCACGGCGCGGGGATCATCGCGATCGGCGGCACCGCATCCGTCGACGCCACCGACACCGATCCACGTGGAGACGAACCGTACTGGGCCAAGTACTCGGCCGACGCCGAGACGTTCGGGCTGACCGAGGCGATGGCGGCCTACAACACGCGGCTACGGATCAGCATCGACAAGGTCTGGACGACACCGACCGAGGGCTGAGCACACTTCTGTTTGCTGCGAAGCCCGAAACCCGCTGTGGCGCAGGGTTTGCCGGTCAGCTCGCGTTCTCGGCGAGAAGCGCGTCGTCCCAATCGTTGACGTGCGAGTCGTCATGCTGCCCGAACTCGACCACTGGAGCCATCTCATGAGTGCCGTGATCGGAACCGGGCAATCCGCCAAGGGCGGCGATGGTTTCCCGGATCTTCGCAGCCTCGTCGTCGGTCGGCGTGGCACCGGCCTCGAGTTCGTCGAGCAGACCATCGCGCAGGCCCGCGCCGTTGGCGACTTCCTGAGCCGACAGCTTGGCGTGGATGCGCGTGACGTAGATCTGCTGACCGAGGGTCGAGCCAGGCGCCGCGGCGGCGTGCGCCATGAGCGAGTCGTAGCGTTGCCGAACTCCGCTGAGCGCCACGATGACAGCGGGTGAGGGACGGTTGCTGCTCGCCGCTTCAGTCAGCGCCGCACGCAACTTGCGCATGCCCGAGAGGACGACATCGGCGCGCTTGTGGAACTTTTTGTCCTCCGGGAACGGCAGTGCGTCGATCGCGGCCGAGTACATGTGCATCGCCGCCTCGGAGAGACTGACGATGACTGACGAATCACCTTCCAGCGAGGCGTTCTGACCCATGGGCCCTCAATTCTCCAGGCAATCAAATGCATTGACTCCTCAGGTGAGGACGCGTTCGAAGTAGCGCCGCTCACACCGAGCACGGGATGACATTAGCGGGTCCGGCGCGTCTCGTCATCGGTAGGGGCGATGTGACCCCTGGTGCTGCTCGACGACGGTGGCCATAATCTGAACGCTGCACCGTGGGAGGCTCGGTCGATGGGAGGTCAGATGACCGGAGTTACTGAATCGACAAGGGCCGCCGAATCTTCGGAGCTCGACGAGGTGAGTGACCGCACCGAACCGATACCGCTCGTGACACCCGACCGCGAACACCCGAGCAAGCGCAGTCCTGCCGAGGGCCTGCCCGGTATCGGGTGGTTGGTCTGCGGCGTCGTCGGCAGCATGGCCATTGCGTGGTTCATTTTCCTGGGGCCTGGCGAACTCGGCAGCAAGTCGGAATGGTTCTTCGGTGCGGTCGTCTTCGTCGTCGTCATGGTGACGATGTGGCAGACCCTCAACATCGCGCGCCAGGCCCGGCAGGACGCTGCCGACGCGGCCGACCGCCTGCGCCGCGAGCTCGCCGCCGCCGACGAACGATCCGCACTCGAGCTCGCGCTGACCCAGAAATGGCACCGGGCCGCGATGGAGTCTCAGCAGAAGCTGCACCGCGCTGAACTTGCCGCGCAGCAGGAACTCGCCCGCGTCGAACGCGGCCATCTCCTTGAGCAGTTGCAGAAGCAGGCGATGATCGAGGTGTCGCGCAGCGTGGGCGCGCATACGCGGATGCTGGCCACGCTGTGGAGCGAGGGTGCCCGCTGCCTGCACCTCGACGACCGCGATGAGCGCGAGAAGGCGATGAACGTCATCTTCGAGCAGATCAGCCACGTCGTCACGGATGTCTCGGTCGAGCTCGACAACGCGCACCTGCTCAGCCAGGACGACCGCTTGCATCACGCCTTGGACCGCGTCAACGAGGCCGTCCTCATGGCGATCGGCGTCGCCGAGGAAATCCATGCCAACGTGGTCGATGGGCGCAAGCCGGAGTCGAATCCCATTCCCGCCGTTCAGCGTCTGCTGCACGAGCGGGCCACGGAAGCCCGCCGCCTCGCGTGGTCGTTGCTGCGGACGGGCCTGGAGGACAGCAAGGCCGGGTTCACCGGAAGTCGCGAGACCGTGAACCCACCCGCAACCTGAGCGGCTCCATCCGGTCGGCGACGACGGTGACCGCACCGGTCGCGTTCTGCACGATGCCGCGCACCAACAGAGCCGCCGCCGTCTGGGCCAGTTTGCGGTGGCGCGCCCACACCCCCGGCGCGCACAGCACGTTGACCATGCCGGTCTCGTCCTCCAGGTTCACGAACGTCACGCCCTGCGCTGTCGCGGGCCGCTGCCGGTGAGTTACCGCACCGGCGATCAGGATTCGGGTGCCGTCGGCGACCTCCAGCAACTTGTCCGCGGGTATCACGCCCAACTCGTCGAGGTCGGCGCGCAGGAACTCGGTGGGATAGCTGTCCGGGGATATGCCGGTGGCCCACACGTCGGACGCGGCCAGTTCGAGCGCGCTCATCCCGGGTAAGGCCGGGATGTGCGATGACGACCCCACCCCCGGCAGCCGGTCCGGGCGTTGCGTGGCGGCCGCGCCCGCGGCCCACAACGCTTCCCGACGGGTGATCCCGAAACACCCCAGCGCACCCGCGGTGGCCAGCGCCTCGGTCTGCGGGACGGACAGCTGCACCCGGCCGGTCAGATCGAGCAGGGTTGCGAACTGCCCGTTGGCCTTTCGTTCGTCGACCATGCGCTGAGCCAGATCGTCACCGATGTGGCGGACACTGCCAAGCCCCAGCCGCACGTCCATACCGTGGTTCTCCAGGGTGGCGTAGGCCAGGCTGGCGTTGACGTCGGGCCCGTGCACTGTCACGCCGTGCCGCCGGGCATCGGCGACCAGCGACTGCGGCGAGTAGAACCCCATCGGCTGTGCGCGCAACAACGCGGCGCAGAACGCTGCGGGGTGGTGCAGCTTGAACCACGACGAGTAGAACACCAGCGACGCGAAGCTCAGCGAATGACTTTCGGGGAAGCCGAAATTGGCGAATGCTTCCAGCTTCTCGTAGATCCGGTCGGCCACCTCGCCGGTGATGCCGTGCCGGTCGCGCATACCGTCGTAGAACCGGCCGCGCAGCCTGCGCATCTTCTGGGTCGAACGTTTGGAGCCCATTGCCCGGCGCAGCTGATCGGCCTCGGCCGCGGTGAAACCCGCGCAATCGACCGCCAGCTGCATGAGCTGCTCCTGGAACAGCGGCACGCCAAGCGTCTTCTTCAGCGCGGGCTCCATCGACGGATGCTCGTAGGTGACGCGCTCCAAACCGTTGCGGCGCTTGATATAAGGGTGCACCGAACCACCCTGGATGGGCCCGGGGCGAATCAGCGCCACCTCGACCACCAGGTCGTAGAACTCGCGGGGTTTGAGCCGCGGCAGGGTGGCCATCTGCGCCCGGGACTCCACCTGGAACACCCCGACCGAGTCGGCCTTCTGCAGCATCTCGTAGACCGCGGGCTCGGACAGGTCCAGTTTGGCCAGGTCGACTTTGAT
The DNA here is from genome assembly GCF_054919535.1 of Mycobacterium venezuelense. Lineage (NCBI taxonomy): Bacteria > Bacillati > Actinomycetota > Actinomycetes > Mycobacteriales > Mycobacteriaceae > Mycobacterium > Mycobacterium venezuelense. Next base: position 330,009 of record NZ_JBONDW010000002.1, read on the forward strand.
GCCCTTGTGCTCGTCGAGCAGATCGATGGCGTAGTGCAGCGCCGAGAGCATGCCGAGCCCGAGCAGGTCGAACTTCACCAAACCTATTGCCGCACAGTCATCTTTGTCCCACTGCAGTACACTGCGGTTTTCCATCCGCGCCCACTCCACCGGACACACGTCGGCGATGGGACGGTCACAGATCACCATGCCGCCCGAGTGGATGCCCATGTGGCGGGGCAGGTTGGCGATCTGCGTGGCGAGGTCGATCACCGGCTCGGGGATCTCGGCGACATCCGGCGAATCGGGAAGCCCGTTCCACCGGCTGAGCTGTTTACTCCAGGCGTCCTGCTGCCCTTGCGAAAATCCCAGCGCGCGGGCCATGTCGCGGACCGCACTGCGGCCGCGATAGGTGATGACGTTGGCGACCTGGGCCGCGTAGTCGCGGCCGTAACGCTCGTAGACGTACTGGATGACGTTCTCGCGCAAGTCCGATTCGATGTCGATGTCGATGTCGGGCGGCCCGTCGCGAGCCGGAGACAAGAACCGCTCGAACAGTAGCTCGTTGGCGATCGGGTCGACGTTGGTGACCTTGAGTGCGTAACAGACCGCCGAGTTGGCCGCCGATCCCCTGCCCTGACACAGGATGTGGTTGTCCCGGCAGAACCGCGTGATGTCGTGCACCACCAGGAAGTAGCCGGGAAACTCCAGCTGCTCGATGATCCTCAACTCGTGCTCGATCTGCGCGTACGCCTTGGGAGCCCGCTCCGGCGGCCCATAGCGCTCAGCCGCACCCGCCATGACGAGATGGCGCAACCAACTGTCCTCGGTGTGCCCGGCAGGCACATCGAACGGCGGCAGCTGCGGGGCGATGAGGGCCAGGCCGAACGCGCACTGCTCGCCGAGATCAGCTGCGGCGGAGACGATGCCAGGACCGAACAGCTGCGCCATCTCCTCCCCCGACCGCAGGTGCGCTCCGCCGAGCGGGGCCAGCCACCCCGCCGCGGAGTCCATCGAATTCCTGGCCCGGATCGCAGCCATGGCCATGGCCAGCCGGCCGCGATCGGGCGCCGCGAAATGCGCGCCGGTGGTGGCGACGACATCGAGGCCGAAACGGGGCGCGAGATCGGCCAGTGCGGCGTTGCGCTCGTCGTCGCATGGCTGCCCGTGGTGGGTGAGTTCGACACTGACCCGGTCAGCCCCGAACCGATCGACCAGATCGGCGAGCGCCTTGCTCGCCGTTTCCGGGCCGCCTTGCGAAAGCGCCTGGCGGACATGTCCTTTGCGGCATCCGGTGAGGATGTGCCAGTGCCCGCCTGCGGCCTCGGTCAACGCATCGAAGTCGTAGCGGGGCTTGCCTTTTTCGCCCCCGGCCAGATGCGCCTTGGCGATTTCGCGCGACAGCCGACGATACCCTTCCGGACCGCGGGCCAGCACCAGCAGGTGCGGCCCGGGCGGATCGGGCTCTTCGGTGCGCGCGACGTTACTCAGCGACAACTCGGCGCCGAACACCGTGGCCACGTCGAGCTCCCTGGCCGCCTCGGCGAAGCGCACCACGCCGTAGAGCCCGTCATGGTCGGTCAGCGCGATGGCCCGCAGGTTGAGCCGGGCCGCCTCCTCGACGAGCTCCTCCGGCGTGCTTGCCCCGTCGAGGAAGCTGTAGGCCGAATGCGCGTGCAGTTCGGCGTAAGGGATCGCCGATCCCCGTGATCGGGACCGCTCGGGCGGCTCATAGGCGCCCCGCTTACGCGACCAGGCCGGGCTGTCTCCGCCGTCACCGGCTTGGTCTTCCAGCGGCAGGCCGGAGCGACGCGGCTTGCCGGTAAGTACGCGCTCCATCTCGGTCCAGCTCGGCGGCCCGTTGTGCCAACCCACCGCACCAGTCTATCGAACACACGTTCGACATGGCCACTTCGTGCGGAAATCAAGTAGTCGACTACGCGCGATCTTGAGCATCGGCTGTTCCTACCGTCGTCCTATCCGGATAGCCCGGTGACCAGCGAGAAAGGCATCATCATGGCCGAATTGAATCCCCAGCCCCTGCCGCCGCGCGACCGGATCCGGATCAGCGCCCCCGACTCGGTGCTGTTCGATCTCAAGAAGTTCCAGAAGGCCCAGGCCGAGGTGCTCGGCAAGGCAGGTTGCCCCGGCTGCCACTCCGGATTGGACCTGCAGTGGCAGACGTTCGCCGACTTCGTCGTCGACGAAGAGGGCTTCGCCTCACCCAACATGGGATGAAGCCGTCATGTCGCGGCCCCGACCTCGGCGTCGGCGTCATCGCCACCACCGGGCTGGATCTGGTGTGGGACGACATCGCCCACCTGATCGACGTGGTCGAGGTCGAGCCGCAGACCATGTGGCACCCGTGCGACGAAAAAGGCTGGGACATAAGTGAGCCCGCCTTCAGGTGGGTCGAAAGCCGTGACCGTCCCACGCTGGTGCACGGCGTGGGATTTCCCGTCGGCGGCTGCGAAGCACCCGATCCGCAGGGGCTCGCGCTGACCGCCGCGTGCGCCCAGCGTCTCGGCGCCCCGCACTGGAGCGAGCACCTGTCGTTCAATCGCGTCCGGCACGCGGGCCGCGATCTCGACGCCGGATTTCTGCTGCCGCCTGCCCAAACCCCGGCTGGGGTCGACGCTGCGGTCGAGCACATCCGCGGTTACCAAAACTGTTCCACCCGACCGTTTCTCATCGAGACGGGGGTGAACTATCTACGTCCGCGGCCCGGCGAGCTGCCTGACGGGGTGTTCATCGCCGAGATCGCAGAACGTGCCGACTGCGGCATCCTGCTCGACCTGCACAATCTGCTGACCAACCAGCGCAACCGCCGCCAGTCCGTCGACGAGGTGCTCGCCGCCTTGCCACTGGATCGGGTACTGGAGATCCACGTCGCGGGCGGTATCGAACTCAACGGCTACTACCTCGACGCTCACATCGGCGGCCCCGATCTCGAACTGCTGACGATGCTCAGAAACGTGATCGGCCAACTACCGCAGTTGCGGGCAGTGGTGTTCGAAGCGGTGCCCTCGTCGATGGTGATGCTCGGTGCCGCAGGCCTGAAGACAGTCCTCGAAGAACTGCACCGCGTCTGCGCGGGCGCTGCCGTCTCACAAGAGTTCCGACGCGCCCGGAAACCTCTCGCCCGCAGCGGCTTCGACGGTGGCGACGATCTCACCGCAACCCGGAAGTGGGAGCGGCACCTGGCCGCCTACACGGCGCGCGCCGCTACCGATCCGCCCAGCGACGATCCCGGCATGCCACTCTTGCGGAGCTTGACCGACCGGGCCCGGCTCGGTCAGCTCACGCTGGCCCGCCCAGGCCCGCTGCGGGAGTTGATCACGACGCGCGGCATCGCCGAAACCGAAAAGCTGTTGGAGCACTACCTCGACGCGTCATCGCCGCAGCGTTGGGCGATCGACGAAGGACGACAGTTCGACGACTGGCTCGAGGCCACTCAGCCCGGCACATCCATGCGTTGGGTGCCGAGCACCGCCAACAGCCGCATGGCCTCCTCGGACGGCGAGCCCGGCTCCGGGGTGTAGATCACCACCCGCTGGTCCCGGTCGGCGATGTCGAGCACATCGCAGTTGACGGCCACCGGGCCGACCACGGGATGTGCGAACGTCTTGCACAACGCGGGTTGGGCGATCACGTCGTGGGCGTCCCACAACTGCCTGAATTCCTCACTGCCGGCGCGCAATTCGGCGATAAGCTCAGCGGTTTCGGGATCGTCCGGATAGCGCGCCGCAGTGGCCCGCAGGTGCTGGGCGCATGTGCGGCCGAACTCGTCGGCGTCGGATACGCCGTAGAGCCGCTGCCCGTCCGGCGGCCGGGGACCGACAAACGCCCGTCGCACGAGGTTGCGATCGCGACGCGACAGCGCCGAGAAGTCCTCCATGAGTGCACACGCCAAGTCGTTCCAGGCGATCACCTCGTAGGTGGCGGACAACACGATTGCGGCGGCCTGCGGCAGACGCTGCAACAGGTCGTGGATGCTCTGCCGGACGGCGCGCGGTGGGCCCGGCGGGGCTTCGGGTTCGACACCGGCCAGCACATAGAGGTGGGCGCGTTCGGCGTCGGACAGTCTCAGCGCACGCGTCAATCCCGCAAGCACTTCACGCGACGGGTGTGGAGCACGAGCCTGCTCCAGCCGCGTGTAGTACTCGGTGGAGATGAAGGCCAGATGCGCGACCTCGTCGCGGCGCAGCCCCGGGGTGCGACGACGCGGGCCGACCGGCAGACCCACGTCGGTGGGGCTGATCCGCTCGCGCCTGCTGCGCAGGAACGTCCCGAACTCGCGCTTGTCCACGCCTTCCATTGTCCGGAGGACGGCGGCGCTAGCCAGGTATCGCTGGTACCTGGATGCGCTGCGCGGTCGCCAGCACGCTCGGTCTCATGACTCAGACAACACACATCGGCATGCTCACCGGCAAGGTCGCGTTCATCTCCGGCGCGGGGCGAGGCATCGGCGCGGCGGCTGCGCGGCTGTTCGCACGTGAGGGCGCGACCGTGCTGCTCGCCGCCCGCACCGAGCGGGAGCTCAAGACGGTCACCGCGGAAATTCGGGACGCCGGCGGCACCGCGGACTACGTGGTGTGCGACCTCGCCGACGGCGCCAGCGTGGATGCCGCGGTTCAGCACACCGTCGAGTTGTGGGGCCGCCTCGACATCGCCTTCAACAACGGAGCGACGATCCAGCCGCCCGGACCGCTCGACGAGTTGGCCGAGGCCGACTTCGACCACGTCTACACCGTCAACCTCAAAGGCGTGTGGCAGGCCATGGCCGCCGAGGTCGCCGCGATCCGCGCCACCGCAAAGACCGGTGCGATCGTCAACACCTCGAGCGTCGGCAGTTTGCACAGCAACCCCGAACTGCCGGCGTACGGAGCGATGAAGCGGGCCGTCAACAGCCTCACCGAATCCGCGGCCGCCACATATGGACCCGAGGGCATCCGGGTCAACGCCATCGCGCCGGGCGCCACCCTCACCGAGATGATCCAGCAGTGGGAGGACGTGACCCCCGGCGTCGTCGAGCGGATCGTCGCAGAAACCCCGCTAGGCCGCGCTGCCCAGCCCGACGAGGTCGCCGAGGCCGCGGCATGGCTGCTGAGCGACCGGGCCTCGTACATCACCGGGGTGACGCTTCGCGTCGACGGCGGCACCTGGGTGTGACGCCCTCGCGCTGCCAGATCCGGACCGACCCCCTACGATGCCTCTGGGCTGGGGATCGGCTGTGAAAGGACGGCGATGACGTCAACGAAGTACATCGGCTACGTCGGCGGTGTTGCGGTAGCGATGGGTGTCGGGGCGGCCATCGCCGCGGCGGGGCAAGGCACCGCGCACGCGGAATCCACCGACAGCGGCTCGAAGGACACCTCCTCCAGCAGCAGTTCCAGCCCCAACACCGGGCCCAAGAAGCCGGCCGCCAACGCGGGCTCCAAGACTGATTCGAAGTCGGATTCGAAGTCGGGTTCGAAGCCCGACCGCCCCAAGCCGTTGTCGAAGCTCAACGACAACCTCGAAAAGGCCGGAGAGAAGCTCAACGAGCAGGTCACCAAGACCGTCAGCACGGTGTCGAAGTCGATCTCCGACTCACTGGCCAAACCCACGACCAAGCCGGGGACCAAGCCTGCCGCCAAGCCGAGTGCCGAGGAGTTCGAGGCCGAGCAGGTCGCGAAACTCAAGAACCTGTTCACGCCCAAGCAGGCCGCCGCTCCCAAGCCGGACAGCTCACTTGAGACCGAACCGGTTGCCGAGCCGGCTAGTTCGACCGTGGTCGGCTCGCCGAAGGTGGCCGCTGCCGTCGAGACGCAGGCCGATGCGAATCCCCAACCGTGGAACCCCCTACGACCTAACGACCAGGAGCCGGAACCCACGGATATCCCCGACGAGATCATCGAACTTCGCAATTCGTTGATGGACCTCACGCCCGAAGCGCTCGACGCATTCGACCCGTTCATTCGCGAAGCGACCGAGCAGATCTACCGCGGCAGCCAGATCGTGCCGTGGGTCAACGCCGTCATTCCGATCAGCAAGATCCTGCCGAGCCTGGCTCCCGCGCTGGGTGATACCGATGAGGCCAGGGATGCCCGGCAGATCATCATCAACGAGCTGATCAAGACGACTCCGCCGGGATCGTTCCTGTACTACGGGTGGGACATCGCCGCGGACCTGCTCAACCAGGAAGTCGCGGGCGACGAACTCAAGCAGCAGTTCTTCATCACCGCGTGGAACATTCTCGACCCCTTCAACCTGGCCCACAACGACGGCAAGTCAGGTATCGGGAACGCAGTCGCCAGCTGACGTTCTGAGTACTTCTCCTCGATGCCGACGGAATGGCTGCAAAACCTCTGCGGTAGCAGCCATTTCGTCGGTCTCGGCGTTGCCGCACCTACTCCACGAGTGACGGGGTGTCATGCCGCAGCGTCTCGCCGCGGAAGAACTCCGGGCTGCGTGAGCGCCAGATCAGCATGAGCACGGCACCGAGCAGCAGGATGCCGAAGCCCATGAAGAACACCAGGCCGATACCGCCGATCGCGGCGCCGCTGCCGTTCTCCGGGTTCATGCTCTCGCCGATGGCGATCACGAACACCGCAGCCAGCATGATGCCGCCGAGCAACGGGAACACGAGCTTGAACACCACGTTGTGGACGTTCGCGAACAGCTCGCGGCGGAAGTACCAGACACACGCGAACGCGGTGATGCCGTAGTACCAGCAGATCATGATGCCAAGGGCCGCAATGGTATCCAGCAGCGCGCTCTCCGAGAGCACGCTCACCACGGTGTAGAACACGCCCGTGACCACACCGGCCGTGATCGTCGCGAAACTGGGCACCAGATAGCGCGGGCTGACTTCGGCGAACCGAGCCGGGAAGGCCTTGTAGGCACCCATCGCCAGCATCGCCCGCGCGGCAGGCAGGAACGTGGTCTGCAGGCTGGCCACCGAAGAGGCCAGGATGGCCAGGAACAGCAGCGGCCCGGCCACGGTGCCAAGCACCGGGTCGGCCAGTGCGGCGAACACGTTGTCGGCGTTGTCGGGATTGCCGAGCCCGAGGTCGGCTTCGCCGACCCCGGCGTACATCATCACCGCGACGGCGATGAGCAGATAGGTCGCCAAAATCGACAGCACGCACAACAGCCCCGCGCGGCCCGGGACCTTCGTCGGATCCTTCGACTCCTCCCCCAGGGTCAGGCAGGTATCCCAGCCCCAGAACGCGAATATCGATCCCGTCACGCCGATCGCGAAGGCACTCAAGGCAAGTCCGGTAAACGGGTTCAGCCAGTCGAAGTCGAACGACAGCCCGGCCGGTGCATCACCGCGGCCGACATGGACGAACGCCATGATCGCGAACGCCAACAGCACCACCATCTGGAATCCGACCAGCACGTATTGCACGCGCTCGCTGGTCGTGATGCCCCGGCTCGCGATCGCGGTCGCGATCGCCAGGAACACGAGAGTCGTGATGATGTTGACGGCCTTGTTGCCGGCGAGGTCGGCGATCGACGGGTTGTTGGTAACCCTGGCGATGAACAGATAGAAGAACTCGACGGCTATCGCGGCAAGGTTGGACAGCACGATGATGGTTGCCATCACCATGCCCCAGCCGCACATCCACCCGACGTATGGCCCGAATGCCTTGGTGGACCACGTGAATGAGGCACCGCAGTCGGGGGCGCGAGAATTCAGCTCCCGGTAGGCGTATGCCGTCAGGAACATCGGGATGAAGCCCGCGATCAGGATCGCAGGCATCTTCAGGCCGACGGCCGCGACGATCAGGCCGATGCTGGCGGTAAGGGTGTAGCCCGGCGCGACCGACGAGATGCCAAGGATGGCACCCGAAAACGTGCCGACCTTACCCGATGCCAGTCCTTTGGAGACCAGCCCGGCAGACTGCTCCGCGGTCTCCAGTTCGCGATGCGACGCAGACTCTGATGCGGATTCCGTCATTGCCGCTCCTCGCCGTCCTTCAACTCGTCCCTTGGCACAACAACCATCGGCACATCCAACACCCGCAGCATCTTCGCCGCGGTGGATCCGAGGAAGATCCGCCGGGGCGCGCTCAGCCGACTCGACCCGACCATGATGACGTCACCGTCGTGCCATTCCAGCTGGTTCACCGCGGCCTCGACGGTGGGACCGTTCACGATAGTCGAGGTCACGGGGAACCCCTCCGGGAGCTCACTCTTGGCGGCCTCCAGCGTTTCCTCTGCGTGCGCGAGCGCATGTCCGCGGACCGCGTCGTCGTCGGAACGCAGTGAACCGAAGGTCGGATCGAGTGCGACGAGCGACACCAGCCGCAGCGGTGTGCCCGCGGCCCGGCTCGCGCGGACAGCCGTGTCCAGCAACAGATCCGAACCTTTGCGCTGGCCGATCGCACAGGTGACCTCCCTGACCCGCTCGACCTTGGAATCCCGGGTTCCGCGGGGCGCCACCGCGACCGGCAGCGGCGACGAGTGCAACAGTTCGTTGACCACCGACCCCAACGAGTAGCTGCCGGCCAGACCACCACCTGATCCACCGACCACGATGGCTCGTGCCTCCAGCCGCAACGCCTCGCGAATCAGGCCGTCGGTGAACGACTCGTCGAAACTCAGATGACCATGAGCCACAACGTCATCGGGCACGTTGGCCAGCGCCTCGTCGAGCCAGCCCTTCGCCTGGTCGGCCAGCACATCCTCGTAGCCGCCCTTCGGCACGAGACCCGGCAGCCGCGTATCGGGCGGCAGCACGATGCAGATCTCGACCTCGGCATCCAGCGTTCTCGCGAACCGGACAGCAAGGGCCAACGCGTCAGCACCACCCGGGGTGGCGAGATATCCGACGACCAACTTCAGCTTTGCCACGTGTCACCCACCATTCCCGCACGGGGCCGTGCGACCGAGTGAAACCGATCCTGTCAACGTAGGGTCCTGCTCAGCAGCGCTTCAGTGAAATTCGGCGGCGCCGTCCTCAAGAACCAGCCGGGCCCCCGACCCGTCCGGACTTGCCGCCTCGGTCTGAAACACCGCCCGGCCCGGTTCGGTGCGCCAGATCGACGTCGTCAGCGTCTCGCCCGGGAACACCGGCGAGGTAAACCGCGCCGCCACCGCACTCACCTTCGTCGCGTCCCCGCCACCTAGTTCGGCCACCAGAGCCCGCCCGGCCACCCCATAGGTGCACAGCCCGTGCAGGATCGGCTTCGGAAAGCCCGCGAGATTCTTGGCGAACCAAGGGTCGCTGTGCAACGGATTGCGGTCGCCGGACAACCGGTAGATGAGTGCCTGATCCTCGCGCGTGGGCAGCGCCACCCGGGCATCGGGTCCGCGGTCGGGGATCTCCGGAGCGGCAGGCCGCTGGCCGGGCTGACCGCCGAATCCGCCCTCGCCGCGGATCACGACCGTCGTGAGCGTTTCGGCGATGACCTCGCCACTGTCGGGGTCGGTGCCGATGCCCTTGAGCATCACGACCGCGTTCTTGCCCTCCCCCTTGTCCTGGATGTCGGCAACCTCGGACACCACGGTCATCTTTCCGGCCGGTGGAAGCGGTTTGAACAGCCGGATCTCCTGCGAACCGTGCAACAGCATGCCGAAGTTGAAGGTGCCGATCTTGAGCGCCGCGGCGAACGGGGAGCACGCGATCACCGCATACGTCGGCAATACCTGCTGCTCGATTTCGTGACTGTTCTCGGTGGTGAACGCCAGATCGTCGGTGCCGGCACCGACGCCCAGCGCATACAGCAGGGTGTCCCGGTCGGTCCATGCGAAGTGTTGCGGGTCAGTCTTTTCACCGATGGCATTCGGGTTGATGGGCATGCGTCGGACGATAGCCGCTCGGCTGTCAGCCCCAGTTGACGTTTGCCCGATATGGGGCCACCATGTCTCGCATGCGCTATGTCGTTACCGGCGGTACCGGGTTTATTGGTCGCCGTGTGGTGTCGCGGATTCTGACGCAGCAGCCGGACGCCGAGGTCTGGGTGCTCGTTCGCCGGGAATCGCTGACCCGGTTCGAGAACTTGGCCCAGGACTGGGATGAGCGAGTGAAACCGCTGGTCGGCGACCTGACAGCGGCCGATCTCGGACTCACCGACGCCGACATCGCCGAGCTCGGCAACGTCGCCCACGTGGTGCATTGCGCGGCGATCTACGACATCACCGTCGGCGAATCCGAGCAGCGGGCCGCCAACGTGGATGGCACGCGTGCGGTGATTTCTTTGGCCAGCCGCCTGGATGCGACGTTGCACCACGTGTCGTCCATCGCGGTCGCAGGCACCTATCGGGGCGTGTTCACCGAAGAAGATTTCGATGTCGCGCAGGACTTGCCGACGCCGTATCACCAGACCAAGTTCGAGGCCGAGATGCTCGTGCGGTCCGCGAAGGGATTGCGCTACCGCGTGTACCGGCCCGCGGTGGTGGTCGGCGACTCGATGACCGGTGAGATGGACAAGATCGACGGCCCGTATTACTTCTTCGGCGTTCTGTCCGCCCTCTCCGGCCTTCCCAAGTTCACCCCGATGATGCTGCCCGACACCGGCCGCACCAATATCGTGCCGGTCGACTACGTCGTCAATGCCATGGTCCATCTGATGCATGCCGAGAACCGTGACGGTCAGACGTTCCACCTGACGGCGCCGAAAACCATTGGCCTTCGCGGAATCTACCGCGGTGTTGCCGAAGCGGCCGGGCTGCCGCCGCTGCGCGGGTCGCTGCCGCGGGCAACCGCGGCACCGGTGGTGAAGGCACGAGGCCGGGTCAAGGCACTGCGCAACATCGTGGCCACCCAGCTCGGCATCCCCGGAGAGGTGCTCGATGTCGTGGATCTGATGCCGACGTTCACCGCCGACGACACCGTCGAGGCGTTGCGCGGCACCGGAATCGAGGTTCCCGAGTTCGCTTCCTACGCACCGAGGCTGTGGGAGTACTGGGCGCGACACCTCGACCCCGACCGGGCTCGGCGCGACGATCCGGCCGGGCCGCTGGTCGGCAAGCACGTCATCATCACCGGGGCCTCCAGCGGCATCGGCCGGGCTTCGGCGATCGCGGTGGCCGAGCGGGGTGGGTGCGTGTTCGCGCTGGCCCGCAACGCCGAGGCGCTCGACGATCTGGTGGCCGAGATCCGCGCACGCGGCGGCCAGGCGTACGCATTCACGTGTGACGTAACCGATTCCGCGTCGGTCGAGCACACTGTCAAGGACATCCTCGGCCGATTCGGTCATGTCGACTACCTGGTGAACAACGCCGGCCGGTCGATCCGCCGGTCGGTGGTGAACTCGACCGACCGCCTGCACGACTACGAAAGAGTCATGGCGGTCAACTACTTCGGCGCGGTTCGTATGGTGCTTGCCCTGCTGCCGCACTGGCGCGAACGCCGCTTCGGCCATGTGGTGAATGTGTCGAGTGCCGGCGTGCAGGCGCACACCCCCAAGTACAGCTCGTATCTGCCCAGCAAGGCCGCACTGGATGCGTTCTCCGACGTGGTATCGACCGAAACCCTGTCCGATCACATCACGTTCACCAACATCCACATGCCGTTGGTCAAGACGCCGATGATCGCGCCGTCGCGCCGGCTCAACCCGGTGCCGCCGATCTCGGCCGAGCACGCCGCGGCGATGGTGGTGCGGGGCCTGGTCGAAAAGCCGCCCCGCATCGACACCCCGCTGGGCACACTCGCCGATTTCGGCAATTACCTGACCCCGAAGCTGTCCCGTCGGGTGCTGCATCAGCTCTACCTCGGCTACCCCGATTCGGCGGCGGCGCGCGGACTGACCCCCTCCGAAACCACAAGCAGCGCAACGGCTCCGGCACGCAGGCCGAAACGGCCCACTCGGTCGGGCCGATCGTTGCGCGTGCCGCGTTCGGTAGCCCGCCCGGTCAAGCGCGCGGCACGGATGGTGCCGGGCCTGCACTGGTAGCGCGCCCGGCGGCGGCGTCGACGGTGCGGTCCCACGCCAGCATTGCCATGTCCACCGCCGCTTCCATGTCGGCGCGCGAGGCGCCGTCGCGCGCCTGGATGGACAGCCCGTGCAGCACCGTCATGAGGAACGAGGCGAGCCGCTGCGCGTCCAGATCGGCGGGTAGCTCACCTGCCGTGATTCCGCCCTGGATTCGGCCGAGCAGCCGGGCGCGGTCTTCGTCTCGACAGCTTCTGAGCAGGTCGCGCAACACCTCGGTCTCGGCCGAGTAGGCGATCCCGGCCAGGACGATCAGACAGCCCGGCGGGGTGTCGGGGTCGGCGTACTCGCGCACGTTGTCGCGCAGCATCGCCTCGACCGCGTCACGGACGGGCCCCGGCCGCTGCAGCGCGATCGTGGTCGGCGAGCGGTCGGGCGCGTTGTAATGCGCGACGGCCTCCCGGAACAGGTCCTCCTTGGAGCCGAACGTGGCGTAGAGGCTCGGGGCGTTCAGGCCCATCGCCTTCGTCAGATCGCTCACTCGCGTGCCCTCGTAGCCCCGCTCCCAGAACACGTCCATCGCCGCCTCGAGTGCGGTGCCGCGGTCGAATGCGCGGGGCCGGCCGCGGCGAGCCGTGGGTTGACGGGACATATGAAGAGTCTATATTTGTAGTGTCCATTACAAAATTGATGGGAGACGGTCATGTCGCTGGAGTCGAAAGCCGCATTGGTCACCGGAGGCAGCCGCGGGATCGGCGCAGCGATCGCCCGGCGACTGGCGGCCGAGGGCGCCGATGTCGCCATCACCTACCACTCCTCGCCCGAGCGGGCCGCCACCGTGGTCGACGAGATCACCGCGGCAGGTTCGAAAGCTATTGCGCTGCAGGCAAACAGCGCCGCGCCCGAGGCAGCGCGGCAGGCGGTCGACGCCGTCATCGAGGCGTTCGGGCGCCTCGACATCCTCGTGAACAACGCCGGGGTGTTTCCGAACGGTCCCCTCGATCAGGTCAGCGCCGCCGAGGTGGACCAGGCCATCGATCTGCACATTCGCGCGCCGTTCTTGTTCAGCCAGGCCGCCGCGGCCGTTATGGGCGAGGGCGGCCGGATCATCACGATCGGCAGCACCCTTGCCGATCACGTGCCCTATCCCGGTGTGACGCTGTACTCGGCAACGAAGGCCGCGGTGGCCGGGCTGGCCCGCGGCCTGGCCCGCGATCTCGGGCCCCGAGGTATCACCGCCAACGTCGTTCACCCAGGCAACACCGACACCGAGATGAACCCGGCCGACAGTGACGACGCCATCGCCGACCTGCCCAACATTCCCCTCGGCCGCTACGGGCGCGCCGACGAGATCGCCGCTGCGGTCGCCTATCTCGCCGGACCCGACGCGCAGTACGTCAACGGCACCACCTTGACCGTCGACGGCGGTTACAACGCCTGACACGAGGGAGACCCACGATGGCATGGGCATTGCTCATCTTCGCCGGACTACTGGAAATCGTCTGGGCGCTGGCCATCAAACAGTCGGACGGCTTCACGAGGCTGTGGCCGAGCGTGGTGTGCGTGACCGCCGCGGCGGCCAGCTTCGTAATCCTCGCGATTGCCGTCAAGCAGTTGCCGGTGGGAACCGCCTACGCCGTATGGGCCGGAATCGGCGCGGTGGGCGTGACGATCGCGGGCGTGGTGCTGTTCAGCGACGCACTGAGCCCGTTACGGATGACGTTCATCGCGCTGATCGTGGTGGGCCTGATCGGCCTGCGGCTTGTCGAGCAGTGAGGCTCAGGACTGTGCGGCGGTCTCCCACAGACCCAGGACGTTGCCCTCGGTGTCTTTGAAGTAGGCCGCAAACCCCATCTCTCCCACCGCGGTCTTCTCGCCGACCTGCTCGCCGCCGAGCGACCGGATCTTCTCCAGCGCGGCATCGATACTCGGCACGTCGATGGTGATCACCGGCCCCTGCGGATACGCCGGTTCACGTTCGAACATGCCACCACCGATGTATCCGGGCTCGGCGGGCATTCCCGATTCGGCCACCGGGCCGGTCGCGACACCCGTGTAGTTCATCTCGGGATATTCGTTAACCTGCCAGCCGAACACCTGCTGGTAGAAGTCTTTCGCACGCTTGCCGTCACTGAAGGGCACCTCGAAGTGCACAACCCGACCAGTCATCGTCGTCGCCTCCTCGGTGGAGAATTTTAGTCTCGCTCTAGGCTGGGCGAAGTGAATACTCCGTTACCCGTCTTCGCCGATGTGGACACCGGCGTCGACGATGCGATGGCCCTGGTGTACCTGCTGGCCAGCCCCGAGGCCGAGCTCGTCGGCATCGCGTCGACCGCGGGAAACGTTCCGGTGCAACAGGTCTGCGTCAACAACCTCGGGCTGCTGGAGCTGTGCGGGGCAACGGGAATTCCGGTGTCCAAAGGCGCCGAACAGCCGTTGAAGGCGCCGCTGCGCACGGCCGAGGACACCCACGGCCCGCAAGGCCTCGGCTACGCGCGCTTGCCTGCCAGCGATCTGCCGCTCACCGACTACGACGCCGCCGAAGCGTGGGTGCGCGCGGCGCGCGCGTATCCGGGTGAGCTGATCGGACTGGCGACCGGACCGCTGACCAATCTCGCGCTGGCCATGCGGATCGAGCCGGGCCTGCCCAAACTGCTGCGCCGGCTCGTGATCATGGGCGGTGCATTCGACTACCGCGGCAACACCACACCGGTCTCGGAATGGAACATCAGCGTCGACCCGGAGTCGGCGGCCGAGGTTTTCGGCGGCTGGGGCACCGCCTGGGGGCTCGACGACCCGGGCCACGTGCCGATCGTGCTTGGCCTCAACCTCACCGAGAACATCGCGATGACGCCCGCACTGCTGAATCGGCTGGCGGCAGCCGGTGGGGCCACGTCCGCGACGATGAGCGTGCTCGACGAGCGAGGCACGCTTTCGACCTCGGCCAACCCGCTGATCTGCGTGTTCGAGGATTCCATGCGGTTCTACTTCGAGTTCCACTTCGACACCGGCGACGGGTATCTCGCCCACCTGCATGATCCGCTGGCCGCGGCGGTCGCACTCGATCCCGACCTCGTGCAGTACCGCCAGACCACTGTCGACGTCGAACTGACCGGGACACTGACCCGCGGTATGACGGTGGCCGACTGGCGCGGGCACTGGGCACGCAAACCCAACGCGCTGATTGGCGTTGACGTGGACCCGGCGGCGTTCTTCGACCGGTTCATCGACCGGGTGGGTACGTTCGCTGGTTCTCTTCGTCCAACGTGAACTTGTTGTCGACACCCGGCCCGGAAAGTCGCACACAGGTTCACGTTCGGCGTTCCCGATTACTCGTAGACCCCCTCCAAGTACCACCTCCTCTGCCGGTAGCACAGCAGCATCGCCAAACCGGCCTCGCCGTCGCCCATGAGCACCTGGGCGCGGGCGGTGCGGCCCACACCCCGGTTCTCGGGATCCCACCACCGCTCGTCGACCGGCCACGGCCCAGCCCACCAGCGCAGCCTGCCACCGCGTTTGCCTGCGCCTGACAGCCGCGCCGGATCGGCAGAGAACATCCCCCGGCTGGTGACGCGAATCGGATTACCTTGCGCGTCAAGCAGTTCCACCGGATCATCGAGCAGTACGGTCGGCGAGGGCTCGGGCAGCTGACCCGGCCAGGGCTGCCGTGGGTCTGCGCGCGGCACCGGCTCATCCCCCAACGGAGTGAAGGTGATGCGTTCGGCGGGCCCGCGCCCACCGCTGAGCACCGGTACCTGCACGGCCTCCGGACCGAGCAGCCCCTGAACCCGCACCAGTGCGCGTCGGGCCCGCAACCGGTCCTCCTCACCTACACCACCCCACAGCGGCAGTTGCAGCGCACCCGCCGACACCACCTCGACCGGACGCAGCCGCAACACCGTGATCGGGGCGCTGGGCCGCTCGGAGGTGCGCCGATTCAGCCAGCCGTCGAGCTGCCAGCGCACGCGGTCGGCGGTGGCGTCCTCGGTCAGCGGTTCGGCACAGCGCCAAACCCGTTCCAGCTCTTCACCATTGGCGGTGACGGCGTGGATGGCCAGGCGGGTGCATCCGACGCCTGCCGACTCCAGGCTGCGGTGCAGGGCACTGGCCAGCGAGCGGCCGGCGAAGGCAGCGGCATCCACCCGCTCGATCGGCGGGTCGCAGTTCATCACCGCGTCGAGTTCGGCCGCCGGATCCCGGCCCGACGGACCCCGCGCCGGCTCACCGCGAACGAACCGGTGCGCCGCCACCGCGTCCGTACCGAACCGGGAGGCGACATCGGTGCGGGACAACGCCGCGAACTTGCCGAAGGTCCGGATGCCCATCCGCCACAGCAGATCTGCCAGATCCTCTCGGCCGGGAGCCGCCAGGGCCGGTTCGGTGGCCAGCTGCCGGATGGACAGGTCGGACAGAAACGGCGCATCCTGCCCCGGTTCGACGATGCGGCCCGCCCTGGCCGCGAAGACGGCAGTGGACAACTGGTCGGCGATACCGACCTGGCACTCCGCCCCCACCGCGGCGACCGCGTCGACAAGCCGTTCGGCTGCCGCCGGTTCGGATCCGAAATACCTGGCAGCCCCGCGCACCGACAGCACCAGCAGACCCGGCCGCAGTACTTCCGCGCGCGGGACGAGCTCGTCGACGGCAGCCGTCACACCCTCGAAATGGCGGGCATCCCGCGCCGGATCGGCGGTGACGACGTGCAACTCCGGGCAGCGGGCCTGGGCTTCGCGTCGGCGCAGCCTGCGCCGCACACCTGCCGCCCGCGCCGATGCCGAACAGGCGATGACCCGGTTGGCCAACGTCACCGCGATCGGGGCGGTGGGCGAAAGGCCCGCCGCGGTGGCCGCGCCCACCGCAGGCCAGTCCATGCACCACAAGGCCAGCACCCTGGAACCCGCGGGCATGGTCTATCCGCCTGCCGCGCGCGCCGATCCGAAGGACCGGCCTCTACCTTGCATGGCCAGCCGGACCCGCCCGATCCGGCCGCGCCCGGGAGTGGGCGCGCCCCGGCCCGCACCGGTCACCTCATAACCGCAGACCCTGGCCTCCAATCGGGTGGACGCGCCATGCCAGTCCCCGTCGGTCACCACCAGCGTGCAGCCCTTCTGCCGGGCCCGCGCCACCATTACGCGCGCCCGGCTCGGCGGCACCGAGCGTCCGCCTAGCCCGAGCACCACCAGATCCATCCCGTCCATGAGCACCGCGGCGACTTCAACCGGGTCGGCGCCGGGATCCGGGATGACCGCAAGCCTGCTCAGATCGGCACCCATCTCCACCGCCGCCAGCAGCCCGACATCGGGCTGACCGACGATCACGGCATGCCCACCCGCAGCCGTCACCGCCGCAACGATGCCCAGCGTCAACGACCGCGCCCCCGCCGCAACCGCGACCGTCCCGCGCGGCAACGCCGTCGGCAACGGCACCGGCAAAGTTCCCGCCAGCGCATCGGGTGCCTGCAGCAAAGACTCTTGATCGTCGAGAAGGTCATCGGAGCCCGAGACCCCGCGGTGCGCCTGGCCGACCTTCCCCGACACCGACGCAATCTTGCGGCGAAGGTGTTCTACCTGTTCAGCACGGGTGCGCAGGCGTTCATCAAGGCTTGTCGCAGCCGTCACACCAACACCTCCCGCACCATCAGACCCGGCCCATGTTCGAATATATGTTCGATGGCTCGAGTAAACACCGGGCGTCCGACACCGTCAAGCCGCGGACGGCCCGGACGTCACCGATTGGTAATGCCCGCGGTAATGCCTCTGCGGCCAACCCGCCATTAAGTTAGAGTTCGTTCGCCAGAACCTGCTCGGGATGGGTTTTGGTGCATGCGTGCGTTGCAGATATTGGGAATCGCAAAGCGATTCGCATGGCCAGCTTTTGTAACTTCGGGGGACAGTGAGGACAAGATGAAGTCAGGGCAGTTGAGGCGTCGGCTCACCGTCATCGCAGGCGGTGCCGCAGTCATGGGCATGATCGCGTTCACCGCGGCGTGCGGTACCGAAGAAGAGGCACCCGAGACGACGACGCCGACCACCACTACCACCACCACGACTACGACGACGCCGGCCGCTCCGCCGCCGCCGGTCGAGCCGACCGAGAAGGCCCCGCGCCTCGATCCCGGCGGCCCGAACCCGTTCTCGCCCACGGTGATCGCGCCCCCGGCCCCCACCGCGCCTCCCGGCGACAACTAAGCCCGCACGGTCGCGGGACAACGCGACGTGCGCGCAGTATCCAACCACTGGCTACTGGCTCTGATCACGGCCGGCGTACTGGTGTTGGCGTCTGACCTTCGGGCAGCGCAGACACCTGGCACGTCGGCCGTGATCGACGGGCCGTATGCCCATCTACTCGCGGCCTCAACCGATCTCGGCCCGACCCACCGCGGTCCGGTGCAGCTCACCGCCGCACTGCACCGCGCCAACCGGCCAGACGCCCTGATCAGGTGGGCCGACGAGCACGGAATGTCCGTCCGCTGGCGTCCCGGCCACACCTGGGCGATCGTCGAGGGTGCACCGGATCGCGTCGCCGACGCCTTCGACGTGGCCATCCACGACTATCGAGGCCAGCAAGGCCAGGTGTTCTACGCCTCACCGCACCAGCCGGCCGTGCCGAATGTGTTGCAGGGCGAGGTCAACGAGCTCGGCCGCATACTCGGCTACACGCCACACAAGATGTCGCTGCCGTGGATCCTGCCGCTCGATGTTCCGGATCGCGGCTTGACGCCCAGCGGGCTGCTCAAGACCTACAACGCCGACGGGCTGGCGGCCCAGGGCTACACCGGCAAGGGCACCACCATCGTGATCTTCGCGTTCGATGGGTACGACCAAGCCGATCTCGACAGCTTCACGACGCTGTGGAATCTGCCCCCGCTGAATCCCGTCCTCGTGGGCGGTCAGCCGGGCGAACCGCGCGGTGAAACCACGATGGATCTCGAAGTCGCCCATGCCATCGCGCCCGACGCACGGAAAGTGGTCATCAACGCGCGGCCGACCGTCCAAGGCGACGGAGCCTACGAGAAGATCGGCCAGATGCTCGAATCGGCCGATCAGCAGTTTCCCGGTGCGGTGTGGAGTTTCTCGATCGGCTGGGGCTGCGACAAACTGCTGACCGCTGCCGATCTCGCCCCGGTACGGTCCGCACTATCCGCCGCCCATGCGCGCGGGACCACGGCGTTCAACGCCAGCGGTGACCTCGCCGGCCTGGAATGCAAAGGCGGACAAGACTGGTCCTCACCGCCGGGCGCGGATGACATCGGCCTTGACTCGGTGGCGTCGCTGCCGGAGATGACCGATGTCGGCGGCACCACGCTGTCCACCACCGCCGACGGCGCGTGGCTCGGTGAGCAGGCCTGGTTCGACGTGCCGCTGTCGCTTGGCACCGGCGGTGGTGCGTCCGCATTGTTCGATCGCCCGGAATGGCAACGCGCCGTTTCCGGTCCGGGTGTGACGGACGAAAACGCCGGGCGCCGCTTGACTCCCGACATCGCCGCGGTGGCCGATCCGTTCACCGGTGTGCGGATCGTGTTCAACCAGAAGAACCTCGTAGGTGGCGGCACCTCGCAGTCGGCCCCCATCTGGGCGGGCCTGGCCGCGGTCATGAACCAGTACCTGACCCAGAACGGCGGCCGGTTGATCGGTGATCTCAACCCGCAGCTCTACCGCATCGCCGCGGGCGCTCCGTTCCCGGCGTTCCGGGATGTCACGCTCGGTGGCAACGCGGTGGCCAGCGCCGGGCCAGGCTATGACATGGCCACCGGGCTGGGTACGCCGGACGTGGAGAATCTGGCCAAGAACCTTCTCGCGCTCCAAAGGGCGAACCGATGACCGAAACACCCGATACCCCCGAAGAAGACGCCGTCCCCACCACCGAGTGCCGGGTCTGCAAGGTCGACGTTCCCGCGGGCAAGTATTGCGGCCTGTGCGGCGTGCACCTCAACGAAGAGCCGGGCGACGGGCCGGAATGGTTGCGCGTCACCGCATCCTGCGTCGCGCCCGAGGAACACCTGCTGAAGCCGTCGATCACCAGCTCGCTGTTTCCGCACCTGTCGCATCGGGCCCGGACGCCGTTCCGGGTGCTACTCGCCGTCCTGCTGGCGGGCCTGGTCGTCTGCGCACTACTGCGGTTGCCCGCGGCCCTGATCGCCGTCGCCGCACTGGGTCTGCCTCTGTTGTTCCTGATCTACCTGTGGGAGTCCGACGCGTTCAGCGATCTCCCCAGAAGCACGCTCGCGCTCACCGCGGTCCTGGGTATCGCGCTCGGTGTCGGTTGGGTGATTCTCACCGGCGCGATGATGGCCCGGTCCTATGGTGTCCCGCTGGGTTCGGGCATAACGGGATACCGGATACTCCGCAACGGCCTCGGCGTACCGCTTGGCGGTCTGATCCTCATGCTGGTGCCCGCCGTGGTGATCCGGCTGCTGCGGCCGCCGACCCGGGAGTCGTTGGACGGGTTCATGATCGGTGCCCTCGGCGCGACCGCGTTCACCGCGGCGGCCACGCTGACGCGACTGGCCCCCCAACTCACCACCGGGATGGTGGCCCGTAACCGTCCGATGTCCGGCCTGCTGGTGGAGGCCGGCATCCGCGGTGTCGCAATGCCGTTGACCGCGGCCGCCGTCGGCGGTCTGATCGGTGCGGCACTGTGGTTCACCCGGCCGCCGAGCAAGGTCAACCAACACCCCGGCTATGTGCGGGCGGTCCTGCTCGGCTGCGGTATCGCCGTGCTCGCCGTCTATGCCGGAATCGGACTGGTAGACGTCGCACGCGTGCCCCAATGGCTGCAGCTGACAGTGCATCTCGCGGTCGCGCTGGTGGCCCTGTTCACCTTGCGGGTCGGCCTGCATCTGGCCCTGCTGCACGAGGCCCACGACGAGATCGCGTCCGATCAACCCATCCTGTGTCCGCGGTGCGGCCATGTCGTACCCGACATGGCGTTCTGCGCCCACTGCGGCGCGGCCACCCGCGCGTCGTCGCGCTCCTCGCGTACCGAACGCCGCGAGAACCGGCCGGTGCGTGACCGGCGCCCGGAGACACCGTGAGCACACCGGCATTCTTTCCCGGGTATGCGGTACCGGTAGGGACATACCAGGCGAAACCGACGCGACGGGCCTCGGCGCTCAAGCTGCTGGCCATCTGGGGCACCGGAATCGCGGTGGTCGCCGGACTCCTCGTATGGGTGTCCGGCTCGATTAGCAAGCCACCGGCGCGGTACATGTGTCCCCCGGACTGCGGACAGCCTCCGACCGGGGAACCCGTCGCGATCAACCCGGTGTTCACCGCGCAGGACGGCAGCTTCTCGGTGTCCTATCCCGTCTCCGGCGCGGCATACAACGTCACCACCGCGGCCTCCGGTGTGACGGCGGAGTTCACCGGCGGCGACGGCGGCATGATGCAGTTGTTCAGCGAGCCCGCAGGCAACCGGACGCCGCAGGAAATCGCCAATTCGCTTGTCGAGAAAACGTTCCCGGACACCAAGACCGCGTACGAGATCCCCAACGCGATGGTCGGATACCAGCCGGGTTACGGCCTGGTCGCGGACTGCTGGCCGCAGGGCGCCACGAGCAACTACATGCGCATGCGGGTGATCGTCATGGTGGCGATCAAGAACAACCTTGCGCTCATCGCCTCGGCCGTTGGCCCGTACCACGAGTTCGGGCCGCAGTCCGGCATCGGCAAGCCCTCGGGCGCCAATCTGCAGCTGGCCCTGGATATGGGCAAGTACGTCAACAGTTTTCGCTGGCGCGGGGATCCGACCCGCTGACCGGCCATCGTCCGGTCGGCATACAAGCACTCCCGAATGCTGACATTGACAAATGTCACCAATTGCTGATGTACTCGTTGCACGCATCGACGAGGAGGTCGGCATGCCGGAAGTGCCCCGACGGGGATCGGTCCGGTCCCGTAGCGCTCGATTAAGGCCCGAGGCCGGATGAACATCTTCGGCAGCGGTCCCAAACGCAGCCGTGAGGCGAACGCCGTCGTCACCGGTGCGGGCAGCGGTATCGGGGCGGCGTTCGCGTCCGAACTAACCTCCCGCGGCAGCCGCGTGGTGTGCAGCGACATCGACGAGGAGGCCGCGCGAACGACGGCCGAGGCGCTAGTCGCCGACGGCGGGCAAGCCACGGCGATGCACTGCGACGTGTCGCTGATCGACAACGTGGTCAAACTTGCCAATGACGCCCAGGACTGGTTCGGCGGCCCACCGTCGCTTGTCATCAACAACGCCGGGGTCGGTGCGGGCGGAATGCCGATCGGCAGCATCGAACTCGATGACTGGAAATGGGTTCTCGGCATCAACTTGTGGGGCCCGATCCACGGCTGCCACGTGTTCACCCCGATCCTGCGCGCAGCCGACACCGGACAACCGCGCGGCATCATCAACGTCGCATCGGCCGCCGCGTTCGGCGCCGCACCCGGGATGGCCGCCTACAACGTGAGCAAGGCCGGCACGTTGTCGCTGTCCGAGACACTGGCCGCCGAACTCGCCGGCACGGGCATCAACGTCACCGTGCTGTGCCCGACTTTCGTCAAGACCAACATCGTGCAATCAGGCCGGATCACAAAGCAATCCAGCGATCTGGCCGACCGACTCATGCGCTGGACCGGATTCTCGGCACCGCGCGTAGCCCGCATGTGCCTGGATACCAACGACCGCGGCGGGCTGTACTGCATGCCACAACCCGATGCCCGAATCGGTTGGGGCATCAAACGACTCACGCCGACGGTATACACCCGCGCCGTCGGCCTCACCAACCGCATCACCGGCTCTCAGGA
The DNA here is from genome assembly GCF_054919535.1 of Mycobacterium venezuelense. Classification (NCBI taxonomy): domain Bacteria; kingdom Bacillati; phylum Actinomycetota; class Actinomycetes; order Mycobacteriales; family Mycobacteriaceae; genus Mycobacterium; species Mycobacterium venezuelense. Next base: position 352,624 of record NZ_JBONDW010000002.1, read on the forward strand.
GGTTTAGCGATGGCCATGGACATGGACCGAATGCTGGCGAAGATCAAGGACCGCCAGTGGGCATTGGCCGACATCGACTGGGACGCACCGGGCGCGGAGACCATCAGTGACGAATTCCGGCCGAAGCTCAAGGCTTTCATGGCCGATCTGTGCTGGATCGAAAATGTCGGCGCCCGCGGGTTCGCCGCGCTGGCCAAGAAGGCACCCACACCGACCATTGCGGAGATCTACCGCTACTTCCACGCCGAGGAGCAACGCCACGCCAACGCCGAACTCGCGCTCATGAAGCGCTGGGGCATGCTCGACGGCGACGAGATGCCCGAGCCGAACGTCAATATCCGCCTGGCCATCGAGTGGCTGGACACCTACGCCGATGACATGCCGCTGTCCGTCCTCGGCACCGTCATCCCGATGCTCGAGGTGGCACTCGACGGCGCCCTGCTCAAGTTCCTGCTCGAAGAGGTGCATGATCCGGTCTGCCATCAGGTCTTCGAGAAGATCAACAATGACGAATCCCGGCACATCGCTGTCGATTTCGAGGTGCTCAACATGATCGGCCACGCCAACGTGCGCCGGCTGGCCGTCGAGTTCGTCGGCAACATCGCCTCGCCGGGTGTGATCATCGGCGCGCTGATGTACGTGCCGCTGCTCAACCGCATGCGCAACAACATCGTCGACATGGGCCTGCAACCCGAGAAGCTCTACAAGGCGATGATGCGGTTCAAGGAACTCGGCGGCCGCGCCGAGTACACCTGGCGAGTCCCGAGCTATCAGCTGCTGAAGCTGCACTCGCGCATGGTGGTCAACCCGCGAAATCCCTATCACTGGGTCGCCAATCCGATGGTGTGGGCCTCCGACCGGTATCCCACGAAACTGCTGAAACCGATCCCATCATGGTTCAAGGAGCTGACCCACGAGCCGGCGGCCTGACATGCACACGTACGACACCCTGATCGTCGGCGCCGGGTTCACCGGGATCGGCACGGCCATCAAGCTCACCGAGGCCGGAGTCGACGATTTCGTCATCCTCGACCGCTCGGATCGCGTCGGCGGCACCTGGCGCGACAACACCTATCCCGGTGCGGCATGCGACATTCCATCGCTGCTGTACTCGTTCTCGTTCGTCAAGAACCCGGACTGGTCGCGGGCCTATTCTCCGGCCGACGAGATCTGCCGGCATATCGAGGACATGGTCGACACCTTCGACCTGCGCAGGCGCATCCAGTTCGGCGTCGAGGTCAGCGGCCTGGCCTTCGACGAAGCCGACGGGGTGTGGACCGTGAAGACGACGGGCCGCAAGAGTTTTCGGGCCCGCACCGTCGTGCTGGCGTCCGGCCCCCTGCCGGATCACAAATGGCCCGACATCCGCGGTCTCGACACTTACGAGGGTCACAAGATCCATAGCGCCCGTTGGGATCACGACTACGATTTCACGGGCAAGCGGGTCGCCGTGATCGGTACGGGCGCCAGCGCCGTCCAGATAATCCCGGAGCTGGTCAAGACCGCGGGCTTCGTCAAGGTGTTCCAGCGCACGCCAGGCTGGGTGATCCCGCGGCTGGACATCGCGACGCCACCCGCCGCGCGCACGTTGTTCTCGAAAGTCCCTGCGGTTCAACACCTGGCCCGCCAAATCCTGTTCTGGGGTCATGAGGCCAGCGCCACCGCGATGGTTTGGGATACTCCGCTCACCGGGCTGGTCGCCCGGCTCGGCAAGGCGCACTTGAATCGACAGGTCTCCGATCCGTGGCTGCGCAGGCAGCTCACCCCGGACTTCACCCCGGGCTGCAAGCGCATGCTGGTCTCCAGCGACTACTACCCGGCGCTGCAGCGCGACAACTGCAAGCTCATCGACTGGCCGATCGCGACCATGAGCCCGGTGGGCATCCGCACGAGCGACGGCATCGAGCACCACCTCGACGCCGTGGTGTTCGCGACCGGCTACGACGTGCACCTGACCGGCCCGCCGTACCCGGTGACCGGCCTGGGTGGACGCTCACTGGCCGACGAATGGTCCGGTGGCGCACAGGCCTACAAGAGCATCAATGCGCACGGCTATCCCAACCTGTTCCTGATGACCGGACCAAATTCCGGGCCTGGCCACAACTCGCTGCTGGTCTACGTCGAGGGCCAGATCGACTACGCCGTCACGGCCATCACGACGATCCTGCGCAACAATCTGCGCTACCTCGACGTGCGTGCCGAGGTGCAGCAGCGGTACAACGCCAAGCTGCAGAAGCGCTTGACCAAGACCACGTGGATGTCGGGCTGCAACAGCTGGTACCTGACCGCCGACGGATTCAACGCCTCGATGTACCCCGGATTCGCCACGCAGTATCTTCGACAGATGCGGGATTTCCGGTTCGGCGACTACGACGCAGTGGTACGGGACGCGTCAGACCTGGCATCCGCGCACAGCACACCGGCCGCGATCACCTCATCGCCCTGATGCCTGCCGCCAAGCAGCCTCGGCAACAGGCAGGTGCGATCTCGCAGATCCTGCGGCGGGTACGCCGCGGCTCCCGAGATGTCATCGACAGTGCGGTGTCGCAGCTGTTCGACGCCGCGGTCCATCCGGACGGTGTCGCGGCTTCCGGCGAATACCGGATCGACGAGCTCGCGCAGCTCGCCGGGACCACCACCCGCAACATCCGGGTGTACCGCGATCGCGGCTTGTTGCACCCGCCGCTGCGGGTGGGCCGTATCGCGCTGTTCAACGACACCCACCTGACGCGGCTGCGCCTGATCACGTCGATGCTGGATCGCGGCTACAACATCGCCCATGTCCACGAGATGCTGTCGGCCTGGGAGCAGGGCAAGGACATCGGCGATGTGCTCGGGCTCGAGGACGCGATCGCGGGCAGCTGGGCAACCGAGAAGTCGCAGCGGATGCCGCTCGCCGAGGGCAAGCGGCTGATCGACGACGACGCCGCCTTCGACCGGCTGGTCGGCAACGGGGTCATCAAGCTCGACGACGGCGACGCGATCATCGTGCGTCCCAAGCTGATCGAGTCATTCAACGAGATCCGGCAGTACGGCGTCGGGATCGACACCCTGATCGACATTCACGAGCAGGTCGTGCCGCACCTCGACGAGATCAGCTCGATCCTGGTGCGGGCCGGCGTCGACCAGGTGGCCGAGAAGATCAAGCCCGGCGCTTCGTTGCCTGCCGACACCGAAGTGGCCGAACTGATCACGATGCTGGTGCGGTTTCGCACGCAGGCCGTCGCGGCGGTCAGCGCGACCCTCGCGTCTTCGATCGAATCGACCATCGAGTCGGTGGTCAGTCAGATGTTGACCGAGTACGTCGAGAAAGCGGCCGAGCAGTAGCAGAACGCCGGGATTCACTCCCACTCGATCGTGCCAGGCGGCTTGCTGGTGATGTCGAGCACCACGCGGTTGACCTCGGGAACCTCGTTGGTGATCCGGGTCGAAATCCGTTCCAGCACTTCGTAAGGCACGCGGGTCCAATCAGCGGTCATCGCGTCCTCGCTCGACACCGGCCGCAGGACGATCGGATGGCCGTAGGTCCGCCCGTCGCCCTGCACCCCGACCGATCGGACGTCGGCCAGCAGCACCACCGGGCACTGCCAGATCTGGTGGTCGAGGCCGGCGGCGGTGAGTTCTTCACGGGCGATGGCATCCGCGCGGCGGAGCGTGTCCAACCGCTGCGCGGTCACCTCGCCGACGATGCGAATGCCGAGCCCGGGACCCGGGAAAGGCTGACGCCCAACGATTTCCTCGGGCAACCCGAGTTCGCGGCCGACGGCACGCACCTCGTCCTTGAAGAGCAGCCGCAGGGGTTCGACGAGCTTGAACTTCAGGTCATCGGGCAGCCCGCCGACGTTGTGGTGGCTCTTGATGTTGGCGGTTCCGCTGCCGCCGCCGGATTCGACGACGTCGGGATAGAGCGTGCCCTGCACCAGGTACTCGACGTCACCGTCGTTGGCTCCCACCGCATCTCGCACCGCACGCTCGAACGACCGGATGAACTCACGGCCGATGATCTTGCGCTTGCCTTCCGGGTTGGTCACCCCGGTCAGAGCCTCCAGGAAGCGATCGGCGGCGTCGTACGTGACGAGGTTGGCGCCGGTGGCGGCGACGAAATCGCGCTGCACCTGCGCCCGCTCCCCCGCCCGCAGCAGGCCGTGGTCGACGAACACACAGGTGAGCCGATCACCGATGGCACGCTGCACCAGCGCGGCCGCCACGGCGGAGTCGACGCCACCCGACAGCCCACAGATGGCGCGGCCGTCACCGATCTGTGCGCGCACCGCTTCGATGAGCTGTTCGGCGATGTTGGCCGCGGTCCAGGTGGCCCCGATGCCCGCGAACTCGTGCAGGAACCGGCTGAGGACCTGCTGACCGTGCGGGGAATGCAACACCTCGGGGTGATACTGCACGCCGGCAAGCCGGCGGGCGCGGTTCTCGAACCCCGCAACCGGCGCACCCGCGCTGGACGCGATGACGTTGAAGCCCTCCGGCGCGGCGGTGACCGCGTCGCCATGGCTCATCCACACCGGCTGGATCTCGGGCAGCTCCGAGTGCAGGTCGCCACCGGAGACCCTCAGCTCGGTCCGCCCGTATTCGCTGGTCCCCGTGTGTTCGACGGTGCCGCCCAGCGCCTGGGCCATGGCCTGGAAGCCGTAGCAGATGCCGAAAACCGGAACGTCGAGGTCGAACAACGCGGGATCGAGTTGCGGCGCGCCTTCGGCGTACACGCTGGCCGGCCCGCCGGACAGCACGATGGCCTGCGGGTCCTTGGCCTTGATGTCTTCGACGCTGGCGGTGTGCGGGACAACCTCGGAATACACCCGCGCCTCACGGACCCGCCGCGCGATCAGTTGGGCGTACTGGGCGCCGAAGTCGACGACGAGGACCGGGCGGGGAGATTCTGCTGCCACCGGTTCAGTCTAAGAGCTGCGGATATTGCGTTCACGCCACCCGCATGGACCCGGTCACAAATCGCAATGCCGGTATGGGACCGCCAGAAAATGGGCATGGTGGAGTAGACCCGTCCCCAACCGAAAGTGAGGACGCCTGTGCTTGGGCTGCCCGAGCAGATCACGGCTTGCCTGTTCGATCTCGACGGTGTGCTGACCGATACGGCGAGCGTGCACAAGAAGGCCTGGAAGGCCATGTTCGACGACTATCTCCGGGTGCGCTCCGAACGCACGGGCGAGCAGTTCGTCGCGTTCGACATCGCAGGCGACTACCTGAGCTACGTCGACGGAAAGCGGCGGGAAGACGGGGTCCGGTCGTTTCTGGCGAGCCGCGACATCACCCTGCCCGAGGGCGGCCCGGACGACGACGCCGGCGCCGAAACCGTGCACGGCCTCGGCAACCGCAAGAACGAGATGTTCCACAAGACCCTGCGGGAGGATGGTGTCGAAGTGTTCGACGGCTCAAGGCGATATCTGGAGGCTGCCGCCGCCGCCGGGCTTCGGCGGGCGGTGGTGTCCTCCAGCGCCAACACCCGCGAGGTGCTCGAGATCACCGGGCTGGCCCAGTTCGTCGAACATCGGGTGGACGGTGTCACCCTGCGCGAGGAACACATCGCAGGCAAGCCGGCCCCCGACAGTTTCCTGCGAGCCGCCGAACTGCTCGACGTCACCCCCGCCCAAGCCGCGGTCTTCGAGGACGCGCTGTCCGGCGTCGCCGCCGGACGTGCGGGCGAATTCGGGTTCGTGGTGGGCGTGGACCGGGTCGGGCAGGCGCAGCAGCTGCGCGAAAGCGGCGCCGACATCGTGGTCACCGACCTGACCGAGCTGCTGTAGCCCATGATGATCACCCACGACGCCTACCCAGTCGAACCTTGGCAGATCCGCGAAACCCGGTTGGATCTCAATCTCCTGGCACAGTCGGAATCGCTGTTCGCGTTGTCGAACGGCCACATCGGTCTGCGCGGCAATCTCGACGAGGGCGAACCCTACGGTCTGCCCGGCACCTACCTCGCCGGGTTCTTCGAGGTGCGGCCGCTTCCCTACGCCGAAGCCGGGTTCGGCTATCCCGAGGCAGGCCAGACCATCGTCGACGTCACCAACGGCAAGATCCTGCGTCTCCTCGTCGACGACGAGCCGTTCGACGTCCGCTACGGCGACCTGATCGACCACGAGCGGACACTCGATCTGCGGGCGGGGACCCTGACCCGCCACGCCCGGTGGCGATCGCCCGCGGGCAAGCAGGTGCGCGTCGTCTCGACACGCCTGGTGTCGCTCGCCCAGCGCGGCGTCGCAGCGATCGAATACGTCGTCGAGGCGATCGACGAATTCGTCCGCGTGACAGTGCAATCCGAACTCGTCACCAACGAGGACCAACCGGAGACGACGGGCGATCCACGCGTCTCAGCGGTGCTCAAGCATCCGCTGCAGGCCGTCCATCACGAGAACACCGACCACGGCGCGCTTCTCGTGCACCGCACGCGCGGCAGCGGGTTGATGATGGCGGCCGCGATGGATCACGACGTCGAGGTGCCGGGCCGTGTCGAGGTCAGCACCGACGCCCGCGAGGACCTGGCCCGCACCACCGTCATCTGCGGGCTGCGGGCCGGCCAGAAACTGCGGATCGTGAAGTACCTCGCGTACGGCTGGTCGAGCCTGCGGTCGCGACCGGCGCTGCGGGATCAGGCGGCCGCGGCCATCACCGGTGCGCGCTACAGCGGATGGCAGGGTCTGCTCGACTCGCAGCGGGCCTACCTCGACGAGTTCTGGGACTGCGCCGACGTCGAGGTCGAAGGCGACCCGGACTGTCAGCAGGCCGTGCGCTTCGGGCTGTTCCATGTACTGCAGGCCAGTGCGCGCGCCGAGCGCCGTGCCATCGCGGGCAAGGGGCTCACCGGCACCGGTTACGACGGCCACGCGTTCTGGGACACCGAGGGTTTCGTGCTGCCGGTCCTGACCTACACCAAACCGCAGGCCGCGGCCGACGCCCTGCGGTGGCGCGCGTCGACGCTCGAGATGGCGCGCGAGCGTGCGGCGCTCCTCGACCTCAAGGGCGCCAGTTTCCCGTGGCGGACGATACGTGGCGAGGAATGCTCGGCGTACTGGCCGGCAGGCACAGCGGCCTGGCACATCAACGCCGATATCGCGATGGCGTTCGAGCGCTATCGCATTGTGACGGGCGACGATTCGCTGGAGAAGGAGTGTGGTCTTGCGGTGCTCGTCGACACCGCCCGCCTCTGGATGTCGCTCGGCCACCACGACCGCCACGGCGTGTGGCATCTCGACGGGGTGACGGGACCCGACGAGTACACCGCGGTGGTCCGCGACAACGTGTTCACCAATCTGATGGCCGCCCACAACCTCCGGGTCGCGGCCGACGCGTGCACCCGCCATCCCGACGCGTCATACGCGATGGGTGTGACGACCGAGGAGACCGCGGCCTGGCGCGACGCCGCCGATGCCGCCCACATTCCCTACGACGAGGAACTGGGCGTGCATCCGCAGTGCCAGGGGTTCACCACGTTGGCCGAATGGGATTTCAACGCGAACACGACCTATCCGCTGCTGCTCAATGAGCCCTACGTTCGACTCTATCCGGCGCAGGTTCTCAAGCAGGCCGACCTGGTGCTCGCGATGCAGTGGCAGAGCCACGCTTTCACCCCGGAACAGAAGGCCCGCAACGTCGACTACTACGAGCGGCGCACGACGCGCGACTCGTCGCTGTCGGCCTGCACGCAGGCCGTGATGTGCGCCGAGGTCGGGCACCTCGAACTCGCACACGACTACACCTATGAAGCGGCGATGATCGACCTGCGCGATCTGCACAACAACACGCGCGACGGGTTGCACATGGCATCACTGGCCGGTTCCTGGACCGCGCTGGTCGCCGGATTCGGCGGTCTGCGTGACGACGAGGGCATCCTGTCGATCGACCCGCACCTACCCGACGGAATCTCGTGCCTGCGTTTCCGATTGCGCTGGAAAGGATTTCGCGTGACGGTACACGCCGACCACGAACAGGTCACCTACACGGTCCGCGACGGGCCCGATCACACGTTGGCGATCCGGCACGCCGGGAAAGACCTCGTGATCAACACCAACGCGCCGACCACCGTCGCGGTGCAACCCGTGCGGCCGCTGCTCCCGGCGCCGCCGCAGCCGGTGGGACGTGAGCCTTTGCGCCGCCGCGGCGGCTAGTTATCACGGCGCGAGTATTCGCGCGATGTCGGCACCGACGCTTTGTTGTATGTCGGCGCGGCTGACCTCCTCGATGCCGGTCGCCGAGCGCAGGAACGGTTCGAACAGACGCCAACCCAATTGCAGGGCAACGGCATTGGCCACCGCGAGGCGGGCTTTGCTCTCGTCGTCGAATCTCGGCACCACCTCGTGGAGCAGGAGTGCGACGCCAGGGAACCGGGTCTGCAACTGGCCCACCGGATAGCCGTCGAGCAGTGCGCGTGCCATCACGCGCGTGTGCTGGTCGAGGGTCCGCTCGATCTCGTCGGCCGGAGCGCCGTCGCCCAACAGCGCCGTCAGGCGCGTCCCGAGATGTTCGAGCACGGCACCGACCAGGCGTTCCTTGGTGCCGAAGTGCCGGTAGACCAGCCCATGGTTCACGTTGGCCCGGGTGGCGATGTCGCGGATCGAGGTGCCCGCCGGACCCCGCTCGGCGAACAGTTCCGCGGCGGCGGCCAGCGTCGCCGCCACCACTTCGTCGCGACCGACGGGGCTTGCCGCGCGCTTTGCCGGTGGCGTGGGTGTAGTCACGCGGCTACACTAGCGGACGTGAGCGTGTAGTCATTTGACTACACCAGGCCCGACCAGCAGAGGACACGCCGATGACCGCCCCGACCACCGTTCCCGTTTCCGTGACAAAGCTCGGCAGCCGTATCGGCGCGAGGATCGACGGCGTCCGGCTCGCCGGAAGTCTCGATGACGCCACCGTCACCGAGATCCGTGCCGCACTGCTGCGGCACAAGGTGATCTTCTTCCGCGATCAGCACCACCTGACCGACGACGAGCAGTACGCGTTCGCCTGCCTGCTGGGCACGCCCGTCGGCCATCCCACGATCACGCAGGCGATGGGCCAGGAATCGATCATCACGCCGATCGACTCGGAGTACGCCAAGGCCACGCGCTGGCACACCGACGTCACCTTCGTGCCCAACTACCCCGCCGCCTCGATCCTGCGCGCGATCACCCTGCCCAGCTACGGCGGTTCGACGCTGTGGGCGTCGACGGCTGCGGCCTATGACGCGCTGCCCGAGGCGTTCAAACACCTCGCCGACAACCTGTGGGCCGTGCACAGCAACCGCTACGACTACGCCGCGGCAACGATCCCGTTGACCGAGGAACAGCAGCTCATGCGCGCCGCGTTCGAGAAGCCGGACTTCCGCACCGAGCACCCGGTGGTCCGCGTGCATCCCGAGACCGGTGAGCGGACCTTGTTGGCCGGAGATTTCGTGCGCGGATTCCTCGGCCTCGATCCCCACGAGTCGCAGACGCTGTTTGAGCTGCTTCAGCGGCGAATCACCATGCCGGAGAACACAATCCGCTGGAACTGGCTGCCCGGTGACGTCGCGATCTGGGACAACCGTGCGACGCAGCACCGTGCGGTCGACGACTACGACGACCAGCACCGCGTCATGCACCGGGTGACGCTGACCGGCGATGTCCCGGTCGACGTGCACGGACGGCACAGCCGCGGCCTGGCCGACGCGGCCCGGCTGGTCACATCTTGATCGCCGGCATGAGCCTGATCAGGTTCCACGTCCGGTTGCGTCGGGCCGACAGCGACGAGATCGCCAGCGCGCCCGCCCAGATGAGGAGCAGCGTGATGATGGCCTGCCAGAGCCGGTAGTCGATGCCGCCGAGGATGAGCTGACGTAAACCGTTGACGCCGTATGTCATCGGGTCGTAATTGTGCAGCACCTGGAACGGCCGTGAGGTGGTCTCCACCGGGTACATCCCACCTGCGCTCACCAGCTGCAGCATGAGCAACGCCATGATCAGGACACGACCCACCGCGGGGCCGACGAGTGCGTTGACCGCCTGCGTCGCCGCGACGAACGCACACGACACCAGCATCATGAACGCCAGCATCGCCACCGGGTGCACGACATGCATGCCGAGGGCGAAGCGCACCACGCAGTACAGGATGAGCGCCTGGAACAGTCCGATCACCGCCGCGGGCAGGTAGCTGGCGAGCACAACGCGTATCGCGAGCACCTCCGCGGCGATCGGCCGGGTCTGCAACGGCCGCAACACCATCCACAGCACGAGTGCGCCGAAGAACAGGGCCAGCGTGATGAAGAACGGGGCCATGCCGGTACCGAAATTCGGCGCGGCGTTCTCATGGGAGTTCTCCAGGTGAACGGGGCCGCCGATGGTGTCGGCGATCGCGTCCTTCTGCTGGGTGGTCCAGTTCGGTACCTGGTTCGCGCCGTCGGCGAGCTTGGCGGCCAGTTCGGACGAACCCGTCTTGAGTTGCGCCGTGCCGGACGTCAGCTCACCGGCACCGTTATCGAGTTTGGCGATGCCGCTTGCCAATTCGGCGTTCCCGGACGCGAGTTGCTGGGCGCCGCTTCGCAGTTGGGTCAGCTTGTCGGTCAGCTCCTGGCCTTTCGAGCCGACCTGGCCGAGCGCGGAGTTCAGTGGACTGCCCGGCGTGCGCAGATTCGTCGTCATCGAGATGGCGGCGTTCTCAGCGTCGGTGAGTTGCCTGCGGATCTCCGGCGTGAACTGGTGGCCGCGAAGCTGATCCTCGATGCCGCGCAGCGCGCCTACGGCGTTGACGGCCACCGGATCCTGGCTCGCCGACAGCTGGTCGATCACCGTGGACAGCGATGCGGCGGCGGCGTCCTGCGCATCGGCGATCATGCCGAGCTGGTCGTTGGCCTGCTGCAGCGCCGTCGCGCCCTGCTGCAGCTGTTCGGTGTCACCGCCGATCTGGGACAGCGCCTTGCTCACCGTCAGCAGCGGATCGGTCGCCTTGGTGATGCCGTCGGAAAGCTGCTTGGCCCCGGTGGACAGTTTCACCGAACCGGACCGCGCGGTGTCCAGTCCCGATGCCAGTTGGCCGGCACCATCGTCGACCTTCGCCGCACCGTCGGCGAGTCGGCCCGCGCCGTCGGCGGCCTGTTTGATGCCCGAGCCGGAGGTCACGACCACCGACAGCACCTGATTGATCGCCTGGCCCGATATCCGCGTCGACACCGCGTTGAGCACCTGATCGATCGCGGTGCGGCCGATGTTCGACGAGATGTAATTGTTCGCGTCGTTGTAGACCGCAATCAGGTTGGCCTGCTTCGGTTTCCCGGTCAGCGGCGACGCGATCGCCTCGCTGAAGTCGGGGGGCAACTCGAGCATGAAGTAGTACTTGCCGTGGTCGACTCCGCTGCGGGCCTCGTCGGCGTCCACGACGTGCCAGTCCATACTCGCGTCGTCGGTCAGACTCTTGGCGATCTCGGCCCCGGCGTTCACGTGCTGCCCCGACACCTCGGCACCCCGGTCGGAGTTGACCAGCGCGACCGGCATCTTGTCCACCTGGCCGAACGGGTCCCAATACGCCCACAGATACAACGCCCCGTACACCAGCGGCAGCAACATCAGCACGACGATGGCCGCGCGGGTCATCCGGCTACGGCCGAAGCGTTTGATTTCGGAGCCGAAGGCAAGTGCAGCCGGCATCAGTTGTCCTTCCCGATCAGAATGCGGTGATCGTGTAGGCCGTGGTCGGGAGCGTCGGAGCCGAGCGGGTTGGTGACCCCGACGACGACGGTGCGTTGCTCGGCGATGGCGCCGAGCCGCTCGATGGCAATCGCCCGCCGGGTGTTGTCGCGTACCTGCTCCAGGTCGCCGACGACGAGGATCGGGCGGTCCGAGAACCGCGCGAGTGTGACGCGCAGCAGAAACAGCTCCAGGTCGGACAGTTCGCTGATGTAGGTCTTGGCCGACGGCGCGGGCACGTCGCCGAACACCTCGGCGAGCGCGGCCTCTCCGGATTCGGCAGGCACCCGCGCGTACCACGGCGCGAGCCACCGGCGCTGCTCGGCGAGCACCGTCCGCACGGTCACCGACTCCTCCAGGTCGTCGATATCGGGAAAGGCCGCGATCGAGCAGTGGCGTCGGATGCCCTTGGGGTGGGTGTCACCCGCCACGGTCACCGTGCCGTAGGTCGGCTTGAGCCGGCCCGCGAGCGTCAGCAGCAGCGCCGTCTGGCCCCACCCGCCCGGCATCTGGATCGCGTGAAATCCCGGTGTCAGCTCAAGGTCGACATCGGAGAACAACGGCCCGTGTTCGCCGTCCACGCCGAGGCCGGATGCGCTGATCAGGGCCGGGATCACGTCGGCTTCGTCGCCCTCGTCGTCGGGATCCTCCGGCGGGACGGGGTCATCAACGTCCGTCATTCTCACACCTTTCGATACTCGCTAGTATCCATTCAATACTCACGAGTATGCTGTCAGGTATGTCGCCGGTCAAACCCGCACGTATCCGCCCCACGCGCGGCGAGGTCCGCGACCGCATCCTGGACGCGGCGCTTGAGGTGTTCGCGGCCGAAGGGTTCGCCGGCGCCACCATCGACGCGATCGGTCAAGCCGCGGGATTCACCAAGGGAGCGGTGTACTCCAACTTCGAATCCAAGGACGAGCTGTTCCTGGCACTCCTCGACCGCCAGTTCGAGACTCGCGGCGAGCTGATCGCGACCGCGTTCGACAGCGGCGGCGGCGATACCGCTGCCACTGCCGTCGCGTTGAGTCGATCAATGCTCGACTCGATTCACGAGCAGCACGAGTACCACATCGTGCTCATCGAGTACTGGCTTCGTGCGATGCGCGATCCGCAACTGCGCGAACGCCTGATCGCGCGCCGCCGCGCCGCCGCAGAGCAGGCACTGCACGTCGTCGAACAAGCGGGCACCACCCTGCCGCGTCACCAGCTCGACGGGCTCGCCCAGCTGGTCGTCACCATCAGCGCAGGCATCGCGATGGAAGAGGTCCTCCAACCAGGGACGATCGACACCGAGACGCTCGCGCGCCTCATCTCGGCGCTGCTCGAATCGGCGCCCGCCGGCGACTAGCGGTCAGGCCAGCTTCTTGTGCATCGGCATCCCGCCGGTCGCCTCGAAGATGACGCGCTTGCCGATCTCCACGGCATGGTCGGCGAAACGCTCGTAATAGCGGCCGAGCAGGGCGACATCGACAGCCGAGCACACCCCGGTCTGCCACTTGTGATCGATCAGCAGCGTGAACAGGTGCCGGTGCTCGGCATCGACGGCGTCGTCCTCGGCACGCAGCCGCGCGGCCGTGTCGGGATCGCGCGACAGCAAGACTTCCTGGGCGGTGCCGGCCAGCTGCACAGCCCTGGCGCCCATCTCGGCGAAGCTCGCGCGCACGTCGTCCGGCAACGCGCACTGCGGATGCCGCAGCCGCGAGATGTTGGCGACGTGCACGGCAAGCGCGCCCATGCGGTCGATGTCGGCGGCGATGTGCATCGAGCCGACGACCATCCGGAGTTCGCCGGCAACGGGCTGTTGCAGTGCGAGCAGTTTGAATGCCATGTGCTCGATCTCGCGGTTGAAGGCGGCGATGTGTTCGTGATCGGCGATGACTTCTTCGGCCAACACCAGATCGGCATCGAGCAAGGATCGTGTCGCGCGCTCCATCGCACTCTTGGCGAGGCCGCACATGTCGCTCAATTGCGCACCGAGCGCCGACAGCTCCTCGTGAAACACATCCCGCATGCCGAATCCTCCCAGCCGGGAGCCACTCCGCCCCCAAAGTTGGGGCTTATGTACCCAAACTAGCGGTGCCCTAATCCGGTTTGAAGTATCGATTGCGGGTGACAGCCCAGAACGCACCGTCAGCCGGCTGAGGTAACCGGCTCGATCGGCAACCGACGTAGCGCCGCGGGCGCCTCAACAGGCACGACCGGACGCTCGGGCGCGATCGGCGCCAGCCGGCGGTACGGCGCGCCCTGCGCCGGACGCTGATCCTGCTCACCCTTGTTGGGCCACAACGCTGCCGCCCGCTCGGCCTGTGCAGTGATCGAAAGCGATGGATTCACACCGAGGTTCGCCGAGATCGCGGCGCCGTCCATGACGTAGAGGGTCGGGTAGTTGTAGACCCGTTGGTACGGGTCGATGACACCGTGTTCCGGACTGTCGCCGATTGCCGCGCCACCCAGGAAGTGCGCGGTCAGCGGGATGTTGAACAGCTCGCCCCAGGTTCCGCCCGCGACACCGTCGATCTTCTTGGCGATCCGCCGGGTCACCTCGTTGCCGACCGGGATCCACGTCGGGTTCGGCTCACCGTGGCCCTGCTTGGAAGACATGATCCGGACGCCCAGCCGAGTCCGTTTGGTGAACGTGGTGATGGAGTTGTCCAGATGCTGCATCACCAGCGCGATCACGGTGCGCTCGCTCCAGCGGCTGGGGTTGAGCAGCCGAATGAGTTCGCGGGGGTTCTCGCCGGCCTGATTGAAGAACTGTCGCCAGCGTGGCACATCGGTGCCCTGCGGCCCCGCGCCGTCGGTCATCAGGGTCTGCAGCAGACCCATCGCGTTGGAGCCCTTGCCGTATCGCACCGGTTCGATGTGCGTGTCGGCGGTCGGGTGGATCGACGACGTGATCGCCACGCCGTGGGTCAGGTCGAGATCCGGCGCGACCGTGAGCCGTCCAGCGCCCACGATCGACTCCGAGTTGGTACGGGTCAGGACGCCGAGTTTGGCGGACAGCTTGTTCAGTTTCCCCGAGTCGCGCATCTTGAACAGCAGCTTCTGGGTGTTGTAAGTGCCCGCCGCCAGGATCAGATGCGTCGCGGTGAACTTCTTGCCCTTGCGGCGCAGCTTGCGTCCGGTCGACACCGTGGTGACCTCCCACAGCCCGTCGGGGCGCTGCTCGAAGCTCGTCACCGTCGTCATCGGATGTACGTGCGCGCCAGCGGTTTCCGCAAGTCCGAGGTAGTTCTTGACGAGCGTGTTCTTGGCTCCGTGCCGGCATCCCGTCATACATTCGCCGCACTCCAGGCAACCGGTGCGCGACGGCCCGGCCCCGCCGAAGTACGGGTCGGGCACCGTTTTGCCTGGGGTCTTCTGCCCGTCCGGGCCGAAGAACACGCCGACGGGCGTCGCCACGAACGTATCGCCGCACCCCATGTCGTCGGCCACTTCCTTCATGACCCGGTCGGCGTCGGTGAACGTCGGATTGGTCACCACGCCGAGCATGCGCTTGGCCTGGTCGTAATGCGGCATGAGCTCGGCACGCCAGTCGGTGATGTCCTTCCACTGCGGGTCGTTGAAGAACGGCTCCGGCGGCACATAGAGCGTGTTGGCGTAGTTGAGCGATCCGCCGCCGACCCCGGCGCCGGCCAGGATCATGCAGTTACGCAGCAGGTGGATGCGCTGGATCCCGTACATGCCGAACTTCGGCGCCCACAGAAACTTGCGCAGATCCCACGAGGTCTTGGCAAAGTCAGCGTCGGCAAACCGCTGCCCGGCTTCGAGCACGCCAACCCGATAGCCCTTCTCGGTGAGCCGCAGCGCACTGACGCTGCCACCGAATCCGGAACCGATAACCAAGACGTCGTAGTCAGGCTTCATGTGATCAGTATGACGCTACCGGCAGGTAACTTCTAGACAGGAGGCCCTAACTTGTAAAGGAGATGGCCGTTCCAGTCGCTCCACCTGGGCCCATTGTCACGCCAGCGCAACGCTCGAGGGCGACAGCCACTCCGGCGTGACAAAGGCGGGCGTGGGCCGGCGGACGGGCGCGCCGAGTAGCTCGGCGTCAAGAGCCGACCGTGAGCCCGACCTTCTGGAATTCCTTGAGGTCGCAGTAGCCCGCCTTGGCCATCGACCGGCGCAAGCCGCCGACCAGGTTCAGCGAACCGAACGGATCGTCGGACGGGCCCGTGAGCACCTGTTCCAGCGACGGCCGCTCACCCAGTGCCACCTGCAGCAGCGCACCGCGCGGCAGCGACGGATGCGCCGCGGCCGCCGGCCAGAACCAGCCGCCGCCCAGTGCCTCGGCCGAGGTCGCCAGCGGCGTGCCCAACACGACGGCGTCGGCCCCGCACGCAATGGCCTTGGCCAGATCGCCCGAAGAGTGGATGTCGCCGTCGGCGAGCACATGCACATACCGGCCGCCGGTCTCGTCCAGGTACTCACGACGGGCCGCGGCGGCGTCGGCGATCGCGGTCGCCATCGGGACGCTGATGCCGAGCACCTCGTCGCTCGTGGTCACGCCGCTCGTCGAGCCGTAACCGACGATGACGCCCGCCGCGCCGGTGCGCATGAGGTGCAGCGCCGTGCGGTGGTCGAGCACGCCGCCGGCCACCACCGGCACGTCGAGCTCGGAAATGAAGGTCTTTAGGTTGAGTGGCTCGCCGTCCTGCGCGACACGCTCGGCCGAGATGATGGTGCCCTGGATCACCAATAGGTCGATGCCGGCCTGGACCAACGTCGGTGTGAGCGCCTGGGCGTTCTGCGGGCTGACCCGCACCGCCGTCGTCACCCCCGCTTCGCGGATCCGGGCCACCGCCGCGCCGAGCAGATCGGGATCCAACGGAGCCGAATGCAGTTGCTGCAGCAGCCGGATCGCCGCCGAGGGTTCGGGCTCCTTTGCCGCGGCCTGGATGACCTGAGCGATCTTCTCCTCGACATCGGCATGCCGACCGATCAGGCCTTCGCCGTTGAGGACGCCGAGCCCGCCGAGCCGGCCCATTTCGATCGCGAACTCCGGCGACACCAGCGCATCGGTGGGATGCGAGACCACGGGGATCTCGAACCGGTAGGCATCGAGCTGCCACGCCGTCGACACATCCTTCGACGAGCGCGTGCGCCGCGACGGCACGATCGTGATGTCGTCGAGTTCGTAGGTGCGGCGGGCGGTTCTGCCCATGCCGATTTCAACCATGTCACGCATGACCTGAAGACTCCCCTTGTCAGCGGGTGTAGTAGTTGGGTGCCTCGACAGTCATCGTGATGTCGTGCGGGTGGCTTTCCTTGAGCCCGGCCGCCGTGATCTGCACGAACTGCGCCTGCTGCAGCTGCTCGATGGTGGCCGAGCCGGTGTAGCCCATCGCGGCGCGCAGCCCGCCGGTCAGCTGGTGGATGACCGTCGACAGCGGCCCGCGGAACGGCACACGCCCCTCGATGCCTTCCGGCACCAGCTTGTCCTCGGAGAGCACATCGTCCTGGAAGTAGCGGTCCTTCGAGTAGCTCTTCTGCGGGCCACGCGTCTGCATGGCGCCGAGCGAGCCCATGCCGCGGTAGCTCTTGAACTGCTTGCCGTTGACGAAGATCAGCTCGCCGGGCGACTCGGCGGTGCCCGCCAGCAGTGAACCGAGCATCGCGGTCGAAGCACCGGCCGCCAGCGCCTTGGCGATGTCACCCGAGTACTGCAGACCGCCGTCGGCGATCACCGGGACGCCATAGGGCTTGCACGCCGCGACCGCCTCCAGGATCGCGGTGATCTGCGGTGCGCCGACACCGGCGACCACACGCGTCGTGCAGATCGAGCCGGGACCCACACCGACCTTCACCGCGTCGGCACCGGCCTCGACCAGTGCGGCCGCGGCGGCGCGGGTCGCGACGTTGCCGCCGACCACCTCGACGCGGTCGCCGACCACCGTCTTGAGCCGGTGCACCATGTCGAGCACCCCGCGGTTGTGGGCATGTGCGGTATCGACGATCAGCACGTCGACCCCGGCGTCGACCAGTGTCATGGCCCGGGTCCAGGCGTCATCGCCGACGCCGACGGCTGCCCCGACCAAAAGCCGGCCGTCGCTGTCCTTGGTGGACAACGGGAACTGCTCGGTCTTGACGAAGTCCTTGACGGTGATGAGACCCGTGAGCTTGCCGTGCCCGTCGACAATGGGCAGCTTCTCGATCTTGTGCCGGCGCAACAGCCCGAGCGCGGCCTCGGCCGAAACGCCTTCCTGGGCCGTGATCAACGGTGCCTTGGTCATCACCTCGGAGACCGGCTTGTTCTGGTCCACCTCGAAGCGCATGTCGCGGTTGGTGATGATGCCGACGAGTTCACCGGTGTCGTCGACGACCGGCAGTCCGGAAATACGGAAGCGCGCGCACATCGCGTCGACCTCGGCGAGCGTGTTGTCCGGCGAGCACGTCACCGGATCGGTGACCATGCCGGCCTCCGACCGCTTGACCGTCTCGACCTGCCCCGCCTGCTCGCCGACCGGAAGGTTGCGGTGCAACACGCCCATGCCACCGGCGCGGGCCATCGCGATGGCCATGCGCGCCTCGGTGACGGTGTCCATGGCGGAGCTGACAAGCGGCACCCGCAGCCGGATCTTGCGGGTCAGCTGGCTGGAGGTGTCCGCGGTAGCGGGCACCACATCCGATGCGGCAGGCAACAGCAGCACGTCGTCGAACGTCAGGCCGAGCATGGCGATCTTGGTCGGATCGTCGCCGCCGGTCGGCACCGGTACGGCGATGGGAACGCTGCTTTCAGCGATCGACATGGGCGGGGCCCTCCAGTGAGCAGACGCGGGCGCGGACTTCTCACCTAATCTTATCGGCTCATCTATCGGCCGCGATGTTGCCGCTTCGTTGCACATCGGGACGGCTGGCGCGATACCTGTGGGGCTGCGTAGTGTGGAACACGTGCGTGACCACCTTCCACCTGGTTTGCCACCCGATCCCTTCGCCGACGATCCGTGTGACCCTTCGGCTGCGCTCGACGCGATCGAGCCGGGCCAGCCACTGGACCCTCAGGAGCGGACGGCTGTCGAGGCTGACCTCGCCGACCTCGCGGTGTATGAGGCGTTGTTGGCGCACAAGGGGATTCGCGGTCTGGTGGTGTGCTGCGACGAATGCCAGCAGGACCACTACCACGATTGGGACATGCTGCGCGCCAACCTGCTGCAGCTGTTGGTCGACGGAACCGTGCGCCCGCACGAACCCGCCTACGACCCCGAGCCCGACGCGTATGTGACGTGGGACTACTGCCGGGGTTATGCCGACGCCTCACTCAACGAGGCCACGTCGGATTCCGACGGCTACCGCTGACCGTTCCCGTTTCCGTGCCCGCCCATCCCCGGTAGCAGGGGCAATTCGATCATCGGCGCGGATTGCTCGTTCTGATTGTCGTCGGCGGCCCCGCCCTGCGCAGGTTCGGGTTCTTCCGCAGGCGGGATCGCCACCTGGGGCAACGTGGTCGTCGTGGTGCGGGTAACCGGCGGCAACGACGGCGCGCTCGTCGGCTCGACGGTGGGTTCCGGCTCCGTCGTGACGGCCGGTGCGGGAACCGTGGTGACAGTGCTGGGCGCCGGCGTGGTCACCACAGTGGTTTGTGAGGTCGGCGGCAATTCGACCGCCGGGCTCGACGGCGTGACGGTCGGCGACGACGGCGGCGTCGATGGCTCACTCGTGTTCGTCGGCGATGACGTCTCCGTCGACGGCGCGGTCGTCGACGTGGTCGGGCTGGTCGGTTCCGACGACGGCGTCGTCGACTCCCCCGGCGACGAGGTTTCCGAAGGCGAACTCGTCGGGCTCGTCGACTCGGACGGGGCCGTGCCCGGCGTGGTCGTCACAGTCACCTCGGGCAGCACCGGCGGCGGCGCGTCCGGCGGAACGGTCGCGTTCGGATCGCGGCTTTCCACCTTGACCGACAGCTCCTGCCACTGGGTGACGAGTTCCTGCTTCTGCTCGGCGTCACCGACGGTTGCGACCGTGGTCGTCAGCGTCTGCAGTTTCTGCTGGGCCTCCTGCCACTGGCCCTGATCGATCAGCTGCTGCACCTGCTGCAGTTCGCTCGAAGCGAGCTCCACTTGAACGTCGCGCCGAACCTGCTCGCCGAACAATGCGCTGCGCATGCCGTACAGGGCGTCTCCCGGGCCCGCGCCGTAGACCGCCGCGCCGAAGCCGCCCAGGCACAGCATCGCGGCCGCGACCGAACCGACGAGCGCCAACGGCGCGCGGGTGCGGTTACGCGAAGTCGCCCGGTTGAGCGCGGCGACAGCGTCGCGCGGGGCGACGATGCCGGTCATGGGTTTTTGCCGCGCCTCGTCTCGCCAGCCGGCCAGCAGATAGGCCAGTTCAGCCTCTTCGGGGTCGGTCGAGTAGACCGGCCGCTCGAGTGAGAGCGCTTCGATGAACCGGTCGGTGCGGTTGATCTCGTTGAGTGACGGATCACCGCCGTTGGAAGTCCAGCGTCCGAAGTCAGGCATGGTCACGCCCCGTCGCCATGATCTCCGTCTTGAGCCGCGCCAGCGCCCGGTGTTGGGCCACCCGCACCGCACCAGCAGTGCTGCCGACGGCCTCGGCGGTCTCCTCGGCGCTCATGCCCACCACGACGCGCAGGATCAGGATCTCGCGCTGCTTCTCCGGCAGCACCGACAGCAGCTTCGCCATGCGTGCCGACGATTCGGAGTCGAGCGCGGATTGCTCGGGGCCCGCGTCAAGCGAGAACCGCTCGGGCACCACGTCTGTGGGCTCGGCGCGGTTCCTGGCCGCCGCGCGATGCGCGTCGGCGACCTTGTGCGCAGCGATGCCATACACAAAGGCCAGGAACGGGCGTCCCTGATCTTTGTATCGCGGCAGCGCCGTTATGGCGGCCAAGCAAACCTCCTGCGCAACGTCATCTGCTGAGAGACCACTTCGCTCGGTTGACCCGACCCTCGCCCGGACATACCTGACGATGATCGGCCGAATGATCTCCAGCACTTCCCGGAGCGCGTTCCGATCGCCAGCCACTGCCTCAGCAACGACAGCGTCGAGACGGTCTCCCGAACTTGTCATCGTGGGCGATATCTCCAGCGTTACGTAGCACCGACACCCGTGGGTCGGTTGGTTCAGCTAAACAATAACGATCGGCTACGGGTGGCCCGGCTCAATATGGGTCAGTGCCCGGACCACACTCCTCCTCTGCGACGCACTGTATCTGCGCTGACGTCGCGGATATCGCAGACTTGCGCGGCCGTGTACGCGGTGCTGCCGATGCCGGCGAGCAGACAGGCCAACGCCCACCGCAGCGGGATCATTCCGGACTTGTCGGCGCTGAGCAGCGCCGCGTCGGCCACCGCACGCGCGGCGTCGAGCCGACCGGCCGTGCACAACGCGGCCGCGAGCACCACATCAGATTTGATCGCGTGGCGCGTCGAGCCATAGATGGCCGCCGCGGCGACCCCGCGCTCGGCATGGCCGACGGCGGTGTCGCCGTCGCCGCGAGCCATCGCGAGCTCCGCGCTGACCCACTCGAGCCGTACGGCCGTCCGCGACCGCTCGCCGCCGTCGATCAGATGTGCGCGCTCCAGAAGCCGGGCCGAAACCCCGAATCTGCCGACGCCGAGCGCATCGGCAGCCAACCCGACGAGCGCATCCGATGCGGCCTCCACGTCACCGCCGCAGTGTGCCCATGCCATCCCGTCGGCGCCACGGGCGCGCGTATGCCATCCGGTCTGGCGCAAAAACGACGCGCGGGTGCTGTGCGCCAGCGACAGCAACGAACCCGACGCCGTTCGGCTGAGCTCGGCCAGTTCAGCGAGCGCGCATCCGTAGCGACCTTGTCCCCCAGCGGCGACCGCGCGCAGCCACCTCTCCTTCGGCGATGTCGCACTGGGCAACGGCCAGCATCCCGGGTCGTCGCCGAACGCGACGTTAGCCAGCACCGCGGCGGCTTCTCCTGTTGCGGTCATCGATGGGCGACGCTATCAATAGGCCATCAAATGTGGGTCCGCGGGAACCGGGTACCGCCGGATACAGGTATTTAACATTCCGCGATCAGCATTAGTTAACAATTGATGGCCCTCATGTTAATGCCAAGTCAACTATCTACCGGGCGCTAGGAAATCTTTTCGACTGCTCGACCAGCACGAACAGCGGAAACAGGTTAACCTCTCCTCACGCCCTAACACGGTTGTCGCGGCCAGCGCATCACAACGATGAACGTGATGTAAATTCTCGACCTGCGGTTATGTCATTGAGCACACGTTCAGGCTATTGACGGGAATTATTGAGCGCCCCTAGTTTGTGTGCACGAGAGGTCATCGGCGACACGTGCTCAGTTCGGTTCCACCGACTCACGCCCACTCCGCAACAGCGAATTGGGCGCGCAGAGAGGGGTTTTCCTAATGCCGCAGCCGCAGCAGCTACCCGGACCCAATGCGGACATCTGGGATTGGCAGATGCAGGGCCTTTGCCGTGGCGTCGACTCGTCAATGTTCTTCCACCCCGACGGTGAGCGCGGACGCGCCCGAGCTCAGCGCGAGATGCGCGCCAAGGAGATGTGCCGCAGCTGCCCCGTGATCGCCCAATGCCGGTCGCACGCACTGGCCGTCGGTGAGCCCTACGGCATCTGGGGCGGGCTGTCCGAATCCGAGCGCGAGCTACTGCTCAAACGCGGCATTCGTCGCAGCGCCTGAGCCGGCCAGCAAATGCGATAAGACCCCTATTCCACCGTCGAATGGGGGCCTTATTGCTAGTGCGGCCCGTTCAGCTAGCGCGCCGCGGCCGTGGGAATCTCACAACTGAGCATCGTCCCGCGCCCTGGCCGACTGTCGAGCTCAAAGGTACCGCCCAGCGCCTCGATGCGATCCCGTAGTCCCCTGAGCCCGGTTCCGCGCATCGGATCGGCCCCACCCACCCCATCGTCCCGAACGCGCAGCCGCAACACGCGTTGCCCGGTCTCGGCACTCACCCACATCTCGGAAGCCTGGGCATGTTTCGCGGCGTTCGTCAGCATCTCGGCCACCGTGTAGTACACGGCCACCTCCACCTCCTCGGCGAGTCGTCGCGGTATCCGTACGTCGACGTCGACCGGGACGACCGAACGACGACCAAGGTCACGAAGCGCCGAGGGTAGCCCGCCCAGCGACAGTGTCGCCGGATGGACGCCGCGCGAAATCTCGCGTAGATCGTTCATCACATCGGTCAACTCGATGGCAGCCGCAGCCGCTTCCTCGCGCAGTTGCTCGGTCGATCCCGTTTCCGACGCCGTCCGGAGTCTCAACACCAATGCGACGAGGCGCTGCTGCACACCGTCATGCAGGTCGCGCTCGATGCGTCGGCTCACCTCATATGACGTGGTCGCCATCCGGTGGCGCAGAAACTCGAGTTCAGCACGGCTCTGCGCGCTGGCCACCGCGGTCGCGACGAGATCGGTGAATTCACTCATTCGCTGCTCGGTGTCGCCCGGCAGCGGGCCGGCGCCGGAGCCGACGGCGATCATGCCCCAGAGTCGGCCATGAACATGGATGGGCATGCCCACCGCAGACAGCAGGCCCTCTCGGACATACGGTTCGCCGCCGGGCACATGCCGGTAGTCGTCGACACGTGCGGGCCGACCGGTCGTCCGCACGACTTCGGTGAGCCCGGTCGGCGGATAACCCTCCCAGCGCTCACCGACCCGCACGTGCGGCCCCGCAGTCCCCTCGTTTGCCAAAACCGTTGCAGAACCGTCGAGTTCGTACCTGATGAGCCGTGCCGTACCGCGGCCGAAGTGATGAAGGACTTCCCTCGTGACCGCGCTGAACACGACATCGGGATGTACGCCCTGCGCAATCAACGTCGCCAACCGCCGCAACGACGATTGGATGGCGGCAAGGTCGCGCACCTCACCACCCTCGCGCCCGGTGATCGGACCGATCCTGTGCACGCCGGTGGCGCCCGGCCGACATGACAACTACACCGTGCATTTCAAGATCAACGATGGGTGGCGTTCGTTCGTTCACCGCCGTTGCGCACTAGGGACGCCGGCACGGCGGGCGCCAGATCTCAGCGCCGCAGGCGCGGCAGTAATACGTGCGGTGGCCGCCATGGCCGGGCGTGCACAGGCACGGGAACCAGCCGACCAACACCTCGTTGGGGCCCAGCCGATGACCGTTCGGACAGCGCGGCGGCGCCGGTTCGGTCGTGCGCACCCGTCGATATTACTCGAACATATTTTCGAATGCCGTTGCCTCGAGCGTGCGCCTTATGCACGGTTTTCAGCCGGTTTGCGTGCACAGCCCCC
This sequence comes from Mycobacterium venezuelense, assembly GCF_054919535.1. Taxonomy (NCBI): domain Bacteria; kingdom Bacillati; phylum Actinomycetota; class Actinomycetes; order Mycobacteriales; family Mycobacteriaceae; genus Mycobacterium; species Mycobacterium venezuelense. Next base: position 376,534 of record NZ_JBONDW010000002.1, read on the forward strand.
ACAGTCGGCCAACGCGCGGCCACGCATTGACAACGCTTCGATGCTGCGCCAACGTGGGCCCGAAGTACCCCCACGAAATGCGTGCCTTATGACAGCTTTCGACTACATCATCGTCGGTGCCGGTTCGGCGGGCTGCGTTCTCGCCAACCGACTCTCCGAACATCCCCGGACCAGCGTCCTTCTGATCGAGGCAGGCGGACGGGACCGAAGCCCGATGATCGCGACTCCCAAAGGAGTCGGCAAAATACTGGGAAACCCAAAGATCACGTGGCAGTACCCGGTCCGGCCTATCGGCCCTTCCCGGGTCGCCGAACACTGGGTGCGCGGAAAGACCCTGGGCGGATCGAGTTCCGTGAACGGAATGGTTTACAACCGTGGCAGCGCCGCCGACTACGACGCGATCGCGGCACTGGGCAATCCCGGCTGGGGCTGGAGTGACATCCTCCCCATCTTCCGCGCCATGGAGAATCACGAGCTCGGTGCCGGACCGATGCGCGGATCGGAAGGGCCACTGGGCATTTCGATCGACACCCACCGGCCGCAAATCTGCGATGACGTCGTTTCCGCAGGCACGAATCTAGGCTGGTCATCAACCGACGACATCAACACCAGCGACGCCGAACGGATCGGCCCCGCACCCCGAACCATCAAGAACGGTCGTCGGGTCAGCGCCGCGCACGCGTTTCTCCACCCGGTCACCCACCGCGCGAACCTCGTCGTCGCCACCGACACCACCGTCAATCGCGTGCTGTTCGAAGGGCACAGGGCGATCGGCGTGGATGGCGTCACGTCGCGGGGTACCACGGTCAGCTACACCGCCCGGCGTGAAGTCATCCTGTCCCTCGGCAGCATCTCGACGCCGAAACTACTGCAATTGTCCGGTGTGGGCGATCGTTCGTCGCTCCGAAGCCTTGGTATCGACACGATCGCCGACAGCCCCAACGTCGGACGCCGCATGCGCGAACACCGTTGCTTTGCCATCCAGTTCCGGCTCGACCGGCCCATCGGTTACAACCGGGATCTCAGCACGCCGCTGCGTCAGGCGATTACCACCGCCAAATACCTGGCGACCAAGCGCGGTCCACTCGCGGGTGCCGCATTTGACGTCGCCGCATTCTTCAAGACCTCACCCGAACTCGCGCGCCCAGATGCCCAAATACTCATGGCCCCATTCTCTTTGGCGCCACTTCAGCCGGGGAAAGCACCAACGGTCGAGCGTGAGCCCGGGATTCAGGCCATCGGGTACATCCTGCGTCCTGATAGCAAAGGATCGGTCGCCATCACATCCTCCGATCCGGGCGCGCCGTTGGACATCGACCCGTGCTTCTTCGCCACCGCGCATGACCGCACGACGGGCGCGGCGCTGTTCCGCACCATGCGCCAGTTGTTCACACAGCCACCTATCGCTGACCACCTCGTCGCCGAAACCCGGCCGGGCCCCGCAGTCGTCACCGACCAGGCCATCCTCGATGCCGCGCTCGACGAGGGCTATTGCGGCTACCACGCCGTCGGAACTTGTGCGATGGGCCCCGCGGACGATGACGTCGTGGACTCCGCACTGCGCGTACGCGGAGTTGACAATCTACGAGTCGTCGATTGCTCAGTGATGCCCACGATGGTGTCGGGCAACCTCAACGGTCCGGCGATGGCGATGGCTTGGCGCGCAGCCGATCTCATCCTTGAGTGAGTTGGGCACGCCGAAAACGCCAGGAGCAGAACACCGCCACCGTGAGCCCTATGCACGGTTTTCGAGCCGATGCTGTGCATAGGGCCCACGCTCGGCGATCCCCCGTCAACAACTGAGTTGCGAGCAAGAGCGAAGGCATCGACTATGACGGCATGTGCAGCAGGGATTCGACTCCGTCGGAACTGGAGTTCGAAACGGAGCTCGAAGCGTTGGTTCCCGGATTGGACTATTGGCTACGCGAGGACGACGACTGCACTCCGTGGCTGTGCGTATCGCGCGACTTCTGTGAAGGGCCTTGGATCGTCGACACCCTGCGGCTGGACGTCGATACTGCGGGCCTCCGCGGTGGCTGGAGCCCGAGGTGTCTGAACGGCGATGACGGGATGCGGGCTGAAGCAGCCGGCGTCGACGTCGCTGGCCCTGACGGCATCTGTCTGTCTGCTGCGAACCGATCAGGCGCCGAACTTGCGCGGCTCGCCGCTGAGTGGTTCCTCGAACATGAACGCCGGTGGCCGAAAAGCGGCCGAGCAGGCATCTAGAGCTGACGGAGACGCAACGGCATCTACGCGCCGCCCGTTGCTTGTGCCAGTTCGTGACGCAACCGCCTGATCTCAGCGACCAGCCGAGGCACATCCTGTCGCGCCGCTGCGATGAAGTTGAGGTCGGCATCGCTCGCGGCGGCCTTGTCACGAGATACGTACATGTCCTCTTCATCGTCGTCGAAACCGCCGACACGGATGAAGCTCGAGAAGCTGTCACCGGGACCTTCGATGAACGCTTCCCAGGGTGCTTTGCTCGCCGAGTCCGCGCGGTCAAGCATTGCGCTGAGTTCGGCGTCGCTGATCGGCTCGTCCTCGCTCACGCGGCCAACATACGGGAGCCCCACCGCTATTTCACGAAAACACCCCCGGCCCAATCGGACCGGGGGTGTCTCGTCAGCGGAACCTAGTGCGCGTGGCCGTGATGGCCGTGGCCGTGATCCTCTTCTTCGGCCGGCTTGTCGACGACAGCCGTCTCGGTGGTGAGAACCATGCGGGCGACCGACGCGGCGTTGAGGACCGCGGAGCGGGTCACCTTGGCCGGGTCGACGATGCCTGCGGCGACCAGGTCACCGAATTCCAGCGTCGCGGCGTTGAAGCCCTGCCCATCGGGCAGCTCGCTGACCTTGTTCACCACGACCGAACCGTCGAGCCCGGCGTTCGTGGCGATCCAGTACAGCGGAGCCGAGAGTGCCGAGGCGAACACCCCGACGCCCAGCGCCTCGTCGCCCGAGAGCTCACCGCGCAGCTTGTCGAGCCCCGCACGAGCCTGCACGAGCGCGGCGCCGCCGCCGGTGACGATGCCCTCCTCGACAGCGGCCTTGGCCGCCGCGACCGCATCCTCGACCGCTTCCTTGCGCTTCTTGAGATCGGTCTCGGTGGCGGCACCGACCTTGATCACCGCAACGCCGCCGGCGAGCTTCGCCAGCCGCTCCTGCAGCTTCTCGCGATCCCAGTCGGAGTCGGTGGTCTCGATCTCGGACTTCAGCTGCTTGACGCGATCGGTGACGGCATCGGCGGAGCCGCCGCCGTCGACGATCACGGTGCTGTCCTTGGTGACCACCACGCGGCGGGCCGAGCCCAGCACGTCGAGGCCGACCTCACGCAGCAGCAAGCCGACGTCGGGGTTGACGACCTGACCGCCGGTCACGACGGCGAGGTCTTCGAGGAACGCCTTGCGGCGGTCACCGAAGAACGGCGCCTTGACGGCGACGGCCTTGAGCGTCTTGCGGATGGAGTTGACCACCAGGGTCGAGAGCGCTTCGCCCTCGACGTCCTCGGCGATGATCAGCAGCGGCTTGCCGGACTCGGCCACCTTCTCCAGCAGCGGCAGCACGTCGGGCAGCGAGCTGATCTTGTCGCGGTGCAGCAGCACCAGCGCGTCTTCGAGCACCGCTTCCTGCGAATCGAAGTCGGTGACGAAGTAGGCCGACAGGAAGCCCTTGTCGAAGCCGACGCCCTCGGTGATCTCCAGCTCGGTGTTGAGGGTCGAGGACTCCTCGACCGTCACGACGCCGTCGTGGCCGACCTTGGTCATGGCCTCGCCGACCAGTTCACCGATCTGCTCGTCACGCGAGGAGACCGTGGCGACCTGGGCGATGGCGGTCTTGTCCGAGACCGGGGTCGCGGCAGCGATCAGTGCCTCGCTGACCGCGTCGGCGGCCTTGCTGATACCCGAACCGAGCGCGATCGGGTTGGCACCGGCAGCGACGTTGCGCAGGCCCGCCTTGACGAGCGCCTGTGCGAGCACCGTTGCGGTGGTGGTGCCGTCACCGGCGACGTCGTTGGTCTTGGTGGCCACCGACTTCACCAGCTGCGCGCCGAGGTTCTCGAACGGATCCTCGAGATCGATCTCGCGGGCGATGGTGACACCGTCGTTGGTGATCTGCGGACCGCCGAAGGCCTTGGCCAGCACCACGTGCCGGCCGCGCGGGCCAAGGGTCACCTTGACCGCGTCGGCGAGCTTGTCGACACCAGCCTCCATGGCACGCCGCGCAGTTTCGTTGAACTCAATCTGCTTGCTCATAGATGTCTTTCCTTGATACGCATACCGCCCCGGAAACCACCCGTGTTGGCACGGGGATCTCCGGGGCGGGACACGGGTGCTTTTACTTGGAGACGACAGCCAGCACGTCGCGGGCCGACAGGATCAGGTACTCCTCGCCGTTGTACTTGATCTCGGTGCCGCCGTACTTGCTGTAGATGACGGTGTCGCCCTCAGCAACGTCCAGGGGGATCCGCTTCTCGCCGTCCTCATCCCAGCGGCCGGGGCCAACTGCGACGACGGTGCCTTCCTGCGGCTTCTCCTTGGCGGTGTCGGGGATGACCAGACCGGAAGCGGTCGTGGTCTCGGCCTCGTTGGCCTGAACGAGGATCTTGTCCTCGAGTGGCTTGATGTTCACGCTCGCCACGATGGAGCCCTCCACTTGTTGGGGTGTGGATCCGGGGAGTTTCCCAGATGCCGGTTACCAGGTGTTCGGCATGCGCCCGTGCCCTCGCTCCGTCGTCGCGGGTGCCGGCGCTGGGGTTGGCCGCGTGCCACCTAGCACTCTATACATGCGAGTGCTAGCACTCAAGGTTGGCCCGTGATTACCCGCCGAACGCGCTCGGATCAAGCGTGAGGTGCGCCGATACATCCCCGACCATCTCGACGTCCACCTTGCGTTCGGTGAAAAACCAGCCCTGCTCGTCGCGGGTGAACGCGTCGAAGTATCGGCCCACCACGATCGGCTGTAGCGGCACGGTATCGGCGTTCTGCACCACTACGAACGTCGAGCGAGCCCGTGCCTGTGCACCGTCGACATCGACGATCGGATTCAGCACGAGGTGCCGGGTCCGCGGGGTGTTCCCGTGGTCGGGATAGCGCCGGGTGGTCGCGGCGAACAGTTTCGCGATGGCCTGCTCCCCCGACGTCGAGTGCGACGCCGTGCCGGCGAACGTGGCGCGGCTCAGCAGCTTGCCGACGCCGTCGAAGTCGCCGGCATCGATCAGCTCGGCATAGCGATACAGCAGCTCGGTGATCGCCAGCTTGTCCGCAATCGTCATCTCACGCCACCTGGCCCTTGACCACCGGCAGTCCCGGATCGCTGGCCGCGTCCAGGGGCGACGGCTTCGCGCCCGCGGCGATCAGGTGTGCGGCGAACGACGCGATCATCGCACCGTTGTCGGTGCACAACCGGGGCCTCGGGACGCGCAGTGTCAAACCTGCTGCCGCACATCGCTCTTCGGCAAGCTGACGCAGACGCGAGTTCGCCGCCACGCCTCCGGCGATCAGCAGGGTGGAGACGCCGAGATCGGTCGCGGCGCGGACGGCCTTGGCGGTGAGCACATCGGCGACCGCCTCCTGGAAGCCGGCCGCCACATCGGCCTGCGCCGCATCGGGATTGGCCTCGACATACCGTGCGACGGCGGTCTTGAGACCCGAGAAGCTGAATGCGTACGGATCGTCGCGCGGCCCGGTCATCCCGCGCGGGAACACGATGGCATCGCGATCACCCGTGCGGGCCAGATCGTCGAGGACCTTGCCGCCCGGGTAGCCGAGCCCGAGCAGCCGCGCCACCTTGTCGTAGGCCTCCCCGGCCGCGTCGTCGACCGTGCTGCCCAACTCGACGATGGGCTCCCCCAGCGACCGCACATGCAACAGATGCGTGTGCCCGCCCGACACCAGCAGGCCCACGCTCTCCGGCAGTTGGCCGTGGTCGTACACGTCGGCAGCCAGATGCCCGCCGAGGTGGTTGACGGCATAGAACGGCACGTTCCAGCCAGCGGCGTAGGCCTTGGCCGCGGCCACACCTACGAGCAGCGCACCGGCGAGCCCCGGCCCGATGGTCGCGGCGACGACGTCGGGTTTGTCGATGCCCGCGGCGTCGAGGGCGCGGCGCATGGTGGGGCCGAGCGCTTCGAGATGGGCGCGGGACGCGATCTCCGGCACGACGCCGCCGAACCGGGCGTGTTCGTCGACGCTGGAGGCGACCTCGTCGGCAAGCAGGCTGACCGTGCCGTCGTCGGCGAGATCGGCGATGCCGACTCCCGTTTCGTCACACGAGCTTTCGATGGCCAGGATGATCATGTCGAGCCCTCCTGGGGCAGGCGTTGCATGGTGTAGGCGTCGGCTCCGCTGGCCCGGTAGTACCGCTTGCGCAGGCCGATGTTGACGAATCCGGCGCTCTCGTACAGTTTGATCGCCGGTTCGTTGTCTGTGCGGACTTCGAGGAAAACCGTTCCTCCGGAAGCGAATTCGAGCATGTCGTCGAGCAGGCGGCGGCCGATTCCCTGGCCCTGGAAGTCCGGGTCGACGCCGATGGTATGGATCTCGTACTCGTACGGGCGCATCCGGCCCAGCCGCGCGATGCCGGCGTAGCCGACAAGCCTGCCGTCACTGCGCGCGGCGATGTAGCGCGTGTGATTGGCGGCCAACTCGGCCAGGAACGCCCGCGCCGGCCACGGATCGTCACCGGCGAACAGCTGCGACTCCAACTCCGCGCAGCGGTCGGCGTCGGAGCGGGTGAGCGCGTCATACACGATCGTCATTTCCGCACCGCGGCCGAGGGTTTGGCGTCGGGCCGGCGAAGATACAGCGGCACCAGCGGCGCGGGCGCGCCCCAATCAGCCACGGCTGCGACCAAACCGGCAGGCGTCGGGTACACCGCCTCCAGCACGGGCAGTTCGAACAGCACGGTGTGCTCGGGCGATCCGGCGACTGCCGCCGCATCGGCACGGACGTCGGCCGGCGAGTTGACCGCGGGACCGTCGACGCGCACGCCGTCGCGGTAACGGGCCCAATACACCTCGCGGCGGCGCGCATCGGTGACCACCAGTACGTCGCCGGTCGTGCGCCCGCCGATCGCGTCGAGACTGCACACGCCGTGCACCGGGACGCCAAGGGCGTGACCGAAAGCCGCCGCACTTGCCATACCGACCCGCAGCCCGGTGAATGGTCCTGGCCCGCAGCCGACGACGACCGCGTCGAGGTCCTCGACACTGACCCCGGCGTCGGACAACGCGCCGAGCACATTGGGGGTGAGTTGTTCGGCGTGTGCGCGGGCGTCGACGGTCACCCGCTCGGCGAGTGCGGTCACCGAACCGTCGCCGGCCCGACGGACCACGCCTGCGGTGACAGCCGGGGTGGCTGTGTCGATGGTCAGGATCAGCTGAGTCATGGCGTGCTCCACTGCCAGATCGCGGTGCGCACGTCGGTCGCAGAATCGCGTTCGATGCGGATGTCGAGGTGATGTTCGGAGAGCCGCTCGGCCAGGCCTTCGCCCCATTCGACGACCACCACCGCGTCGTCGAGATCGGTGTCGAGGTCGAGCGCGTCGAGTTCACCGAGCAGGTCGGCGCCGGGATGGTCGAGCAGCCGGTACATGTCGACGTGCACCATGGCCGGGCGGCCGGCCTGCCGCGCGCGGTGCACCCGGGCCAGCACGAATGTCGGTGACACGACGGGCCCGTCCACGTCCATCGCCTGGGCGATTCCCTTGGCCAGCACCGTTTTTCCCGCACCAAGCGGTCCGGACAACACGACCACGTCACCGGCTTGCAGCCCATCGCCGAGGCTCGCCCCTAGCGCGATGGTGTCCTCGGCGGTGGGCAGTTCGGCGCTGCCGCCTGTGCGCTCAGCCATTGGGCCGGACCCGATCTCGCACGCGCCGGGCGAGCGTCACCAGTTTGGACGGGGTGGCCCGCTCGACGAGACGGACGAGCGCGTCGTCGATCACCTCGGGCTCCTCAAGCTGCACCAGATGGCCGGCTCCCCCGACGATCACCAGCTCCGACTTTGGTAGCTGCTCTGCCATGGCCTTCGAGTATTCCATCGGAGTGAGCAGATCCCGGTCACCGCAGGCGATCAGCGTGGGAATTCTGGCCAGGACCTTCAGGGCAGCCGTTTCGTCGTGCACCTCGAGCGCATGCAGGAACTCCACCAGGGTCGTGATCGGGGTGTCGTGCATCATCCGCCCGGAGAACGCCACCACACTCGGGCTGATCTTCTCGTCGCCGAACGAGGCCGCCTGCAGGATGGGGGCGATCAGCGATCGCGCGGCGCCCCGCGTGCGGTGCACAAGCCCAGGTGCGTACCGGGCGGCGAACCGTACCGCCTCCAGGGCCGGATTGCGCAGAATCTCGCCGAGCGGTGACCGGTTGACGCCCTCGGCGGCCGACGCGATGAGTGCCGCACCGACGATCCGCGACCCGTAGCGCCGCGGGTGCTGGCGGGCGTGAGACAGCACGGTCATGCCACCCATCGAGTGGCCGACCAGTACGACCGGACCCTTCGGAACGGTTACCGCCAGAACGGTTTCCAAGTCGCGGCCCAGCTGCTCGACGGTGTACGTGTCCGGCGGCGCCTCACCGGACTGGCCGTGGCCACGCTGGTCGTAGAACACCATGCGGACCTGCGGGCCCCACTGCTCGGCCAGCCGGGCGCGTTGAAAGTGGAAGGCTCCCATGCGCAGACAGAACCCGTGGGCGAACACGACGGTCAGCGGGGCATCGGCAGGCCCGACCTCACGCACCGCGAGCGGCACGCCGTCCGACGTCGTCACCACCGAACTGCGGTCCGCGTCGAGCAGCTCGAAATCCTCACCGGCGTACGGGTCCTCGAGGCCGACACGGCGGGCGAGGGAGCGCGCGACCGACACGCCTGCCACCGTGCCGACAGCCGTCAGCCCGGCCGCGCCCGCGAGCCAGCGTGCGTTGCCGCTCAACGGTTGTGACCTGCCGGCAGATAGGTGCGGGTGACGCGGCCGCGTGGGCTCGTGACGACCTCGTAATGAATGGTGTCGAGCAGCTCGGCCCAGTCTTGCGCGGTCGGTTCCCCCTGGGTGCCGGGACCGAACAGGATCGCCTCGTCACCCTCGGTGACATCGGCGGCGTCCGGCCCGAGGTCGACGACGAACTGGTCCATGCATATCCGCCCGACCGCGCGGCGACGCCTGCCGTTGATCAGCACGTCGATCCGCCCGCTCAACGAGCGGTAGACGCCGTCGGCATACCCGATCGGCAGCAACGCGAGCGTGGTGTCGCGATCGGCCACCCACACATGCCCATAGGAGACCCCGTCGCCGGCCCGCACCGAACGCACAAGGGCCACCGGGCATTTCAGCGTCATCGCGGGCCGCAATCCCATGTCACCGCGCTCGGGGATCGGGCTCAGGCCGTAGACGGCGATGCCCGGTCGCACCATGTCGTACGTCAGGTCCGGCCGGGTCATCGCGGCAGGCGAGTTGCACAGATGCGCGACCTCGAACGCCACGCCCTGATCGCGGGCATATGCGCGCATCTCGGTCAGGCGCTGTCCCTGCAGATCGTTGAACGGGTTCTCCGGGTCGTCGCCGTGCACAAGGTGGCTCATCAGGCCACGCAGCCGGATGGCACCATCGGCCTGCGCACGGCGCAGCCCGGTCAGCATCGCCGGATAGTCGGCCGCGCTGACCCCGTTGCGGCTCAGCCCGGTGTCGGCCTTCACCGTCACCGTCGCTGTCCGGCCGGTGTGCTTAACCGCCGCAAGGAGCTCGTTCAGCTGCCGCAGCGACGACAGGGCCACCTCGACGTCCGCCGCGACGGCCGGGGTGAAGTCGGTCCCAGGCGGGTGCAGCCAGGCCAGTACCGGCGCCGTAAGGCCGCCGTTGCGCAGCGCCAGCGCCTCCGGGATGGTCGCGACGCCGATTTCGGCCGCTCCCGCGGCGAGCGCGGCCTGCGCGACCTGCATGGCCCCGTGGCCGTAACCATCGGCCTTGACCACCGCCATCACCCGCGCGGTGCCTGCGTGTTCGCGCAAGACTCGCACGTTGTGCTCGATGGCACCAAGATCGACGACTGCCTGCGCCGATGCGTGCGGCGTGAGCGCGGTCGTGAGTTCGGTCGTCTGCATCGTCATATCACCGTCGCCCATTGTCCCAGAGCGGTGTGGCAGGGCGGTTCGGCGCTCGGTCTCAGAGCCGGATGTGGCGCAGAGTGACGGCGACGCGACGCAGCCGCGCCCGCACCGCACCCTCGGTGTTCGGTGCCAACGACACCCCGGCGATCCCCGCGATGCGCTCGGCCACCTCGGGTATCCCCAGGTTGTCGGTCCAGATCTGGTCGGCGAACTCGGGGCGCGTCAGATTCTGCAGGCCGCGGTCCAGCCGTTCGACCGCGAATGCTTCCCGGCGGAGCATGGCGTCCTGCTTGCCGGCGTGGCGCAGCAGTCCCCCGAAGCCGAGGCCACGATCGCTCAACCGGTTCAACACCGTCTCGCGCCTCGCCAGCAGCGCGAAATGGAACACGTCGTGGCCGACGTCGCGCAGGCGGCCCACGGTCTCGGCGAAGTAGCGCGGTTCGATGACGGTCATCGGCGCGATCACCGGCCCGTCGTACTGCCGCAGGGTGCTGTCGAGTACCTCGAACACGCCTTGCCGCCACGCCGGCAGATCCTGGAAGTCACGCCGCAACTGCCGCGGCATCGTGCGGTTCAGCCCGTACCCGACGAATTCGGGATCGCAGACGACGCTGCCGCTCAGCCGGCGGTGCAGTTCGAACGCCGTCTGGGTCTTGCCGACACCGAACGGCCCGTTGATCCACAGCAGCACGCCGCCCAGGCTAGTGCGCGAACGGCTGCACCTCGTCGAACTGCCCACCCGGCTTGAGTTCGTCGAGGTGCTTGAGCACCGTGATGGTGTCGTCCTTGAGCGCACGGGCCAGATCCGCCGAGAAGCCTTCTCGCACCACCACACGCAGTACGACGACGTCGGTGGCGCCCTCGGGCATGGTGTAGGCCGGTACCTGCCAGCCGTAGGCGCGCAGGGCCTGGGACACGTCGAATTCGGTGTAGCCCGGGTTGCCCTTGAGCCGGAAGCTGACGACGGGGATCGCCGAACCGTCGGTGATCAGCTCGAAATGCTCGCTGTCTCGCAGTTCGTCACCCAGCCACCGCGCGGTCTGCGACAGGCACTGCATCACCTGGGTGTATCCGGCCCGGCCGAGCCGCAGGAAGTTGTAGTACTGGCCCACCACCTGGTTGCCCGGCCGCGAGAAGTTCAGTGTGAACGTCGGCATGTCACCGCCGAGATAGTTCACCCGGAAGACCAGGTCTTCGGGCAGGTGTTCCTTGTTGCGCCACACCACGAACCCGATGCCGGGATAGGTCAGCCCGTATTTGTGGCCGCTGACGTTGATCGACACCACCCGCGGGAGCCGGAAGTCCCACTCGAGATCGGGGTGGATGAAGGGGACGACGAATCCGCCGCTGGCCGCATCGACGTGCACGGGCACGTCATGGCCGCCGTCATCAGCGGATTTGTCCAGGGCTGCGCAGATTTCGGCAATCGGCTCCAGCTCGCCGGTGTAGGTGGTGCCGAGTATCGCGACGACGCCGATCGTGTCCTCGTCGACCGCCTCGAGCACCTGTTCGGGTGTGATGACGTAGCGGCCCTCGGCCATCGGCAGATACCGCGGCTCGACGTCGAAGTACCGGCAGAACTTCTCCCACACCACCTGAACGTTGGCGCCCATCACGAGGTTCGGCGTGCGGCCCTTCCACGCATCGCCCTTCTCGCCGCCCACCTTGGCGCGCCAGCGCCACTTCATCGCGAGCCCGGCCAGCATCACGGCCTCACTCGACCCGATGGTCGACACTCCGACGGCGCTGGCGGGATCGTCGTCGCGCAGATCTTCGGCGTGGAACAGATCGGCGACCATCGACACACACCTGGCCTCGATCGCGGCGGTGGCGGGGTACTCGTCCTTGTCGATCATGTTCTTGTCGAACGTCTCGGCCATCAGCTTCTCGGCCTCGGGGTCCATCCACGTGGTGACGAAGGTCGCGAGGTTCAGGCGCGAGCTGCCGTCGAGCATCAGCTCGTCATGGATGAAGCGGTATGCCGCCGCCGGATCCATGGCTTCATCCGGCAGGCGTAGTGACGGAACCGGGGCCATGGCCAACCGTCCGGTGTAAGCCGGCGAGACATGCGGACCGCGAGAGTGCTTGTGCGACATGACAACCTTTCGGACTTCGTTACAGGGCCGCGATCGCGCCGCGGACGTGGGCGAGGATGCGTGATGCCGAGGTCGGCGCCGGATTCGGACCGGGGTCGGCAGCCGACAGATTGGCCGCGCGGGCATGTACGAACGCCGCGGCCGCGGCGGCCTCTCCGGACGGCAGGCCGGCCGCCAGCAGCGCGCCGATCATTCCGGACAGCACGTCGCCGGAGCCCGCAGTCGCGGCCCACGACTGTCCGGCCGGGTTGAGATACGTTGCCGCACCGGGCTGCGCGATGACGGTGACGTTGCCCTTGAGCAGCACCGTCACGCCGAGCCGCGCGGCGAGGTCACGCGTCGCGGCGACGCGGTCGTCGCCGACGGGCTTGCCGGCCAGCCGCTGGTATTCCCCGGCGTGCGGCGTCAGGACGGTCGGCGCGCTGCGGCCCGCGACCGGGCCGGAATCGGCTGCCAGCAAGGTCAGTGCGTCGGCGTCGGCGATCACCGGCAGGTCGGATTCCAACGCGAACCGCAGCGCGGCCTTCGCGGTGTCGTCGGTGCCGAGCCCGGGCCCGACGACCCAGGCCTGCACCCGGCCGGCTTCCTGCGGACTCGGTGCGGCGACCACCTCGGGCCAGTGTGAAAGCACTTGCGCGGCAGCGCTTCCGGCATAGCGCACCATGCCGGACGTGGCGGCGACGGCGGCGCCGGTGCTCAGTACCGCCGCTCCCGGATATGTCGCCGAACCGGACAGCACGCCGGTGACACCCTGGGTGTATTTGTCGTCGCGCGGCCCTGGCACCGGCCAGCGGGCCTTGACGTCGGCCGCCTCGAATCCGATGAGGTCGGTGCGCGCCAGGTCGAGTCCGATGTCGACGAGTTCGATGCGGCCGCATTCGCCCAGCGCGTGTACGGGTTTGAGCCCGCCGAAGGTGACGGTGACAGCCGCGTGCACGTACGGGCCGTCGGCCGCGCCGGTGTGCACGTCGATGCCGCTGGGGATGTCGACCGCGACGACCGGTGCGGTGTTGGTGGCGAACACCGCCTCCGCGTTCGGGCGCAACGGGCCGCGCCCGGAGATACCCACCACGCCGTCGATTACCAGATCGGTTGCCGCATCGATGTTTTGTACGATGCGGCCGCCGGCGGACCGAAACGCCGCGAGCGATTCGGGGTGGGTGCGATCCGGGTTGAGCAGCACGGCGTCGGCCGCCGCTCCCCTGCGGCGCAGGAAGGTGGCTGCCCACAGCGCGTCACCACCGTTGTCGCCAGAGCCCACCACGGCACAGATTCGCCGGCCCGCGATCCCGCCCGTACGCGTCCTCAGCTCGCGCCCGATCGCGGTCGCGAGACCGTAGGCAGCGCGGCGCATCAGGGCTCCGTCGGGCAGCGATGCCAACAGTGGCGCCTCGGCTTCACGGATCGCGTCGGCGGAGTAGTAGTGCCGCATCAGCTCCCATTCCGCTCGTCGTGTCCGCGCGTCAACAGGTTACGTGCGTTTGCTCGGTGGGGTCAGGATTTGATGGCCGATCAACCCACGATCCGCGCGATGATCGCGCCTGCCTCACGCAACCGGTCCGGCGGATGCGAGGCGTAGCCGAGAACCAACCCCGGCGCTCCGGGCAGCCGCCGGTGCCACGACAGCGGATGGACGAACACACCGGCGTCGCGCAGTTCGTCGGCCAGCGCAACGTCGTCGACATTGTCGGGCAGGACGGCCAACAAGTGCAGGCCCGCGGCGACCCCGGTCACCCTGGCCGCCGGTAGCGCGGCCAAGGCTTCGAGCAACGCATCACGCCGGGCACGGTGTCGTGCGCGGACCAGGCGGATGTGGCGGTCGTACTCGCCGGACTCCAACAACCGCGCCAGTACGAGCTGCGGCACGGTCGGGCTGCCGAGATCGGTGGCGTGCTTGGCGGCCACCAGGTCGGCGTAGCGTCGCCGCGGTGGAACCAGCCAGCCGAGCCGTAGCGCGGGCGCCAGGCTCTTGGACGTGCTGCCCGCGTAGGCGATACGGTCCGGCGCGGAGGGGTGCAGTGCCGGGACCGGCGCCCGGTCGTAGCGGTACTCGGCGTCGTAGTCGTCTTCGATCACCAATTCGCCATCCCACGCGAGCAGCTCACGGCGCCGCCGCGGGCCGAGCACGACACCGGTCGGGAACTGGTGAGCCGGCGTGAGAAATACTGCGGAGGAACTACTTTCGGCCAGCGCGTGCACCTGGATGCCGTCATCGTCGACGGGCACCGGGACGGCCCGCAGGCCCCAGTACTCCAGTTCGTCGACGGCACCGCGCGAGCCCGGATCCTCGACCGCGATGGTGTCGATACCTTCACGCTGCAACTGCTGCGCCAAGAGCGCGGCGGCCTGTGCCACCCCGGCGACGATCAGGATGTCATCGGGATCGATGCGCAGCCCACGGGTGCGGCCCAGCCACGGCGCGAGCGCCGACCGCAACCGCGGATGCCCCCGCGGATCGCCGTAGCCCAGGTCTTCCTGCGACGTCTCCGCGAGCACGGCCCGTTCGGCCCGCAACCACGTACTGCGCGGGAACGCCGACAGGTCGGGCACGCCGGGTGAGAGGTCGATGCCCGCGCCGACGGGCAGCCGTGGCCGCGGGAGGCGGGGCCGACCTGAGGGAGAGACGGTGCGTGCGGGTCGCGGTGGCTGGACGGGTCGCGCCAGCACGCGGGTGCCGCCGCCCGTGCGCCCGCTCACCAGGCCTTCGTCGGCCAGCCTGCGATACGCCTCGACGACCACCCCGCGGGACACCGCGAGCTCGTCGGCCAGGATCCGGGTGGCCGGCAGCCGAACGCCCGGGGTGAGCAGGCCGTCGGCGATCGCGCCGCGTAGTGCATCCACGAGCCAGCCCGTGAGGCCACGTGCCGGCGCGGAAGCGGGGTCGAGCTGCAGAAAATCCGCGCCCGGAGCCATTTGGTCCATTACATATGTCCAAACTTGGTGCTGTCTGATGAACCATGCTGCGCCGAACATGGGGTGATGTCCAGCCCTATCCGCGCCGGCCTGTTCGGTGCACTCGGCATGACGTTCGTCGGCGGCAGCGTCGCGGTGTCCGGCGCACTTGCCGACGCGCCGCTGCACACCGCCCAAGCGCTGCGCTACGCCATCGCCTGCCTGTTGTTGCTCGCCTGGGTCCGCCTCACCGGCCGTCCACTGCGGCGCCCTCGTGGCGCGGAGTGGCTCTGGCTGCTCGGCGTCACCGCGACGGGCCTGGTGTTGTTCAACGTGGCGCTCGTGCACGGCTCGCGGCACGCCGAGCCAGCCGTGCTGGCCGTCGCCGTCGCGTGCGTGCCCGTTGCGCTGGCCACGGTCGGCCCCCTGCTGGAAGGCCACCGGCCGCGCACGCGAATCCTCGTGGCGGCGCTGGTGGTGAGCGCGGGTGCCGTTGTGGTCGAAGGTCTCGGCCGCGCCGATGCGATCGGTCTGGCCTGGGCCGTAGTGGTGTTCGCCTGCGAGGCCGGCTTCACACTGCTGGCCGTCCCGGTTCTGGCCTCACACGGCCCGGCAGGCGTTTCGGTGCACACCACCTGGTTGGCGGCGGCCATATTCGGCGTGCTCGCACTGACGACCGAGGGTTGGTTCGCAGCAGCACATTTCGACGTCGGTGAAGTGCTGGCGATCGGCTATCTCGCCATCGGCGTCACCGCGATCGCGTTCATCCTCTGGTACACGTGTGTCCGCTGGTTGGGCGCCGGGCGGGCCGGCCTGTTGACGGGCGTGGCACCGGTCGCGGCCGCGGTCATCGGCATCCCGCTGACGGGAGATATCCCCGGTGTGGCGGTGTGGTGCGGTGTCGGGTTGATCGCGTGCGGGCTGGCGATGGGCTTGGGCGACAACGCCGAGCGTGAGCTTGTTGGTCAGATTCCGGCGAAAACCCGCAATTAAGTTCACATTCGGCGGCGGCTCGCCGTCACGCCCCCGGGTCCAGGCCGAATCGGATGCCCGAAACCAGCAGATTCAGGCCGAATTCGAACCGTCCGTCGAAGTCGAGTAATTGCTCGACGGGGCTGGACGCAAGGTGCGGATAGTTACCGGCGTGCAACACGCCCTCGAGCGTCTCCAACTCACCACCGGTGGCACCCTGCTGCTCAAGCACCTCCCCCAATACGTAACAGAAGACCGCACCGGCGGCCCACAACGCGGAGTCGCCGACCAACCCGATCGCCTGCATACAGCCGACGAGCGTGTCGATGTAGGTCAGGTTCGCACTCTTGGCAGCATAGTTTCCGCCGACGATCCGGGCTCCGTCACGTTGCGCCAATAACGCCGAACGCAGCCCTGCGGCAAGACTTTTGACCCGAGTCGCCCAGTCAGTGCTGTCCGGCGGGAAATCTGACATAGCGTTCGCGAGAATCGTCTCCGCCATCTCGTCCATCAGCGCGTCTTTACCGTCGACGAGCCGGTAGATGGTCGGCAGATGCGCGTTCAGCCGGTCAGCCAGCCGCCGCATCGTCAGCGATTCCAACCCGCCCTCGTTGATGAGCGACAGAGCTTCGGCCACGACTCGTTCCGGACTGAGGTTCACCAGTGCGACCCGATGCCCAGTTGACACGTTAACAATGTTAACACTACGCTCTGACCTGCAATTAACATTGTTAATGGAACGGAGGACGTCACGTGACCGAAGGGATCGGCGTCGCCGTGCGCCAGCTCCGGTGGGAGGCTGACGGCGTCGTGTCCGTGCAGTTGCAGCCGTCCGCCGGTGGCCTTCTTCCGCCCTGGAATCCCGGCGCCCACATCGACCTGGTGCTGCCGACCGGCATCCGACGCCAGTACTCGTTGTGCGGCCCGGTCGGCGAGCGGTCTTACTACCGGATCGGAGTTCGGCGCGAACGTGCCAGCCGCGGCGGCTCGGAGTATGTGCACGCGTTCCTGCGGCCGGGTCAGCGCCTGATGATTGCCGGTCCGCGAAACACGTTCGAACTGCGACGCGCCGATTCATACGTGTTCGTAGCCGGCGGCATCGGCATCACGCCGATCATTCCGATGATCCGTCAGGCCGAATCCTGGGGTCTCGACTGGAAGCTTCTCTATGGCGGGCACACCGCTGCCTCGATGCCGTTCCTCGACGAACTTCGCGCGCACGGTTCCCGCGTGAGCTTCTTTCCATCGGACGCGGACGGCCGGATACCTATGGCCGAACAGTTCGCCCACATCCGCGCCGGAGTGAAGATATACGCGTGCGGTCCACCGACGATGCTTGCCGCGCTTGAAGACGCGACCTCACACTGGCCGCCGGACAGCCTGCAGCTCGAGCGTTTCAAGCCAAGGTCGAAACCGTCGACGCCGGACAGGCCGGTGGAGGTGGTGTGCGCGGCGTCGAGCAAGACCATCACCGTTTCCGAGGATCAGAGCATCCTTACCGCACTGGAAGCCGGCGGCGTCAATGTGCCGTCGTCGTGCCGGTCAGGGATTTGCGGAGCTTGCGAAACCCGCGTGCTCGGGGGTGTTCCCGACCATCGCGACGACATTCTTTCCGAAACCGAGCGAACCGCGAATGACCGCATGTACGTATGTGTTTCGCGTGCGCAAACCCCACGGCTCGTTCTCGACGTGTGAGGGCAGAGATGCAATCGACTGACACCACGGCCGCGGACGCATACGCGCCGATCACGATGGAGCGCATCCGCGAGGTCGTCGGCTTCCCGGAACGGTTCATCGCGGAGAAGAAGGAACCCAAACTGGGCGAATTCTCCGCCCGGTTCATCGCGCACAGCCCATTCTTCTGCATGTCCACGGTTGGCGCTGACGGCCAGCTCGATACCAGTCCGCGGGGAGACCCACCGGGTTCGGTGCGCATTCTGGATCCGTGGACGCTCGCGATTCCCGACCGGCCCGGCAACAAGCTCGCCGACACTCACGAGAACATCACCAGTCATCCCGCAGTTGGGCTTGTCTTCTTCGTGCCCGGCCTTCGCGAGGTGATCCGGGTGAACGGTGACGCATTCGTCACCGACGATCCCGAACTACTCGAAATGCTCAGCGCAGACGGCAAACCGGCGGTGCTGGCGACAATCGTGCGGATTCGCGAAGTGTTCGGCCAATGCGGCAAGGCCGTCATTCGGGCCAAGCTGTGGGAGGGCGACAGCCGCGGGCTCGCCGAAGCGGTGACCCTCGGCGGGGATTTCTACACCCTCACCATCACCGAAAGCGCTGCGAAGATGAGCGAGAACCTCGGCGACCTCGCCGGTGCGCTGCACGCGGTCATCGACGACCATTACAAGAACGATCTGTATTGATATCGCTCACAAGGTTCACGTTCGGCGGATGCCGTCGACGTCGTCCCACATCCGGCCGGCCCGCTCGGCGATCTCGTTCGGGTACTCGCCGTTGATGGCGTGAGAGGCATCGGGCCAGATCTCGACCTGACCGTGTGGCAGCAGACGGCGGGCACGCTCGGCGGCGCGCCGCGCGTCGAGCATGACGCTGCGCCCCGCCAGCAGCGCGAGTACCGGCACGTCGAGTGAGCGCAACTGCGCATCGGTGAACAACTTCGGCATCGGGTTGCGGAGCACGAAATCCTTTGCACCCGACGCGATCAGCTCCGCCTCGGTTTCTGCGGCCTCAATGTCGGCCCCACCGGATATCCAGGACATCACGCCGCGTCGCCACTTCTCGGGCACCCCCGGCGCGAGGAGCGCGACCGAGGCAAGCATCGGCTTGAGGGGCACGCCCGCGAACGTGAAGACGGGATCGAGCAGCGTGATCGACGCTATCCGGCGCGGCCGGTGCACCGCACAGTTCGCCGCTGTCCAGCCGCCCATGGATACCCCGAGCAGATGTGCGCGCTCGAATCCGAGTCCGTCAAGGGCCTCGTCGAGCCACCGCGCCTGGTCTTCGGCATGCCGAATCCTCGTGTGCTGCACCGACAACCCGGCCTCGCCCAGCAGATCGATGCCGTAGACAGTGCGCCGCTGCAGCAGCGGGCCGAGGTTCGTGAGATACATCGGCGTCGACGCATTGCGGCCCGGCAACAACACGACCGGCGCACCGTCGTCGGGTCCGCTGAATCGGTAGGCCCGCACGGATCCGAATGAGCTTGGCACGTCGAAGAGTTCGAAATCCGGCAGCTGGGCCATGCCGTTGCGATAGGTGGCGAGGAAGTGGTCGAACGCCGCCGCGCTGACGAACGCCCCGAGGTCGCCCCGGCTCCACCGGGGTGCGATGTTGACGTCTGGTACCGCGAGGTCCATCAGAGCGGGGCCCCGAACGTGAACAAGAGACGACTATTCGACGGTGACGGACTTGGCCAGGTTGCGCGGCTTGTCGACGTCGTAGCCGCGGGCCCGGGCCACGCCGGCCGCGAACACCTGCAGCGGAATCGTCGACAGCAGCGGCTGGAAAAGCGTTGACACCGCCGGTATCTCGATCAAATGATCGGCGTACGGACGTACCGTGTCGTCGCCTTCCTCGGCGATGACCACTGTGATGGCACCGCGCGCCTGGATCTCGCGGATGTTCGACAGCAGCTTGGCGTGCAGTGTCTGGGCGTTCTTGGGCGACGGCATCACGACGATCACCGGCAGATCCTCATCGATCAGCGCGATCGGGCCATGTTTGAGCTCGCCGGCCGCGAAGCCCTCGGCGTGCATGTACGCGAGTTCCTTGAGCTTGAGCGCACCCTCCAGCGCCACCGGGTAACCGACATGGCGGCCCAGGAACAACACCGTCGAGGACAGTGCGAACCGTTGCGCCAACTGGCCCACCGGGGCAATGCCGGCCAGCACGCGGCCAACCAGATCCGGCATGGATTCCAGCTCGCGGTACTCGCGCTCGACCTCGTCGGGGTATTTGGTCCCGCGGGCCTGCGCCAGCGCCAGGCCAACAAGATAGTTGGCGGCGATCTGGGCGAGGAACGTCTTGGTGGCGGCCACACCGATCTCCGGCCCGGCGCGCGTGTAGAGCACCGCGTCGGCCTCACGCGGGATCTGGCTGCCGTTGGTGTTGCAGATGGCCAGCACCTTGGCCTTCTGGGTCTTGGCGTGCCGCACGGCTTCGAGCGTGTCGGCGGTCTCGCCGGACTGCGAGATCGCGATCACGAGCGTGCTGCGGTCCAACACCGGGTCGCGATAACGGAACTCGCTCGCGAGCTCGACCTCGACGGGCAGCCGGGTCCAATGCTCGATCGCGTATTTGGCGAGCAGACCCGAGTGATAGGCCGTCCCGCACGCGACGATGAACACCTTGTCGATCTCGCGGAGTTCCTGATCGCTCATCCGCTGTTCGTCGAGGACGATCCGCCCGTCGACGAAATGCCCGAGCAGCGTGTCGGCGACGGCCGTGGGCTGCTCGGCGATCTCCTTGAGCATGAAGTAGTCGTAGCCGCCCTTTTCAGCGGCCGACAGGTCCCAGTCGATGTGAAATTCGCGGTAGTCGACATCGGTGTTGCCGTAGAAGTCGCTGATCCGGTAGCCATCGGCGGTCAGCACCACCGCCTGGTCCTGTCCGAGCTCGACGGCGTTGCGGGTGTGCTCGATGAACGCGGCCACATCGGAGCCGAGGAACATCTCGCCCTCACCCACGCCGAGCACCAGGGGGGTGGACCGGCGCGCCGCCACGATCGTCCCAGGATCGTCGGCGTTGGCGAACACCAGCGTGAAGTGGCCCTCGAGGCGTTGCAGGACGCTCAGCACCGACGCGGTGAAATCGCCCGCGGTGTCGCCGTGCGTGTACTGCCGGGCCACCAGGTGGACGGCCACCTCGGTGTCGGTGTCGCTGGCGAATTCCACGCCGACCGCTTCGAGCTCGGTGCGCAGGGCGGCGAAGTTCTCGATGATGCCGTTGTGGACGACGGCGATCTTGCCTGCCGCGTCGCGGTGCGGGTGTGCGTTGCGGTCGGTAGGCCTGCCGTGCGTCGCCCACCGGGTGTGGCCGAGGCCCGTGCTGCCGGTCAGGACGTTGTCGTCGGTCTCGGCGAGGGCCGCTTCGAGGTTGGCCAACCGGCCTGCGCGTCGCCGCACCGTCAATCCGCCGTGACCGTCGATCAGGGCGATACCTGCGGAGTCATAACCGCGGTACTCCATGCGGCGCAGCGCGTCGACCACGATGTCGCGGGCCGGGCGCGTCCCGACGTAGCCGACGATTCCACACATAGGGCTCCAGGGTAGTGCACCACCTACCTGGCGCCCGATTCTGCGAGGTGTGGGCTACGGTCAACGGGTGGCCAGCACCAAGAAGCTCTTCGCTGCGTTGACCCGCCGCGGGCCGCACCGCGTATTGCGCGGTGACCTGGCTTTCGCCGGCGTACCGGGTGTCGTCTACACCCCGGAATCCGGCCTGAACCTGGCCGGTGTCGCGTTCGCCCACGACTGGATGGCAAAGTCCGACAACTACACCAAGACGCTGGAGCACCTGGCGTCCTGGGGCATCGTCGCCGCGGCGCCGAACACCGAGACCGGGCTGGCCCCGTCGGTGCTCAACCTCGCATTCGACCTGGGCGCGACGCTCGACATCGTGAGCGGTGTGCGGCTCGGGCCGGGCAAGATCAGCGTCCACCCCACCAAGCGGGGTCTCGTCGGCCACGGGTTCGGCGCGTCCGCGGCGGTGTTCGCCGCGGCCGGTATGCCGAACAAGCCCAGAGCCGTCGCCGCCCTGTTTCCCACGGTCACCAAGCCGCCTGCCGAACAGCCTGCCGCGACGCTGCAGGTGCCCGGCCTGGTGCTGACCGATCCGGGCGATCCCATGACGCTGCGCTCGAACGCCGTCGAACTCGCGCGGGCCTGGGACGGCGCGACGCTGCGCACGGTCGACGACATCAAGGCCGGCGGGCTGATGGAAGGACGCAGGCTGGCCCGTGTCCTCGGCCTCCCCGGCGCCCACCGCGGCACCCAGAAGATCGTGCGAGCCCTGCTGACCGGCTACCTGCTCGCCACATTGGCCGGTGACAAGACCTACAAGGATTTCGCCGATCCCGAGGCCCAGCTGCCCCACACCCAGATACCCGATCCCAACGCGGATCCGGTCGCGCTGGAAGACAAGGTCGTCGCCCTACTCAAGCCCTGAGTGCACCCAACCAACCGGTTGGGTATATAACTCGGTGATGCGGACGGGCATCTTTCTGAGTTATGCCGGTGGCTTCAAGGAGGCCGCCGACCAGGTCGTCGAACTGGAGAAGGTCGGCGTCGACATCGCGCTGGTCGCCGAGGCGTACTCCTACGACGCGATCAGCCAACTCGGCTACCTGGCCGCCAAGACCTCGACCATCGAACTGGGCACCGGGGTGGTGCCGATCTACACCAGGACCCCGTCGCTGCTGGCGATGACGGCGGCCGGGGTCGACTACGTGTCCGACGGACGGTTCCGCCTCGGTATCGGCACCTCGGGCCCGCAGGTGATGGAGGGTTTTCACGGCGTGCCGTTCGACGCCCCGCTCGGCCGCACGCGCGAGGTCGTCGAGATCTGCAGGCAGGTGTGGCGCCGGGAGAACGTCGACTACGACGGCAAGTACTACCAACTGCCACTGCCCGCCGACCGCGGGACCGGCCTGGGCAAGTCGCTGCACCTGATCAATCACCCGGTGCGCGAACGTATTCCGATCACCATCGCGGCCCTGGGACCGAAGAACGTCGAGCTGACGGCCGAGATCGCCGAGGGCTGGCAACCCGTGTTCTACTTCCCCGAGAAGGCCGATGACGTATGGGGCGAGGCGCTGCGCGCCGGTTTCGCCAAACGCGATGCGGCGCTCGGTCCGCTCGATGTCATGGTGAGCGCAAGCCTGGCCATCGGCGACGATGTCGAGGACCGGCTGGCGTGGGCGAAACCCCAACTGGCCCTTTACATCGGCGGCATGGGTGCACGAGGCAAGAACTTCTACCACAACCTCGCGACCCGGTACGGGTTCGGCGAGGTGGCCGACCGCATCCAAGACCTCTACCTCGCGGGCAAGAAGGCCGAAGCCACAGAGGCCGTGCCCGACGAATTGGTCCGCAACGTGTCGCTGGTCGGGCCGAAAAGTTTCGTCAAAGAGCGGCTGGCCGCCTACGCCGAAGCCGGGGTGACGACGCTGCTGGTGCACCCGCTGGCGACCGACAGCGCCGAATCCGTCCGGTTCTGCGCGGAATTGGTGTCGCTGACGCGTTAGACCAGGACCGTGCCGCCGTCGACCGTGAGCACCACGCCCGTGCCGAACTCCTGTTCCATGAAGTAGACGTAGGCCAACGCGGTGTCGGTGGGCTCACCGATCCGCCCCACCGGAAGCTGTTGCACGTACCGCTCGACGATTGCCTGACGGTCGGCGTCGCTCAACGCCGACCACAGCGGCGTCACGATCGGGCCGGGCGCGACGGCGTTGACCCGCAGCGGCGCCAGTTCGATCGCCAACGCCCGGGTCATCGCGTTGATGGCACCGCACACCGCGGTGGGCAAAATCCCCAATCCGGGCTTCTCGGCGGCCGTGCCGCTCGTGAGGGTGATCGAGCCACCCGCGCTGATGCGCGACGCGAAGACCCGGATGGCCTGCAGTTGACCGATGAACCGGGTACCGAAGAAGCCGGTGATCGCCTCGGCGGTGAGATCGTCGAACCCGATCATCTCCAGCGCCTCGCCCGCGGTGAACACCAGATGATCGATCGGGCCGACCTCGTCGGCCAGCCGGGTCAACGACTCGGGGTCGGTGAGATCGACGGTGAACCCGCGCGCATCGTCGGGCAGCGCCGCCAGTGCGCTGTCCACACTGGACTGCTTGCGCGACACCACGATCGGGACGCCACCGCGGTCGGCGACGGCAGCCGCGACACCCAGGCCGATGCCCGACGTGCCGCCGATGATCAGGACGCGTGCGTTCTTGAGGTTCATGTCTCCACTGTCCGACCGACCGCCCGGGTTCGTCCAAGACTCTTTTCGTCGTCCGGCGATACCCTTGAGGTATGAGTGGCACCGACCTCGATCTGCGCAAGCTGCGCTACTTCGTCGCGGTCGCCGAAGAGCTGAACTTCGGCCGCGCGGCCCATCGCCTGCACATCGCGCAACCAGTGCTGTCCCGCCAGATCCGGGCCTTCGAGGACGAACTCGGCGCTCAGCTGTTCACGCGTGGTTCCCGCGGCACCCAGCTGACCCCGGCGGGTACACAACTCCTGCAAGATGCCAAGGTTGTGCTCGACGAAGCGAAAGCGCTGCGCCAGCGGCTGGCTCGTGTCGCGGCACCCACCGTGACGGTCACGGTCGGGGTGATGCCGGGGCTGCGGGCGACCGCCGCCGCGACAGCGTTCGAAGCCGCCGGGTCGGGCCGCCGCGCGGTGGTGCGTCAGGTCGGCTGGAACGAGCAGGTCGAGGTGGTCCGCGACGGCGAGGTCGACGTCGTCTACGCCCGCGAGCCGATCGACCACGACGGCCTCGGCACCGCACCGCTGCTGGAGGAGCCACTCGACGCCCTCCTGCCCGCCGACGATCCACTGGCCGCGCGGTCATCGGTGCGGTTGGCCGACCTGACCGACCGACTATTGCTGCAGGATCCCGCCACACTGCCGGAATGGCGGGCACAGGCTCCTGCCGAGCAGCGCTGGGCGCCGCCGCGCGCCACGGTGTGCACCGTCGAGGACAAGCTCGAACACGTTGCCGCACGCGTTGGGTTCGTCGTCCTGCCACGGTCGACGACGGCCTATTACCGGCGCCCCGACGTCCGGGTGGTGCCCATCGACGATCTTCGTCCCAGCCACGTCACCCTGATCTGGAATGCGGCTGTCGACAATCCGGTTCGCGACGCATTCGTTGCGGCCGCGCTCGCGTGCCGCGACGACACGATCTGACGCTCCGCCATCGAGTAGGACCGCCGCGGCGCGACCGAAAATGCAGTAGGGCATTACCTCATTCCTTCCCCGCCGCGAGCGTGACGATGATCCGAGACAGCGGAAGGACGGACACATGCGTCACGCAACCACATCGGTCGCCCTCGCCGGCGCCCTCGTATTGCCTCTGGTGACCGTACCGCCGGACATCGAGAGCACGAGAACCGAAGTTCGTGCGGTGCAACCGGCAGCCTTCGCCGAGTATGCCGCCGTGCCGGTGGCCCCGTTGATACTCGGCGACCCGGTCGCCGCAATCCCTCAACCGAGTGATGAACCGTCAACCAACGCCACGTCAGCGGCCGCGAGTGTTGATTGGCGTGCGTTGATCTCAACCATCACGAGCACCGCTGCCGCGTTGATCCTCGCGCCCGTCGTCGTCGCGTTCGTGGGCCTCGCATGGGTGATCTCGCAGATTCAGATCTTCTTCTACAACCGCGAAAATGCCACTACCGCAGCAGTTTTGCCGATTGAGACCTCGGCCCGAACCAAGAGGGAAGCGCCGACGGGGCCCGCAGCGGTGGACGAGGAACCCGCTCCACCGAGGACCGCGAAGTCAGCGAAGTCCTCGGCCAAGGCATCTGAACCAGAGCTGACCAAGCCTGTCCGGCGAGCAGCGACACCTCGGCCCGTGGTGCGCGAATCGTTGGGGACCGGAGAGCGGCTCCGCGGTTTGGCTCAGGTGGGCAATGACCGCCGCTCGACCACGCGCGACACCGCAGAAGACAATCGAGTGACCAAGCGCAAATCCACCTCGCGCGCAACATCGCCGGCCGGCAAATCACGGACACACCGCGACTCCGCTGAGAGCGAATCCGGCACCGACTCCTGACGGGGTCGTCCAGATTTCACCGGCGATATCGCGTTCTGAAACCACATACCCAAATCCTTCGAGGTACTGATGTGACCGATGTGGTCATCGGTCACTGACCGACCTGCGGCAGCTCGTCAGCCGCGATCTCGCACGGCGTTTCGGCCGCAGGCGTAGCGAGTGGCTGGGCGGGCGGTTCGGCAAGCGGCGGCGCCGTCGATACGGGTTCTGGCGGATCTTGCGGTGGGTCAACGCTTTCCGCCTCTTGTGGGCCAACGGGCGCGTCCTCAACCTCCTCGACGGGCTCGTCCTCAGCGTCCTCGGCGTCCTCGGGGTCCTCCTCCCCTTCGTCATCTTCATCGGGTTCATCGTCGATCTCCGGATCCTCGGCGTCCTCGGGGTCCTCCTCCCCTTCGTCATCTTCATCGGGTTCATCGTCGATCTCCGGATCCTCGGCGTCCTCGGCCACCTCGTCGTCGAGGTCCGGCGGCTCACCGCCAAGCGGATCCTCGCCGGGCAACCCCTCAGCCGCAGAGCCGATCAGCCCGCCGAACAGGTCGGCCAACTGTTGACCGGTGCCCGTCAAACCTGCTCCCATGTCGGGCAAACCGCCGCCGGCACCGGGCAATCCCGCGCCGAGCGTCTGCCCTAGACCAGGCGGCGTCACCGGCTCGACCGGTGCCGGTGGTGGAACAGACGCGGGCACGTCGGCCGGGCTCACCGGCGGTGTTGCTGCTGACAAAGTGGGCGGCGGAGACCACGACGGTGCACCGCCCAGGCCCGGAGTGAAACCGGCTGGCACCGTCGGAGCACTCGCGATGCCGACCGATCGTGGTGCGGCATCACGAGCCGCGGCAGCGGGCGCCCATGCCGGGCCCAACGCCCCGGGAATCTCGAACACCGGGACCGGCCCGGACCTCAGCGCGCTGAGGGCCGCATCGTAGGCGTCAGCCACCGCGGTGGTCGAGGATCGCATCGCCGCCAGCCACTCGCCCGCGATCTCGTTGTCCACGAACGGTTTTACCTGCTGGTCGATGAGTTCACTGGCGATGGACCGGTCCCCCAGTCCGGTGGTGACCGTCCGCGCCGCGCCCAGCCACGTACCCCGCTGCGCGCTGTGCCGACCCTCGATCTGCAACGTGAGAGTCACTTTGCGCTCGACGGCCTGCCGCAGTTCATCGGAAAGCTGAGCCAGGGTCGACGCGGCCGCGCGCAGGGCGGCAACGGCGTGTCGTGCTGCGCCACCGTTGCGCTGCAGGAAATCGCTCGACGCTCGCCCGCCACTGCCGAGCCAACTCTCCGACAACACGCGAATCTGACTGTCCTGCAATTGCAATGCCGGCTCCGCCGAGGCCGCGGCCGCGGTGAGCGCTGTGCATTCGGTGTCGATCGTCCGCAGGTTCAATCCCTGTTCGGTGTCATACCACTCGTGCAGCTGACGGGCGTGGCCGGTCAGGTCCTGGTGGTGGTAGCCGAGCAACCGGCAGGCCCACACGTACTCGGCGAAGGTGTCGACGGCCGGCCGGCCGGGCGCCAAAAGGTCTGTGGTGTCGGTGCTCGCCACCGCTCAGCCCACCCGGCTCGCCGCACGGCCGTCGGCAGCGATGTAGCGATCCGCCGAGGTGCGCAGCACGGCAGCGATCTCACGTGCCGCGCGTACCCACTCGTTCAGCGGTTCGGTCAGATCGTCGACAGCGAGGCGAACCGCGTCACCGTGCGCGACGTGCGCCTGCCCCGCGGCCGAACCGTCGAATGCCGGCCGGCTCAACCGCGTCCGGACAGCGGCGTCGACGATATCTGCTGCGGCCTCGTACTGGCGTGCCGCATCCAACAGTGCCGCGACATCGATACGGGCAGCGTCAACTACTCCCATGTCCGGTTAGACGCGGACACGGCCCAACCGGTTCCGCCGAACTAGCGCTGATGGCTCACGGATTCAGCAACCCGCACCGCGAGCTGGCGTGCGGTGTTCTCGTCGGCGGCCTCGACCATCACCCGAACCACCTGCTCGGTGCCCGACGGCCGCAGCAGAATGCGTCCGGTGTCACCGAGTTCCGCTTCGGCCTGCGCCACCGCGGATTGCACCGACGGAGCTTTCGCCACGGTCGCCTTGTCGGCCACCTCGACGTTGATCAGAACCTGCGGCAGGGTCTGCATCGGGGCCGCCAGCGCCGCCAGCGTTGAGCGCGTCTGGGCCATCCGCGACATGAGCCGCAGGCCGGTGAGGATTCCGTCCCCGGTCGTACCGAGGCCGGGCATCACGATGTGGCCGGACTGCTCGCCACCGAGCGAGAACTCGCCGGCCCGCAGCTCTTCGAGCACGTAACGGTCACCGACGCTCGTGGTGCGGACCTCGATGCCGGCCGCGCGCATGGCCAGATGCAGGCCGAGATTGCTCATCACCGTGGCCACCAACGTGTTGGACGCCAGCTCGCCGGCTTCCTGCAACGCCAGGGCCAGCACCACCATGATCGCGTCGCCGTCGATCACCTGCCCGGTCGCGTCGACCGCCAGGCAGCGGTCGGCGTCGCCGTCGTGAGCCAGGCCGAGATCAGCCCCCTGCTCGACGACCGCGGCCTGCAACACCTCCATGTGGGTGGAGCCGCAGCCGTCGTTGATGTTGAGGCCGTTGGGTTCGGCGTTGATCGCGATGACGTTGGCGCCCGCGGCCCGGTACGCGCGAGGCGCGGCCGCCCATGCGGCACCGTGCGCACAGTCGACGACGACGGTGAGCCCCTCAAGCCGGGTAGTGACGGCCTTGCTCACGTGGCGCAGATAGCGGTCCAGGGCGTCCTCGGCGTCGACCACCCGGCCGATTCCGGCGCCCGTCGGCCGCTGGCCCGGCCCCGCGTTGACCAGTTCTTCTATGCGGTCTTCGGTGGCGTCGTCGAGTTTGTGGCCGCCGGGACCGAAGATCTTGATGCCGTTGTCGGGCATCGGGTTGTGCGATGCCGAGATCATCACGCCGAAGTCGGCGTCGTAGGCGCTGGTCAGATAGGCCACAGCGGGTGTCGGCAGGACCCCGACGCGCAGCGCGTCGACACCCTCGCTGGTGAGGCCGGCAATGACCGCGGCTTCCAACATCTCGCCGCTGGCCCTTGGGTCCCGCCCCACCACGGCGACCCGCCGCCCATGTCCGGCGGCATTGCCGAGACGCCGGGCAGCCGCTGAGCCGAGCGCCAGCGCCAGCTCCGCGGTCAGATCGCGATTGGCGACGCCGCGCACGCCGTCGGTGCCGAACAGTCGAGCCATGCCCTTAAACTTCTCATAATTTCCCGTCCAAAACACAACCGACGAGGTCAACGACCGTGCCGCGGCCCAATCGGTACCGGATCGAGACAAACGAAATCGCCGCCCGCTCCCATCGGGGTGCGGACGGCGATTCGGCTAGCTGCGAGGCTTAGCTGCCTTCACCACTGCCTTCCTCGGCAGGGGCGGTCGGAGCAGTCTCGGTTTCCTCGGCGGAACCGGAGCCCTCGGCGCCCTCTGCCGCGCCCTCAGGCTGTTCGGCTGCGCCCGCTGCCGGCGCGCCCTCGTTCTGCTTGAACTCGACCGCGCCCACGTTGTTGTTGCAGACATTCTGCTGCGAGCCGCTGGCGTCGACGTTCTGCGCGACCGTTGTCACCTGGGCCACCTCACCGTCGCAGACGCCCGCGGCGATCTGGGCGGCCGTGCCGATTGGCACGTCTTCGAGAACCCCTGCGGTGCCGAGTGCGAGATCCACCTGACCGTCATTCGGCTGAGCGTTGGCGATGCCCATTCCGGCGGACAGGAACAGCGCCCCACCGAACGCGGCGCCGACTGTCACTCGCTTGATAGTGCTCTTCATCAACTACTCCCTTTCAGTCAGGAAGCGGTCCGGTCCCCCAACGAGCTGACTGACTCGCACCGGCGGCAGATTCGGCCTGCCTGGACGCGCTTCCACGCCCCCGCCTCGACCCCAGGGTTTTTCACATTCGCGCCCGATGTCAAACCAAGATCAGCCGAAAACGCGAGCGAATATCGATAGTCGAATTAGCTCGCTATTCGACGAATACCGCCCTGAACAGGAAGTCATCAAATTCGGCCGCCAGCGGAGATCATTACTGAAAATGCCGATACCCGAGCAATAAAAAAACCGCCGAGCGTGGGTGATCCCACGCTCGGCGGCATAAGGCTGAACAGATCAGCGCTTGCTGTACTGAGGAGCCTTACGGGCCTTCTTGAGGCCGTACTTCTTGCGCTCGATGGCACGCGGGTCACGCGTCAGGAAGCCGGCGCGCTTGAGGGCGGGCCGGTCCTCCGGCTGCACGAGGATCAGCGCACGGGCGATCGCCAGGCGCAGGGCGCCTGCCTGACCCGAGGGGCCGCCACCATCGAGGTGGGCGTAGACGTCGAACTGCTCCAGCCGATCGACGGTCACCAGCGGGGCCTTGATCAGCTGCTGGTGCACCTTGTTCGGGAAGTAGTTCTCCAGGGTGCGGCCGTCCAGGTTGAACTGGCCGGTGCCGGGCACCAGGCGAACCCGCACCACGGCCTCCTTGCGGCGGCCGACGGTCTGGATGGGGCGGTCGATGATGACCGGCTCGCGCGGTTCGGCGGCCTCGGTCACGACCTCTGTCACGTCGGTCTCGGTCACTTCGGTCACTGCGCCACCTGCTTGATTTCGAACGGAACCGGCTGCTGCGCGGCGTGCGGATGATCGGGACCCGCGTACACCTTCAGCTTCTTCTGGATCTGCCGGCCGAGCTTGTTGTGCGGGAGCATGCCGACGATCGCGTTCTCGACGACGCGGGTCGGGTGCTTCTGCAGCAGCTCGCCGATGGTGCGCTTACGCAGACCGCCGGGGTAACCCGAGTGGCGGTAAGCGAACTTGTTGGTGAGCTTGTCGCCGCTGACGGCGATCTTCTCGGCATTGATGACGATGACGAAATCGCCACCGTCGACGTTGGGCGTGAATGTCGGCTTGTGCTTGCCGCGCAGCAGCTTGGCTGCTTCGACGGCGAGCCGGCCGAGCACCACGTCTTGGGCGTCGATGACGTACCACGAACGCGTGGTGTCACCCGCCTTCGGCGTGTAAGTAGGCACAGTGCTTACCTTCTCTTCTCGGGTTGAGTGCCGGTCAGGCATGTGCACTGGGATTCCCGGCGACCGACATTGACCCGGGGCCCGATTGCCCATGAGGGCAGCACACGCCAACGGAGCAGCTTACCGGCCGCTGTACGCGCAGGTCAAAACGCGGTTGCGGGGGCCGAGCGTTGGCTTGTGTTCGAGATTCTCACGAAATCTCGAACACAAGGCGACACTGGGCGTATGGCGCCGAGGCTATCGGTAGTCGATGACCACCCGGCCGTCGATCTTGCCGTGTTCCATGCGGCCGAACACCTCGTTGATGTCGTCGAGTGATGCAGTTTCGACCGTCGGATGGACCAGCCCACGGGCGAAGAAGTCCAGCGCCTCGGCCATATCCTGGCGCGATCCGACGATCGAGCCACGGATTGTGAGCCCCTTGAGCACGATGTCGAAGATCGGTGCCGGGAAATCCCCTGGCGGCAGGCCGACGAACACAATGGTGCCGCCACGGCGAGCCAATCCGATGGCCTGACCGAACGCCTGCGGATGCACCGCGGTGACCAGCACACCGTGCGCGCCGCCGGTCGCCGCCTGCACATCGGCCACGACGTCGGCGGTCTTTGCGTTGACCGTCACCTCGGCGCCCAACCGGCCCGCCAACGCCAGCTTGTCGTCGTCGATGTCGATCGCGACCACGCGCAACCCCATAGCGCGCGCATACTGCACCGCGACGTGGCCCAAGCCGCCGATCCCGGAGATCGCCACCCACTGCCCCGGCCGCGTATCCGTCACCTTCAGGCCCTTGTAGACAGTGACTCCGGCACACAGGATCGGTGCGACCTCGACCGGGTCGACGCCGTCAGGGATGCGTGCGGCGAAGGCCGCGTTCACCAGCATGTACGAACCGAAGCTGCCGTTGACGCTGTAGCCGCCGTTCTGCTGGCTCTCACACAGCGTCTCCCACCCCGTCCGGCAGTACTCGCAACTGCCGCAGGCCGACCACAACCACGCATTGCCCACCTTGTCGCCGACCTTGAGGTCGTCTACGCCGGGGCCAAGGGCCACGACCGTGCCGTAGCCTTCGTGGCCGGGAACAAAAGGAGGAGTGGGTTTGACGGGCCAATCGCCGTGTGCCGCATGGAGATCCGTATGACACACCCCGGAGGTCTCCAATTTGACCAGGGCTTCGCCTTGGCCCGGGGTGGGCAGTGGCACGTCGGAAACCTCAAGCGGGGCACCGAATTCAGTGACCACCGCAGCGCGCATCGTCTCAGATGTCGGAGTCATGGACTCCAGTCAACACCTGTTCGGCGCGTCTCACTCCAATTCGGTGGCACCGCGCGGGCCCAGCGCGGCGGTGCGTGACGTGTCCTTGAGGTCGACGCCCGAGCGGCCGAGCGCCAACGCACCGTCGACGAGGCCCGCCGCGATACGTGCGGCCTCGGCGTAACCCAGGCCGTCGGGCGGGTGAATGTTGGAGATGCAGTTGCGGTCGGCATCGGTACGCCCCGGCATCGGCAGGTGGGTCAGATAGATGCCGAGACTGTCGGCCACGCTCAGCCCGGGCCGCTCCCCGATGATCATCAACAGCGTGCGGACGCGCGCCTTGGCACCGATGTGGTCACCGAGCGCCACCCGCGCCTGTGTGGCGATCACCGGCGGGGCCAGGGTGTGACGGTCGCCGAGGCGCGCCACCAACTCGGTCAGCAGTCCCGCACCGTGGTGGCTCAGCGCCGTCGGCGACAGCCCGTCGGCAAGCACGAAGCCGATATCGGCCCCGGACTCGGGCACGTCCATGTCCGCCGCCGGCGTCCGGCCGAGATCGGGCCTGCGCAAATACTCGTCGCGTGAGGCCGCACGGCTCGTCACCACGATCGGCTCCCCGATCCCGACAGCGCGGATGTCGGCGGCCAGCGCGTCGACGTCGAGCGGTACGTGAACGGCGTCGCGTGCGGCGGCGTGTGCCGCGGCCAGCTCGAGCACCTGCCGGGTCGGCAACGCGTTTCCCGCCCGGCCGAGGCCGATCCGAGCCTGGGTGGTCTTGCGCAGTTCATCCCAGAAGTCCTGAACGGCAGGGTTGTTCGGACTCATATCGCCTCCGCCGAGGTCAACGACCGCAGCACCGAGCGCTCCAGGTCGAACGGCGTGAGCCGGCCGGTCTCGTCGACCATTCCGACCGTGCGCAGCCACGCCTCGAACTCCGGGGCGGGCCGCAGTCCGAGCGTGCGCCGGGTCACAAGCACATCGTGGAACGACAGGCTCTGATAGCCGAGCATCACGTCGTCGGCGCCGGGCACCGTGATCACGAACGCCACGCCCGCGGCGGCCAACAACGTCAGCAGTGTGTCCATATCGTTCTGGTCGGCCTCGGCGTGGTTGGTGTAGCAGACGTCGACGCCCATCGGCAGGCCGAGCAGCTTGCCGCAGAAGTGGTCCTCCAGCCCGGCCCGGATGATCTGTTTGCCGTCGTAGAGGTACTCGGGGCCGATGAAGCCGACCACGGTGTTGACCAGCAGCGGCTGCAGATCCCGGGCCACCGCGTACGCGCGCGTCTCCAGGGTCTGCTGGTCGACGGGCTTGCCCCCGACTCCCAGATGCGCGCCCGAACTCAACGCCGAGCCCTGCCCGGTCTCCAGGTACATGACGTTGTCGCCCACCGTGCCGCGGTTGAGCGAGCGGGCCGCGTCCCGGCCCTCCCGCAGCAACTGCAGGTTGACCCCGAACGCGGTGTTCGCGCCCTCCGTCCCGGCGATCGACTGGAACACCAGGTCCACCGGTGCCCCCGCCTCGATCAACCCGATGGTGGTGGTGATGTGCGACAGCACGCACGACTGCGCGGGGATGTCGTAGCGGGTACGGATCGAATCGAGCAGGTAGAGCAGATCGGCGGTGGCCTGCGGCGAGTCGGTCGCGGGGTTGATCCCGATGACGGCGTCGCCGCAGCCAAGCAGCAGCCCGTCGAGCACCGCGGCGGCGATGCCGCGGGGGTCGTCGGTCGGATGGTTGGGCTGCAGCCGGGTGGCCAGCGTGCCGGGAGCGCCGATCGTGGTGCGCAACGCCGCGGTGACCTGCGCGGCCGCCGAGACCGCGATCAGATCCTGGTTGCGCATGATCTTGCTGACCGCCGCCACCATCTCGGGCGTCAAACCCGGTGCGACGGCGGCGAACTGCTCGGCGCTGTGATCGTGCGAGGCGGTCTCCAGCAGCCAGTCCCGGAACCCGCCGACCGTCAGGTGTGACAGCAGCGAAAAGGCCTGGCGGTCATGGCTGTCGAAGATCAGCCGAGTCACCTCGTCGGTGTCGTACGGCACCACCTCTTCGTTGAGAAAGGTATCCAGCGGCAGGTCCGCGAGCACCCAGGCCGCCGCGGCCCGCTCGCCATCGTGTTCGGCTGCGCATCCGGCGAGTTGATCGCCCGAGCGCAACGGGGTGGCCTTGGCCATCACCTCGACGAGTCCGTCGAAGGTATAGGTCACCCCCGAAACCTGCTGCCGGTACTTCACTTCAGCTCACTCTCCGCTTTGGCCAGCACTGCGAACTCCTCATCTGGCGAATTGGCCACCAGGCGGTGGCGGCTGTAGACGGCGAAATAGACCGTGAATGCCGCGAACACCGCGAGGCACCAGCCGGCCGCGACGCGATCGACCAGGAACGTGGCGATGACCGCGAGTACCGCGACGACGAGTGCGAAACCGGTGGTGACCGCCCCACCGGGGGTGCGGTACGGACGCGGCATGTCGGGTTCGCGACGCCGCAGCACGATATGGCTGACCATCATCAGCACGTAGCTGACCGCGGCCCCGAACACCGCCATGTTGAGTAGCAGCGCCCCCTGGCCGGTCAGCGACAGGATGAACCCGATGACGCCGGGGATGATGAGGGCCAGCGTGGGCGCCCTGCGAGAGTTGGTCACCGACAGCACTTTTGGCAGATAGCCAGCGCGCGACAACGCGAACAGCTGACGCGAATAGGCGTAGATGATCGAGAAGAAGCTCGCGATCAGACCGGCCAGGCCGATGTAGTTGACGACCTTGGCGGCCGTGCCGTCACCCAGCGCCTCCACCAACGGGTTGCCCGAATCCGACATCTCCTCGGCTCCGCCGGCACCCGTCGTCAGGAACAGCACCGCCACGCAGGTGACCAGCAGGACGGCCATGCCTGCGATGATGCCGCGCGGGACATTGCGCTCGGGGTTGGCGGTTTCCTCGGCCGCAAGCGGCACACCCTCGATCGCCAGGAAGAACCAGATGGCGAACGGGATCGCGGCCCAGATGCCGAGGTAGCCGTGCGGCAGGAAGGTGGAAGACCCCGCCGCGCTCTCGTCCACCGCGATGTTGGTCAGATTGGCGACGTCGAAGTGGCCGAGCGCGGCGATGGAGAACACCAGCAGGCCAACCAGCGCGATGGCGGTGATCACGAACATGACCTTGAGCGCCTCGCCGACACCGGCCAGGTGAATCCCGATGAACAGGGCGTATGCGGCCAGGTAGACCCACCAGCCGCTCGTGATGCCGAACAGCCCCAGCGACTCGACGTATGCCCCGATGAAGGTCGCGATGGCCGCGGGGGCGATCGCATACTCGATCAGGATCGCGGTACCGGTCGCGAACCCGCCCCATGGGCCGAGCGCGCGACGGGCGAACGTGTAGCCACCGCCGGCGGCAGGCAGCGCCGAGGACAGTTCGGCCATACCCAGCACGAGCGCCAGGTACATGCCGGCGATGATCACCGCGGCGATCGCCAGTCCGCCGAAGCCGCCTTCGGCCAGCCCGAAGTTCCAGCCCGAGTAGTCACCGGACACCACATAGCTGACGCCGAGCCCGGCCAGCAGGACCCAGCCCGCTGTGCCGGATTTCAATTGGCGCTTCTGCAGATAATCTGCACTTTCCAGGTGCTCTTCCACACCCGCCATGGCAAACTCCCTTGTTTTCCAATGCTTTTGCGATCGACATCCGCCAGCCGGAGACTGACCAGAAAGCGGTAACCAACCTTTCGGCACCCGGTTACCAGGCTTTCAACGCTCGGCTCTCACTCCCCTAGTGCGCCTAAAGGTCTGAAACTCAACCTTTGATTAGAGAGTATCGCTCCCCATGGGCGTTGTGTCCACCCAAACAGCGTTATTTGCCGAACCGGTTTTGCCGCTTCAGCGGAAGACCGACCACGATGCGGGCCGCGTTGTGCCCGAGTGTGCGGGCCGTCTCGGCGTCCGCCGTGCCGCCAGAGCCCAAGTCCGGCAACGGTTCCGCCAACTGCTCATGATGCACGCAGACCTCGCCGGTGGCGTCGAGACCGACGCCCACCCGCAGCGGTGACCGCGCTGACGCGTGTCGCGCGAGATCGGCCGCGACCGCGTCAAGACCCGCGGGCAGCAACGAGTGCGGGACGCCCTCCTCCTCGATGCCCGCAAGAACCTCGCGCTCGATCACACCACCGCCGGCCGCGCTCAACACCACGATGGCGGGCCGGTCGGGTTGCCCGCTGTTACGCACCAACTCCGGACCCCACCAACTGCGCGTGCGAGGCCACGAGCCCGGTGGCCACCGCGTTACGCGGCCCTTCGCTGCCGCGGACGTTCCCTGTGCCGCAGACGATCCCGTAGGGTGCGAGCGCGTCGGCAATGAGTTCGGGGATCTCGAAGTCGAGTGCGCAACCGCCGAGCAGCACCACGAACCCGATCTGGCGCAGATCGCCGCCGGGGGCGATCGTGCGCAGCGCCCGCAGCGCGTTGACGACGAAAACGCGTTCCTTCGCGGCGCGGCGTACGACCCTGATCCGGTCGATCGAATGTCGCGTCGGTATCGGGCTCATGCCGTGTTCGGCGAGCGTCACGACTCGGGCGAACGCCGTTGCCGGCAAGGGTTTCTCGAAGAACTGCACCGTGCCGTTCTCGAGCCGGACGTGAAAGAAGCTCTCGGCCTTGCCGAGCGGGAACCGTTTGATGTCCTCGGCCAGCTCGAGGTTGTCGAGGCCGAGTTCGGCGTCGATCAGCTTGGTGACGAGATCGCCTGCCCCGGCGAGATGCACCGCGTCGATGTCGCCGGCGGGCTCGATCAGGGCCGCATCGGTCGAACCGCCACCGAGATCGAGCACGACGAGCGGCTTGTCGGTACCCGGCGTCGTGAGGGCACCCAGCGCCGCCATCTCGGCCTCGACCCCGCCGACCACGACCTCGACATCGCCGGCACCCGAGGCTTGCAGCCGCTGCCGTACGGCGTCGGCCACGGCCCGCATACCGCTTTCCTTCGTGCGCACCATGGCCGCCAGTGCCACGGCGTTCTCCAGCGCGACCTCGCCCGCGACCCCGCCCCGCACCTCCTGCGGCACAAAGGTGTCCACCGCGAGCAGATCTTGTATGTGCACGTCGGAGACTGCGTGGTTGGACAGATCCGCCATGCTCTGCCGCACGTTGGCGATCATGCCGCCGGTATTGGTGCCCGCTTCTCCTGCCACATCGGCCAGCGGGCTGACCCGCTCGACGGCGGTCATGATCTCGACCGCACCGCGCGACACATCGACGGTCGCCCGTTTGCGTTCACCGGTCAGTTCGAGGGCACCCGCCGGGATGGTGCGGTCGGCGACGTCGCCTGCGGGTGTGCGCACGACGACCGCGGACCGATTGCCGGTCAGCGCCCGCGCGACCGGCGAGACCACTCGGGTGGCGGCCGCGTCGAGCTCGAAGATGGTGGCCAGCCCGTACGCGTTGGACAGAGTCCGGATCGACTGGCCGGGCCCCGCGACCTCGACGGCCGCGACCATGCCCAGCGGCACCGCGTCGATGCGCGACACCTCGTCGATGACCGGGATCGTCGCATCGAGCCGATTGACCACCAGGACGGCGTCGTCGTTGCCGAGGATCGCCCCGGTGACGCGGACCCCGCGCTGCGTGGCGACGTTGATGGTGCGCGCGGCGACTTCGAAATCGACCCCCTTGGGAACGACAACGATCACGCCCGCGTCGAACGCGGCTTCAGGCGAAGTCCCGGAAGGCAATTCGGCCAGGGCGTCGAATGCGACCGTGACGCCGACGCCGAGCCCGCGGCCACCGGGTGTGCGCGGATCATGGCCGATCATCGTCGACTCGGTGATGATCGTCTCGGTGATCGTCTCCATCGCGAGCCCGCTGATCACCGGCGTGGCCTCGTTGAGCAGGACCACATCCAACTGCGCGAGGTTGACACCCGCGACATCGAGCGCACGGGCGACCACGGCGGCCACCCCGTCGACGTTCTTCGGTGTGCCCTTGATTCCCGTCGTCGGCGTCAGCGCAGCGCCGCGGAATCGCACCGATCCGTCGGGCGCGATGGTCGCGGCGCTGGCCTCCGTCGTGGAGTTACCGATGTCGACGCCGACAACGGTACGGGTCATCAGTTCGCCAGCGCTTGCGCGAACTGCGGCACCACCTCGACCGGCTTGGCACCCTTCTGGATCTGCTCTGTCTCTTTCAGGTGCAGCAGTGCCGCCTTGGCCTGCCAACGGGGCCGGGCCATCTGATCATTCAGCGTGGGAACGGGTTCGGGTGACTCACCCTTGGCGTACTGCGCCGCATTCGACCCGATCTGACGGTAGGTCTCCAGAGTCATCAAGGGGCTCTGCGGGAACAGTTCCAGACTCGACAACCGCGGGAGGTCGCGTTGATGGATCATCGATGTTCCGCGGGACAGCAGGCCGATCGCGATACCCGAACCGGAAAGCTTGGCCGCGGTGTGCGCGACGACGGCGAGGTCGCTGCTGTGCCGGATCCGCACGATACGCGCCGACACCTCCTGCTCCTCGATACCGGCAAGGATCTGGCGGATGACATCGGCGTGCGACAGACCGGTGATGGTCTGACTGAAGAAATCGGAGAACGCCGGTGAGACACCCACCAGCACCTCGTCGGACCGTGTACCGGGAGTGGCCGGCTTCTCGTCGGTGAAAGTCAGTACTCTTTCCGGCATTTCATTCCACCTCCATTTCCGGGTTCTCGGCGCTCGTCACGTGCCGCAACCGTTTCATCTCCTCCCAGCGTTCCCCGGACGGGCGATAACCGGTACCGGGGCCCGCGTAGTCGTTGCGATCGTTGACCGCCGACAGCGGCTGCAGATCGCGCGTCATGATGGCCGAGGTCTGCAGGAGGTCGCCCGAAACACGTTGACGTAGAACGGTCAACAGATTCTCGGCGATATCGGAGAAGCCGGTCGACTCCAACGCCTTCACCAGATCCAGACCGGTCACGTTGCGGTCCATCACCTGCTGCGCACCCTTGAGGTCCTCCAGCACATCACGCGGGATCAGCTCACGGCTGCCGTGCGCGTACACCGCCGCCTCGATCTCGGCGTCGGTGATCGCCGGCAGATCCAGGTAGCGAAACACCGCCTGCAACGCCTTGCCCGCCCGATGGCGCACCGCCAGGATCTCGGACTCGTTCACATGCCGCAGGCCGCCATCGATCTGCAGATCACGCTGAATGGTGTTGAAGTCGTCGAAATCCTCTGCGTCGACATTGGATCCGGCGAACATGTTGTCGTAGTTGGGGGTCGCCGAGTAGCCCGAGGTGATGAAATCGGTGCCCGGCATCAGCTGCGGCAGCAGGCGCGCCACCCGCCGCATCGGCGAGTGCGAGAACGATTGGTCGTTGCCCGACGCACATTCCAGGTCGACCGCGGAGGCGATGAGGTTCTCCGCGGCCACCGCGCGGATACCGGCGGGTACGGCGCCGGGAACGCCGATACAGGAGATCGAACCGTTCTGCAGACCCTGCACACCAGCGCCCTTGGTGACCAGGATGCACCGGATCTCCAGGTACAGCATCGACCGGCCCTCGGCGTTACCCATCTGCACCTCGGAGCCGGTTCCCGAAGTGAAGCGCATCTTGATGCCGCGCGACGCGTAGGCCGCGGCAAGGAACGCTTTCGAGTACGGGGTGTCATCACCGTCGACGAATACCGACTCGGTGCCGTACACCGATATGGTCTCGGCATAGGCGGTGATACCGCGCATGCCCAACTCCAGTTCGGTGGCCTCTTCCAGTGCGCACTGGGTCAGCCGGCCGCCGGTGCCGACCTGACTGCCGATCTGCAGCGCCATCGCGACCAGAGGTGCGTAGCGCACCACCCCCAGCGTCGTCTCCACCTCCGAGAATCCGCGTAACGATGCCTCGGCGGCCTCACACGCGACCTGCAGCGGATTGTCGCGGGCACTCGTGCAGTGCGCCTGGTTGGCCGGGGTTCGCCGGGCGCGCATCTTCTGCATGCCCATCATGATCTCGACGATGTTCATCGTCTTGACGACCTCGAGCAGCTTGGCCGGGGTCAGACCGCCGGTCACCGCGATCACCTCGTCGCGCGTGACGCGGGGATCGACAAGCATGGCGGCGATGTCCTGCGCGGGGATCGCCATCGACTGCTCGGTGGTGGCCACGTCGATGGCGTGATCAGCGATGAATTGGTCGAGGAAGTCGAAGTCCGCGCGGGCCCGGCCATCCATCTCGACGATCACGCCGTCGACAACCCGCACGCTCGGCTCCGGGTCGAACGCGCTGTCCAGCGCGACCATGCCGACCTCGGGCCACTCCTGGACGAACCCATCCAGATTGACCGGACGGTCCTCGAGGACCTTGGTCCGCTCGGACTGCCGCTTCTCGCCGGTCTTCGGGGCCGAGGTCGCCCCTGGCGAAACTGCCGTCACCGATCGTCTCCTATTCGTTGGTGGCCAGAATGTCGCGACGCTCGTAGACGTCAGCGGCTTCACGGACAAGCCCCGCCAGCATGGTGGCGCCGTACTGGGTTTCCAGTTCCTCGGCGATCGCCTCGAGTTCCGGCTTCGTCGATGCGTTGGGGCGCAACGCGTTATAGATCTGCAGCACGCGCTCGTCGGTAATGGCGGTCATCTCCGCCGCGCGGCGCAGGTTCGCTCCCAGCTGGTTCCGGCCGACCTTCTCCGCGATCTGCGCCTGCAGGCGCAGCGTCTGCGGTGTGATGCGCAGATCTGATGCTTCGACATCACCCGACATCACCGCCTCCATGGTGATGTCCGCGATGGGTTTGCCGTTCGGGGTGAACAACAGATCCTGCCGGTTCAGGCTCAACGGGTAGTCCACCGTTGGATCGAGGGTCGGTTCCGTCATGCACTGCTCCCATGTGAGGGGCGACCACAGGTGCGGGCCGCCCAACTTTCCACGTCCGTGACACGGATTCACCGCGACCAGCCCATTGTGGCTCGCGTCACGTTGCAACAACGTTGCAACGTGATGGCGCCCCGTTCCCCATCTGCTCACCGAGCCTTCGATGTGGCGAGTTTGCCGGCCTGGCCGTCTTCGGGCCATCGGGTGGCTTGCGCCCGCTACCCGCGGCTAACGTGCAGCCATCATGACCGATCCGCCGTCGCCCACCGGGGCCGCCGAGTATGCCGGGCATCTGCCCGAGCTCGCCGCCCTCGGCGGGTATTTCGCTTTGTCGGTCGACACCGAGGATCGATGGCGTCCCCTCTCAGAATTTCTCACCGACGCGACGATCAAGGGCCACGTAGACCGCACCCGCGACGCGATCGCCGCGTCGGCGGGATGCCGACCGGACCGGATCCCGATCCGAATGGCCGCATCGTCATTT
This sequence comes from Mycobacterium venezuelense, assembly GCF_054919535.1. Lineage (NCBI taxonomy): Bacteria > Bacillati > Actinomycetota > Actinomycetes > Mycobacteriales > Mycobacteriaceae > Mycobacterium > Mycobacterium venezuelense. The sequence goes on from NZ_JBONDW010000002.1 coordinate 417,960, forward strand.
CAGTTAGGTGTGAGCGCGCGCCTGCTCTCACCGGTGATAGGCGCTGCCCTGTGCTTCGGCGCTGTCCCCGTGCTCGACAACCGCTCGGTGCGCTGGCTGCCATCCGACGGTCATGCACCGCAGTTCGCCGTGACCGGACCCGTGTGGTCCGCGGTGAGTCCGACGACGTCGGCGCCGATCATCGCGACATCCGTCGTGGGGGTGCTCACCGATCTCGGCGCCCGGCTTTCGGAGGTCGCGTCGTTGTCCGCGCGGATCACGTTGGGCAACATCGCCTCGGCCGCCAACGGTGCGGTGACGGTGTTGGCGTTGTCGCGGCCGCATCTGGAGGAGCCCGGCCGCGAGCTGGTTCGAGCGCTGCTGGACACCCAACCGCTCATCGGGACGGGCTCGTTCGTCGACGGGCAATTCCGCAGGCGCAGCTGCTGCCTCTACTACCAGGCGCCGGGGGCGGGACTCTGTGGAGACTGTTTGCTCATCCCGGCAGGCGCACACCCGAATGCCGCGGGCTGAGAACACTGTCGTCCGAACCCCTTGCAACGTAGCTGCAACGCTGCCTGCGTTAACATTCGCCGCTCATCGGCAGGACGGAGTTCGACGGTGGGCTGGTCACAGACGCGCATTGCGCCGCATCGGCCGGGAGGCAGCGGAACCGACAGCGACCGATCAGCTGAAACCATCGACGTCCCACCATCTTTCACCGAGTCCGCACCGCTGCGCACAGCGTTGGTGATGAACGACGAATTGCTTCGGCACGGCATGATGCACGTCGTTTCCGACGGTGCCGAAATGCGGCTGGTGGGTGATCTCCAACACGGGCCGGAACTCGCCGAACGGTTACGTGTCTTGCAGCCACAGCTTCTGGTTGTCGGCGCCGAGACGGGCCCCGACCTTCCTGGCCTGCTGTCCGCGCTCGTCCCCAACCCCAGGATCATCGCTGTGATCGACGGCGACGACCCACGGGAACGCGCTCTGCCGATGATCTACGCCGGCGCCGATGCGGTTGTCGATCGCCGGTCGTCGGCGGCCGAGCTGCTCAGTGCCATGCAACGGGTGATCGACGGTCACCGCGCGCTAGACGCCCGCAGCGCGCAGACTCTGATCGGTGAATTGCGTGCACAAGCCGAACCCGGCTGTTCGGCCACTCTCACCCGCCGCGAACGCGAGGTCCTCGATCTGCTCAGCGAAGGGCTCGACAACCGCTCGATCGCCAGATCCCTGTTCATCTCGCAGGCCACCGTGAAGTTTCACCTGCACAACATCAAGACCAAGTTCGGGGTACACAGTCGCGCGGCGCTCGTCGCCGCCGTGCTGCGGGGGCGCGACCATGCCTGACGGCCTTGGGGTGCGGCTGCCCGTGCGCGGCCGCGCGGTGACGGTGGTTGGTTCGTCCAGCCGGGCGGTGACGGCCGTCGGAGCTCTCGTCTCAGCGGGGGCGATCGTGACGGTCGTATCACCCCGGCCGGTGGCATATCTGTCGGATCTTGCAGACCGGTCCTTGATCAACATGCACCTGCGCGATTTCCGCGCCAGCGATCTTGACTCGGCCGAGTTGGTCTTCGCCTGCAGCGGCGCTGCCCGCACGGACCGCACGATCGCGTCGCTGGCGACGATGCGCGGCTTGTTCTGTGTCGGCCCTGACGACGACGGCACGGCAGATCCCGTCGACGGCGCGCCGCGTGCCGGCCGGGTCGTGATCGTCGGCGGCGGCCCCGGCGAACCCGGCCTGCTCACCGTGGCCGGCCGCGCAGCGCTCAGCACCGCCGATGTCATCGTCACCGACCGGCTGGCGCCGGTTGGAGCGCTCAATGACATTGCGCCCCAAGCACAGATCGTCGACGTGTCCAAGATCCCCGGTGGCCGCCGAACCGAACAAAGCTCGATCAATGCCATGCTGATCGAACATGCCCGCGCGGGCCGTACGGTGGTACGTCTCAAAGGCGGCGACGGTTTCGTCTTCGGCCGCGGCGGCGAGGAGATCGACGAATGCGCTCGGGCGGGTGTCAGCGTAACGGTGATACCCGGTGTGAGCTCGGCGATCGCCGCACCGGCCGCGGCGTTGATCCCGGTCACCCATCGCGGGCTCACCCAGGGCTTCACCGTGGTCTCCGGCCATGTTCCGCCCGATCATCCCGAATGCACGGTGAACTACGCCGCGCTGGCCGGGGCGAACACCACGATCGTGTTGATGATGGCGGTCGCCAATCTCGATGCGATCACACACGCGCTCATCGATGCCGGGATGCCGGCCGAAACACCGGCGGCGGTGATCGCCGACGGCACGCTGGCCGACCAGCGCGTGATCCGTGCCACCGTCGGTACCGTCGGCGCCGCGGCACGGGCTGCGCAGATCCGGCCACCTGCCACCACGGTGATAGGTGCGGTAGCCGGTTTCGTGGCAGGCGGTGTAACCACACCTGTTGCTGCGCAGCCACGCTCGTCAGGCCGGGAGCAGCTGGACCACTCCGGCGGCGAGTGCGGCACCGATCAGCGGCCCGACCACGGGCACCCAGGAATAGCCCCAGTCTCCATCGGCCTTTCCGCGGATCGGCAATAACGCGTAGGCAATACGTGGCCCCAGGTCCCTGGCGGGGTTGATGGCGTAGCCGGTCGGCCCACCCAGGCCGAAACCGATGGTGATGACCACGAACGACACTGCCGCGTAACCGAGCGTCGTGTTGATCTGCGGGTTGGTCAGAATCCAGATAATCAGTACGAAGGTCGCGATGGCCTCGGTGACGACATTCCACGGGATCGACCGGACGACCGGTGCGGTGCAGAAGATTCCGCGGGTACCGGAGTTGTCGTCCATATTGTCGAACTGCAGCTTGAATGCGGCCCAGCACAACGACGCACCGATGATTCCACCGAGCAGCTGCGCTGCCCAGTAGACCGGCACTGTCGCCCACGGCACCCCACCCGAGAGCGCCACCGCCAGTGTGACGGCCGGGTTGATGTGGGCGCCGGACGGGGCGGCGATACTGGCGCCGGCGAACACCCCGAAGCCCCATCCCAGCACGATGATCAACCAGTCGCCGCCTCCGCCGAAAGAGTACGAATTCTTCAGCACCACAGCGGCTATCGAGCCGTTGCCGAGCAGGCACAGTATCGCGGTACCCAGAAACTCCCACACGAAGATGTCGATATTCGACAACAGAGCCACCTTTCCCATTGGCCAAAGACTCTGCTGCACAGTCTTTGTAGCCCATGCGATGGCAAGGGGGACTTCCGGCCGAACCTATCGGCTTACCCACCGTGAGTAGTGCCGCCACTGAACTATGGGTGAGGTTTTGGATAGGTAGGTCACGGTCCGATCGAGGAGGGCCAAACGCCCGCCCGATCGGTTCGGTGAGATTATGATCGATGGAGCGGCATAGCACCCCCGTGAACGTCAAAATTGGTTGCGGGAAAACCGATTCGAAAGGTTCTTATGAGTTCCATCAACCTGGCCAGTGCCACCAAGGTAGTCGACGCGGCCATCGAGAAGGCGCGCGAGATCGGCCAGCCGATGAACATCGCCGTCGTCGACGACGGCGGCCACCTGGTGGCGTTCGCCCGGATGGACGGCGCCATCAAAGCCAGCATCGAGATCTCAATCAGCAAGGCTCGCACATCGATTCTGATGAACGCGCCTACCGGTGCGCTCATGCCGCTCGCACAACCCGGTGCCGAACTCTACGGCCTGGAACAGACCTGCGGCGGTCTGGTCATCTTCGGTGGCGGCATTCCGCTCACTGTCGACGATGTCGTGGTTGGCGCGATCGGCGTGAGCGCGGGCAGTGTCGAGCAGGACGTCAGTGTGGCCGAGGCCGGCGTCGCGGCACTCTGACGACCCCATGAGAGTCACTCCGGCCCTGCGGATCTCATTTCGCAGGGCCGGAAACACATCAGCGCCCGCGACGTTTGGGCAACGATGCTTCTAGCGTCAAAAAGGCTGCACCCGAAGAGGATCGGCGCAATCAGCAAGATCCACATCGGAACGCCCGCCGTCGACCGCGCGGGCACGCAACAAGAATCGCATACCTTCGGACGCTTCAAGGCTGAATCCGACACCGCGGCCTCGGGCTACATCGATCACCGGTTGGGTGCGCTCCCACGCCGGGAACTGTGGACCGGAGACCCACACCGGTACGCCATGTGGCTGGCGTTCGGAGACCACGTCAAGCATGCCGAGTAGTACATCGCTGTCCTCGATCGAGAACTCGCCGACTCGACAACACACGGGTGACGAATCGTCACCACAGTCGCCGGACTGGCGAAACATCAACGCTCCGTGCCGGTTCTGTAGATGTATCACCAGGCCGGCGGCAGCCCGGGTGATGAGAACCCGGGCCACCGCGGACGCCATCAGTGTTGGTCGCTTCCTCGCGCAGGCGCTCGTCAGAAGAACCCGAGTGCCTTGTTGCTGTAGCTCACCAACAGGTTCTTGGTCTGCTGGTAGTGGTCGAGCATCATCTTGTGGTTCTCGCGACCGATGCCCGACTGTTTGTAGCCACCGAACGCGGCGTGCGCCGGGTACTGGTGGTAGCAGTTGGTCCACACGCGGCCTGCCTTGATGTCGCGGCCCGCGCGGTAGGCGGTGTTGCCATCTCGCGACCAGACACCGGCGCCGAGGCCGTAGAGGGTGTCGTTGGCGATATTGATGGCGTCGTCGTAGTCGGTGAACGACGTGACGGCAACGACGGGGCCGAAGATCTCCTCCTGGAAGATCCGCATCTTGTTGTTGCCCGTGAAGATCGTCGGCGCGACGTAGTAGCCGCCGTTGAGGTCGCCACCGAGCTGCGCCCGCTCGCCACCCGTGATGAGCTTGGCGCCTTCGGTTTTGCCGATCTCGATGTAGGACAGGATCTTCTCCAGCTGGTCGTTGGAGGCCTGGGCACCGATCATGGTCTCGGTGTCGAGCGGATCGCCTTGGCGCACAGCCTTCGTGCGGATGGCCGCGAGTTCCAGAAACTCGTCATAGATGTCGGCCTGGATCAGCGAACGCGACGGGCACGTGCACACCTCACCCTGGTTCAGGGCGAACATCGTGAATCCCTCGAGCGCCTTGTCCTGGTAATCATCGGCTGCAGCAAGGACATTCGAGAAGAAGATGTTGGGGCTCTTGCCGCCCAACTCCAGCGTGACCGGGATCAGGTTCTGGCTCGCGTACTGCATGATCAACCGACCAGTCGTGGTCTCGCCCGTGAACGCGATCTTGGCGATCCGATTGCTCGAGGCCAGCGGCTTGCCCGCCTCGACCCCGAACCCGTTGACGATGTTGACCACACCCGCGGGCAACAGATCACCGATCAGGCTGAACAGGTACAGCACCGAGGCCGGGGTCTGCTCGGCGGGCTTGAGCACCACGGCGTTACCCGCGGCCAGCGCCGGAGCCAGCTTCCACACCGCCATCAGGATCGGGAAGTTCCACGGAATGATCTGGCCGACCACACCCAACGGCTCATGGAAGTGGTACGCCACAGTGTCTTCATCGATCTGCGACAGCGAGCCTTCCTGAGCGCGCAACACACCGGCGAAGTAACGGAAATGGTCGATGGCCAACGGAATGTCGGCATTGAGGGTTTCGCGGATCGGCTTGCCGTTGTCCCACGACTCCGCCAACGCAATCGACTCCAGGTTCTCCTCGATGCGATCGGCGATCTTGTTGAGGATCACCGCCCGCTCGGCAGGCGCGGTCTTGCCCCAGGCCGGCGCCGCCGCATGCGCGGCGTCGAGCGCTTTCTCGACATCGGCCTCGCTGGACCTGGCCACCTCACAGAACACCTGACCCGTCACCGGAGTGGGGTTCTCGAAATACCGGCCATCGACGGGCGCGACCCACTCACCGCCGATGTAGTTGTCGTAGCGGGCCTCGAACGACATCAGGGCGCCTTCAGCGCCCGGACGTGCGTAAACAGTCATGGCATTCTCCTGCGTTCGGACGACGAAATGTGTCGGTCGTCACTCAAGGTAGGCAGTGAGAGGTTGCACCACGGTTGCACGCTCCGTGCAACTCAGAAATCGGACTAGCCCAGTTCGGAGTCGAGTCCGGCGAGGTGACCGCGGGCCTGGGCACGGGCCACCGGATCGGCTTGGGCGTGGTCGTGCAGCATGCGCCAGCCGTGCCGGTCATCACGGCCGTCGGGCAACTGCAGCCATTTCCGCAGCAACGCGAGGTTGCCGCGGGCGGACTGCGCCAGCACGGCTTCGCGCAGGCTCGCGGTCAGTTCGGTGCGCAGTCGTCCGATCGCGGGCGACACCGACTGGGGCAACAATGCGCCGGTGTAGGCCGACAGCGCACCGGGGACGTCACCGGCCTGCAGCCCGTCGAACACGTCGCCCATATCGCTCGCGACGGGCTCGAGCAGGCGGTACGGGCGCGAGGCGATGTAGTGCGGCCCGATGACCCGGCGCAGCCGGGACATCTCGGCTCGGATGGTGACGACGTCGAGGTCCTTGTCGTCCAGCAGCATCGCGAGGTGGTCGGCCGACAATCCCTCGGGGTGGCGGATGAGCAGAACCAGGATGTCGGCGTGCCGACCGGTCAGCACGCTCGAGCGGGGACGCCCGTCCTCATCGGTGACCTGCCAGCGCGGGCGGTCCGCGCCAAGCACGGTCAGCCGGGCCCCATTGTCGGGTTCCGCGGCGACCGGTCGGGTCAGCTGCAGCAGCGCCAACTGATTCTCGACTGCGACGGCAGTGGCCCGCACGAGCGCCAGGGTCTGGGTGGAGGCGACAGCCGACCCACCCGTGAGGTCGATGGCGCCCAGCAGTGCACCGGTGGCCGGGTCGTGCACGGGCACGGCGGTACAACTCCATGGATGCACGACGCGCGAGAAGTGCTCGGATCCGCGTATCTGCAGCTCACGGTCGAGCGCGAGGGCCGTGCCCGGCGCATTGGTGCCTGCGGCGCGTTCGCTCCAGTCCGTTCCGGGCACGAAGTTCATCGCCTCGGCCTTACGACAAGCGACCCGGTCGCCCTCGACCCACAGCAGGGTGCCGTCGGCCGCGCTGATCGCGACGACGACACCGGAATCGACCGCGTCGTCGACCAGCAGTCGCCGGATCAGCGGCAGCGTGGGCGCGAGCGGATGGGACTCGCGCAGTTCGGCCAATGCCGCCACCGCTGCCGCCGTCTGGCCGCCGCGATCGGGGTCCACGCCGGTCGCGAGGCTGCGTCGCCAACTTTCCACCACGACCTTGCGCAGCGGCGTGGAGTCGAGATAAGCCGCGTCGACCTGGCCTTCGACGAAGAGGTCGAGGACGGCACGCACCTTCGCAGGTGGGAGCCGGGTCATTACCCGCCCACCTGCGCTCTTCGATGTGGCCACGACGATCACGCTCCTGGGCGCAGAGCCTCTCAGCTGGCTTTACGCGTGCCCGCCAGGATAGTTGACAGCGCTGTGACGCGGGTAACGGCGGGGCCGTCTGAGGCGGGTGAACAGCCTTGCTACCGGTATAGTCGAGTCACGCGGCTTGCCTGTTCTGCCTCTGCCGCGATCTCGATCGTCAACCGAGCGCCGCGGGATGTCACCCGCGCCGGGCAGGACGACCGCCTACCTATTTTTCGGAGTTCTTCTTTGTCTGCCCAGATAACGTTTGCCGACCTCGGCCTGCCCGCCGAGATCGTCGCCACCCTCGCCGCCGACGGCATCGAGGCCCCTTTTCCGATCCAGGCCGCGACGCTGCCGGATTCGCTGACCGGCCGTGACGTGCTTGGCCGTGGTCGGACCGGCTCCGGCAAGACCTATGCGTTCCTGCTGCCGCTGGTCGCGCGCCTGTCGGCGACCCGTACTCGGCCGGCCCCTGGCCGCCCGCGTGCCCTGATCCTCGCGCCGACCCGCGAACTGGTCACCCAGATCGAAGCGTCGCTGACCGCATTGGCCAAAGCGACCGGGCTCAGCTCGGTCAACATCTTCGGCGGGGTCGGCCCCGGTCCGCAGATCGCTGCGCTGCGGCGGGGCGTTGACATCGTCATCGCCTGCCCCGGCCGGCTGGAGGACCATGTGAAATCCGGTCACGCCGATCTGTCCGCTGTCGAGATCACCGTGCTCGACGAGGCCGACCACATGGCCGACCTCGGCTTCCTGCCCGGCGTCAAGCGACTGCTGGACCGCACCCCGAAACGTGGCCAGCGCCTGCTGTTCTCGGCGACCCTCGACGCCGGAGTCGATGTCCTGGTCAAGCGCTACCTGCACGATCCGGTGGTGCACAGCGTGGATTCCGCGCAGTCTCCGGTCAGCGCGATGGTGCACCATGTGTTGCACGTCGACAACTCCGCGCGCGTCAACGTGGTGGCCGACCTGGCCGCCGCACCCGGCCGCACGATCGTCTTCGCACGCACCAAGCACGGGGCGAAAAACCTCACCCGTCAACTGAACTCACGCGGCATCTCAGCGGTGGAGCTGCACGGGAACCTGTCCCAGAATGCGCGCACCCGCAATCTCACCGCGTTCTCCGACGGCAGCGCCACCGTGCTCGTCGCCACTGACATCGCCGCCCGCGGCATTCATGTCGACGACGTGAGTCTCGTGGTGCACGCCGACCCGCCCGTCGAACACAAGGCATATCTGCACCGGTCCGGTCGGACCGCCCGCGCGGGCGCCGAGGGCACCGTCGTGACGCTCATGCACGACGCCCAGGTGTCCGACGTGCGCAGCCTGACCCGCAAGGCCGGCGTGAAGCCGACCATCACGCGCGTCAGCGGGCTCGATCATCCGGTGCTGCAGGAGATCGCGCCGGGCGAGCGGGTTTTCGGCGAGCCGAAGGCACCCGCACGGCCCGAGCCGAAGGCACCGCACCGGTCCGAACGGTCGTCGGGCCCCGGCCAGGCGCGCAGGCCGCGTCCGGCCAACCGGTCGGGTTCCGGTGCACACCGGGGTGGGCGAGGACGCCGGCCGCAGCGGTCGAACGGCTCCACCGCGCGCTGAGCCGCATCGAGCAGCCGAAGTGTGCGGTCCCGCTGGCCTCTCCATTCCGAGCGGGACCGCACAGGCACTTTCGGTTGAGGTGTCAGACCCCCCACGCATTGGCGGCGCTGCGGTCGGTCGCGGCCACGTCGTCCGCCCCATCACGCACTGCATTGCCCAGGTTGAACAGGATCTCGTTGAGCGCCGCCGCGGCCTGGTTCCACCGGGCCTGCTCGACCTGATACGCCGCGGCCGCTTCCCTGGTCCACACCTGCTGCAGCGGGGCAATGTGGGACCGCAGGTCGTCGAAGGCCGCGTTCAGCCGGCTCGAGGTCGTGTGAATCTCTTGCCGCACGGTGTACTCGATCTCGCCGAAATCGTATGACAGCACTTGGTTCACGTGATTCTCCGATCAGAGGTTGTCGCCGACGGCGCCGAGCCGCTGCGAATGGGTGTCAGCGGCGTCCCGCAGCGTCTGCTCGTTGCTCCGGATGGTTTCGGCGATCCGCTGTAGCGCGGTGTGCAGCTTGAGTGACTCGCTGTTCCACCGGTCGACCACATCGCGGAACCGCGTGGCCGCCACACCGCCCCACACCGACGGTGGCACGGTGCTCATGCGGCCGATGAACGTCTGCAGCATGGCCCGGATGTCGTCGTTGACGACGTCGATCTTCCCGGCCACCGTTGTCATCACGTCGAAGTCGGTGCCCAGCGAGTTCAATGATTCAGCCATCGGCGGCCTTTCGGTGTTCTGTTGCGGTGTATACCTTTTCGACGCATTGCGAGCCCGTTCGGTTCCACCGACTTTCAGAACACCGCATGCGCAGACCGGATCGCCGCGTCGCAGGCCGCTCGGACGAGGTCCTCGCGACCGGCAGGGGTCTGGCAGCCGATCGCGATGCGGACGGGTCCGTCGACCAGCACCGCCCACTGCACTTCACGCTCAGCGCGGACTTCCCGGTAGCTGATCACCGGCCGCTGGGCGATCTGATCCGTCGGATTGAAGTCGACGAAAACCCCGGCAGGCTGCTCATCGAGGGCCCGGCGAAGACTCTCCGCGACCGGGCCGTCGGAGACCGGGGATTGGGTCAGGTGGATGACCACTCCGGGGTCGACATCCGAAACCACCTCGACCCGTGCCGATCCCGCGCCGCTGGTGACGCGCTGCACGGTCCAGCCGACCGGAACCTGTACACCGACCCTGCCCTCGACCAGTACGGCCATCGGTTGTGCCGGGGGCCTGCGGTCGGGTGCGCTCACCGCGATCCCGGCGCAGAGCGCGATCAAAGCCGCGACGACCGCAACGCTTCCCCTTCTGCCCCGCGGGGTGTGCTCAGGCTCAGGCTCAAACTCAGGCTCGGGCCGCGGTGCGGTGATTGCGCGCCGCAGCATCTCCGGGCCGGCCATGGTCACCCGCACGCCGCGGTCGCGAATCCGCGCGGTGATTCGGCGACCAAGGGCACGAGCCCCTGGGACTTCGGCGGGCGCATCGATGATGACCTCCCTGGCGCCGTCGACGGCAGCGGATACGGCTTGCGCGAGTACGGCGTCGTCAGCCCCGCGCACCGCCGTCACCGGATCCGTGTCACCGCGCGACACCATGACAAGCTCGGCCGCGATCTCAACCACGGCCCACGCTGTATCGGTTTGTCCGGAGGCGAGCACCTGAACACGCTGCAGCACGGAGCTTTCTGCGTGCCGTCCGGCCGCGGCTCGGATTCGGGCGATGCGGTCGGCGGTCCACCACGTGGGGCACACCAAGGTCATGCCGCCGGCGTCGGAACCGACCGCGGCGCCGATCACATCGACCCACAGGTCGTCTACTGTCACGGGCTCGTCGCCGACCAACGCCGTCGTATCGTCGATACAGTCCACTGCGGTCATGGCGAGTTCCGTTGAGACAGTCCCGGGTCCGCGCACGGTCACCGGACCGACCTCCAGCACGGCCGTGGTCATCCGGTCACCGCCACCTGGATCAACTGGTCCGCTCCCCCACGCGTGATCAGTGTCCCCCGGCCAGGCGGCAGCGGCGCCGACCGTACCGAACCCAACAGCACGCCATCCTCGGGGCTCGCACTCATCAACAGACCCATGCAGCCGAGTTCCCGCAGCCGGGCCAGGACCGGATCGAACATCGCCCGCGCCGCCCCGCCCGATCGCCGCGCCACCACCAGATGTAGCCCGATATCCCGTGCGTGTGGCAGGAATTCGAGCAGCGGGGCGAGCGGATTCGTCCCGGAGCCCGCCACGAGGTCATAGTCGTCGACCACGATGTAGATCTCCGGACCGCTCCACCACGACCTGTCTCGGAGTGCACGCTGGTCGATATTCGGCCCCGGCATGCGGGCCCGCAGCATGCCGGTCAACTCCGACAACGCTGTTTCGAGTGCCCCGGCCGATACCGCGTATCCGGCCAGGTGATCGGACTCGACCGTGCCGAGCAGCGTGCGGCGATAGTCGACGACGAGCAGTCGCACGGCTTCGGCATCGTTGGCCTCGACAAGCACACGACACATCGTGCGCAACGCCGTCGACTTACCGCAGCCTGCCTCACCGAGGATGAGGAGATCGGGCTGTTCGGCGAAATCCACCACCGCAGGAGCTAATTCGCGCTCGCCGAGGCCCAGCACGACCTGCGTGGCAGGCCGCGAGCGCGCGGTCGATGACAGCGCGCGATGCGCGACCAGGGCAGGAAGCAGGTGAATCTCCGGGGCCCGCGCGCCGCCATACTCCATTCGCAGGGTGTCACCGGTTCGGGTGAGCGCGGCACCGATACCCTGGTCGCCCGGTGTGCCGTCCAGTCTCGGCTGCGCGATCAACAACTCCCGGCCGTCACGCGTCAGACCTCGGCCGGGCGGACACGGACCGAGTTCGCGCGCGCGTTTGCGGTCCATCTCCGATTCGGCGGCATCACCGAGCCGTAATTCGATCCGGGTACCGAGTTGGTCTTTGAGCGCCGGGCGGAACTCCGCCCATCGCGATGCGCTCACCACGACGTGAACCCCGAACGACAATCCCTGCACGGCAAGTGCGGTGATAGCAGGTTCGAGGTTCTCGAACTCGGTGCGCAACGTCGACCAACCGTCGACGATCAGGAACACATCACCGAACGGGTCGTCACACGTGCCGTCGGCGCGCCGTGTGCGATATTCCGCCATCGAGTCGACACTCAGGGTGGCGAAGTGCTTTTCGCGCTTGCGCACCAGGGATTCGAGTTCGGATACGGTTCGCCGTACCAGGTCGACGTCGTTGCGACCGGCGATCGCACCGACGTGCGGCAGTACCCGCAGCGCCGTCAACGCGCCACCACCGAAATCGAAACCGTACATCTGCACCTCGCGCGGATGGTGCGTGGCGGCCAGCGCCAACGCCAAGGTCTTGACGGCCGTGGACTTTCCGGTCTGCGGACCGCCGACGATCGCGACGTTGCCCGCCGGTCCGTCGAGCCGCACGACGAGCCGGTCGCGGCGTTGCTCGAACGGGCGGTCGATCAGGCCTATCGCGACGGTCAGGTGTCGGTGTGCCGCCATGAGCACATCGCTGAGCGGTACCGCGCCCGGCAGCGGCGGCAGCCACACCTGATGAGCCGGCGTGCCGCGCCCGGCCAATCTTGCGACCACGGCCTCGAGCACCGTCGTCGGCTTCCGAACGGCCGGTCGATTCGGCTCCGCCCAGCGGGCGACGAACGGACGGACGCCGTCCTGCGCCGCCACCACGGGTGCAGCGGTGCCGTACCCGTCCGAGACGAATGCCGTCTGAAACCTCGTCATCTCGCCGGACGGCGTCTTCAGGTAAGCCGCGCCCGGCGTGTTCGGCAACTGATAGGCGTCGGGGACGCCGAGAACTGAGCGGGATTCGTTGGGCGAGAATGTCTTCAGGCACACTCGGTACGACAGGTGTGATTCCAGGCCGCGCAGCCGCCCATCGTCGAGTCGCTGACTGGCGAGCAACAGGTGCATGCCCAGTGACCGTCCGAGCCTGCCGATGGCAACGAACAGATCGGCGAAATCCGGATGCTGGTGGAGCAGTTCGGAGAACTCGTCGACGACGATCAACAGAGCAGGCAATGCGGGCAGATCTGGGCGCTTGCGCCGGTAGTCGGTGATGTCGGCGAGATTGCCCGCGGCCCGCAGAAGTTCCTGGCGGCGGTTCAGCTCACCAGCCAACGCGTCCGCCATTCGGGCGACCAGCGGTGCCTCGTCGGCGAGGTTGGTGATCAACGCACTGACGTGCGGGGCCGATTCCAGGCCGAGAAAGGTTGCGCCCCCTTTGAAATCGACGAGAACCAGATTGAGGTCGTCCGGCGGGTGAGTCACCATGAGCCCGAGCACCAGCGTCTTCAGGAACTCCGACTTGCCCGAACCCGTTGCGCCGACACACAGGCCGTGCGGACCCATGCCGTTGTGCGAAGCCTCCTTCAAGTCGAGGTGCACAGGCGTGTTGTCCTCGGCCAAGCCGACCGGAACCCGCAACCGGTTCCGCGCATCGGGCGTGCGCCAGCAGGTCGCCGGATCGACCTGCTCAGGTTCGTCCAAGCCCATGAGCCGCAACCACGTGGACCGGTCGGTAGCGGCAGATGCCGCCGACCGGTACCGCGCGAGCCGGCGCGCGCAGGTCCGCGCCTGTTCGATGGTCAGGCGGTCGGGCTGGGCGACGACATCGCCGAAGCGGGCCGCGCCGGGTTCGACGTCCAGTGATACGCCGGCGACGGCTTCGCAGCCGATCGTCACGACGGTGACACCCGGCCTGGACATGATCGGTTCGGCCGCGGCGCCGTCCACGATGACAATGACATGCATCGGCACCTCGTCCTCGAACGCCCGCGTCAGGCTCGGGTACCGCAGCGGGCTGTGCCCGGCGTGTTCCCGCGGATGCCAGTGATGCGGAAGCCATTTCAACCAGTCCCAGTGTCCGGCGGCCGACTGCCCGAGCACTGCGGCGATACGGAGATGCCGGGGGCTGTGCGCCGTGGCCAGTTGGCAGACCATGGCACGCAGCAGCGCGCCGGCGTCGTCGTAGTGGCCGCTGATCGCGAGATGTGCTCGGGTGCAGACGTTCACGCTGACCGGTACGTCGGCGACGACGGACCGGTTCCGCACGAGATCGTGCAACGCTGTCGTGGTGACAGGATCACTGTCCTCGGCTCGTCCCGCCTCAGGTGCTACGAGCCTGGTGATCAAGGGGCGATGACCGGTTCCGAACCGGACATCGCCGAATGCCGGATCACCGGGTTCACGCACCCACATGCGTTCGGTGCCCGCGAGCTGCCACAACGTCGCGGGCGCTGGGTGTTCGGCGTGCAGATTCTCCCATTGGGCGCGTGCCGCCGCGTCCGCCGCGGCATCGAGTCCGTCCAGATAGCGCAGGTACTCACTGCGATCGCGGGTCAGTTCCGCGGCTCGCCCGTTGCCCCGCAGGCTGTAGACGAGGGTGCCGAGCACAGATATGACCATCATCACCGGAAAGAACATGAACGCCGGTCCCCGCGCAGCGGCCGCTCCCGATCCGAAGTAGACGGCCATCATGCCCACCATGGCGATCACCAATACGACCGGCAGTAGCCGCGCCACCGGATTGGTCGGGGCGGCCTTCGGCACCGGTGGTGGCGCATCGATCACCAAGTCGGCGCACGATCCACCGAGGCCAGGTCGTCGAACAGCAGGATCCATCAAGGACTTGGACGCACGGCGGCGCCATTCGGTTCCACTGTTTCGCCGCCGGAAATTCCCGCAAAGACCCACTGTGAAAGTCGGTTACGGTCGAACGCACTGGCATTGACCGGGGGGTGATGTGATGCCGGATGCGCTGCGCCGCGTATCGATTCACTGCGGTTTCCTCGTCGCAGGCCGAGCGGGCCCGGTAACGATCGACCTGGTTCTGCCTGCTTCGTTGACCGTGGATGAGCTGATGCCGACGATCGTCGAGGCCGTCGGGGCAGGAGGCGACGGGCCGAGGAACTGGCAGCTCTCCCTGATCGCCGGGCCAACCCTCGACGATTCGATGACGTTGGTGCAGAACGGGGTTCATCACGGAGATCTGTTGATGCTGGCCGACGTCCCGGTCGAGCCACCGCGGCTACGCGCGTTGACGGCCGCCCTCGCAGCCGATGGATGCGGCCCCGACACTCCACCCGGGCTGCGATCGGCAGGTTGTGTATTGGCGTGCCTACTCGGTATGGCGGCACTGGTCGGCGCGGGCCTGACCAGCCAGGGCTGGTCACGGCTGGCGATGGCCGCTGTGCTGGCAGTCATCATCACCGCCGCCGCGGTGGCCGGCAGGCGTATCGGGCTCAGCCGGCTCGTTGTCGCGACGCTCGCCGTGGTGGCGATGGCACAGGCTGCCGTTCTGGGGTTCCTCGCCGTTCCCGGTGGCCCCGATGCGGCGAACTTCTTTCTCGGCGCAGTGGCTGCGGGCTGCCTGGGCGTTGTGGTGATGCGGGCATCGAATTGCGGCACACACATCCTGCTTGCCATCGTCACGGTCTCCGCGCTGGCCGGTGGGGCGACCGGCTTGGCGGTGGTTGTCCCGATGAGCGCCCTCGCGATCGGTGCGCTGCTGAGCGCAGTGGCCATGGGAGCGTTGTCCTTGACGCCGCGGCTGTCGATCGCGCTGGCCGGTCTCACACCGCCGCTTCCCGGCAATCGCACCGGTAGTGCCGAATCTCAGGACGATGTCGGCGTTCCCACCGATGCTCTGGCCGAACGTGGGCGCCGGGCACTCGTCGGCCTGGTCACCGGATGCTCGGCCGCGGCCGCACTCGGCACGGTGCTGGTCGCGGTCGACGGTCGGCATCCGGTGAGCCCGGCCGCGCCCGCGCTCGCAGCCGCGGTCGGCATCGCATTGCTGCTGCGCAGCCGGTCCCATGCGGTGGGCTGGTGCCGAAACGCACTGACAGTAAGCGGATTCTGCAGTCTGACCGCGATGTTCGTCCTGGTCGTTGCGTGGTCTCCCGGTTACGGCAGTTGGACCGGAGCAGCGGCGGTGGCGGTGGGGCTCGCCGTGCTCGGCCCGGCCGCCGTGACGAGCCCGGCAGCGGCGCGCATTGCCGACGTCGTCGAGTACGGCGCGCTGGCCGCGGTCGTACCGCTCGCCTGCTGGCTCACCGGCATCGCAGACCTCGTACGTGGTCTGAGCCCGCTGTGATTGTCCAGTACCGGTTCATCGCAGCCACATTCGCGGTTCTGCCGTTGGTGGCGGCTCCCCTCGCCGGCGCTGTCGTGCCGCCCGCGATCGATGACGCATTCCTACCGCCGCCTGCTCCGCCCGCGGCGACACATCGGACCGAACAGCGCGAGCAGTGCTTCGACGCCTCGTCGCGCGACGTGGCCGAACCTCGCACCGCACTCGACCTGGATGCGGTATGGCGGCTGTCGCGCGGCAGCGGTCAGACCGTGGCCGTGATCGACACCGGCGTCACCCGGCATCGGTTCCTGCCGCATCTGGTCGGTGGCGGCGACTACGTGTCATCCGGCGACGGAACCGCTGACTGTGACGGCCACGGCACCATCGTCGCCGGGATAATCGGTGGCGCGGAAGCCGATGGATTCAGTGGCGTGGCCCCCGCCGCATCAATCCTTGCTATTCGTCAGTCCAGCAACAAGTTCGCGGGGGCGGACGGGTCACTCGGCGTCGGCGACGTCGACACCCTCGCCCGCGCCGTGCGAACAGCGGCGGATCTGGGCGCCACCGTGATCAACATCTCGTCGGTAGCCTGCGTCACCGCCGACGACCCACTCGACGATCGGGCCCTCGGCGCGTCGCTGGCCTATGCCGTCGACGTCAAGAACGTCGTCGTCGTTGCCGCCGCGGGCAATGTCGGCGGGCACTGCCGGGAACAGAATCCGCCGGGTCAACCGGATTGGGACACAGTAGTTTCCGTGGCGACGCCGGCATGGTACGACGATCTGGTGTTGTGTGTGGGCTCGGTGAGCCGTGACGGCACCGCGTCAACATTCAGCTTGGGCGGTCCCTGGGTCGATGTCGCCGCGCCAGGCGAGGGCATGATGTCGCTTCATCCCGACGGCGCGCGGCTCATCGACACGCTCGGGAAGTCGAAGCCGATATCGGGCACGAGTTACGCCGCGCCGATCGTTTCCGGGATCGCCGCGCTCGTGCGGTCCCGATTTCCGCACTTGCATGCGCGGGATGTGATGCGGCGCATCGAGGACACCGCGCACCGACCGCCCGGCGGATGGAATCCGTATCTCGGTCACGGCGTCATCGACCCCCTCGCCGCGGTGAGTGACGGCGGTGCGCCGACCGCTGCCCCGGTGCCGGTTGCGGCGACCAGCATCGCGCAGCCGGCCGTCACGACGGACGATGCCCGGTCGCGCCGGGTCGCGTTCGGTGGCGCGGCCGCATGTGTCGCCGTCACCGCGCTTCTGGCAATGGCATTGTCGGCCATGACACGTCGGCTACGTCATCCCGTCACGCGTGACTGACGCCGCGTCGCGGCTGAGTTCCGGCCCGCGCGGGAGCATCGCAAGCATGGGCCACGGTGCCGGTACGGCGGGGTCCGTCAGCCCGAGATGCTCGGCGGCAGTGTCATCGTGAACGCCGAACAGCACACCGAGGTCACTCAGCAGATACCGGGGGCCCGCACCGTCGGTGCCTTTGTGGATGCCGGTGGCCCGCACGAGCGCGCTGCGTCCCGCCGGGATGTCGACCCGGTCTATCGAAGGCCCGGCGTCATCGGCCTGTGCCAGCCGCAACCCGGTTTCCGGCAGCGAGTCCCCCACGAGCAACGTGGTGTTGCTGTCAGCTGACGATGGGCGCGGGTCCCATCCCGCGCACAGCACCGGGCGCGCGTGCGCCTCGACCCAGCGCGGAAACCTCGCCACCGCAAGGCTTTCGACGACAGGCACCCGCCCGACCGCCTGTGCCGAAACCACCGGCGGCTCGGCACCCGGCTGCGCCACGGTGAACCGGATGAGGTCCGCCGCGACCCTGCCGACGCGTTGCACCCCGTCGACGAGCACCACATAGAACTCGTCGGTGTCGGGACTGGCGCGTGTTACTCGCACGATGCTGCCGACGGCCATGCCGTTCAACGCCGCCGGGCCAGGCTGCCCCGTCCCCGCGATGGATGGCGCTCGGATAGTGGGCGCCTCGGGCACACTGTCCAGCAGGGCGCGCGAAACACCGGTCGGTTTCAGGCCTTCCAGCCGCAACGCCCGCGCGACGGCGAGGTCTCGCAGATCGACAGCCGCCCGCCAGCCGTCGAACAGCAGATACGTTCTCGCGGCCGCCTCCCCGTGTGGCGTCACCAGCAGCGCCTGCCCCTGGCGCATTGGTGCAACGCGCTCAGGCAACGGGCCGGCGATCAGCGCCGTGGCTGCCGGGTCGGCGATATCGCATACCGCCCAGGACGACTCGTCAATTGTCAGCGGTCTGCCGATCTGGGTTGGCGCACCCGGTATGCCGACCTGTGGCCCCCGCCTGGCGCGCGCGAGTGCATCGTCGCTCACCAGTACCGGATCGGCTGCGGCACTGACGATCAGCCGGGCCGATGCGAGGTTGGGCACCGGATGGATGGTTTCACCGATCCGCACATAGAGCGCACCTGACTTGCGCGCCAACAGAATCGGCGCATCGCCGAGCTCGTTGCCCGGACGCACGAACGCCACGACTGCGCATGCCGCGAGCACCACGACGGCGAGCACACAACCCATGGTGAACGAGAGCGCCTGTGCGCGTATCGGATCGTCGAGCATTCTGGCGTCGCCACGCACCAACGCATGCGCCATGCGGCGCAACAGAAATCGATGCCCGCCGAGCTGGAGCCGGGTTGCCGGTTGCCGTGCCATGAAATCCCCCGACGAAAACCCTAACCCGCGCGGCGCCGGTCCCCCGACGGTTTATTCCTCGCGCTGGCGCTGCCGGTACGCCGCGACGTGCTGGCGGTTGCCACAGTTTCCGGTGTCGCAGAAGATGCGCGACCGGTTGCGCGACAGATCGGTCAGCACGGCTTCGCAGTCGGGGGCCGCACAGATCTTGAGCCGCCGCAGCTCCCCGCCGCGGATGAGGTCGGCAAGTGCCATCGCGATCTCGGCGCCCATGCGCTGCCACAGCGGATCGTCGGCCGAAGCCAGGTGCAGATGCCATTCCGGCATTTCGGGGTGCCGCGTCAGCCACGGCGACGCCTTGGTGTCGCCCAGGAGTGAGTTCACCAGGCCGACCGCGGCCTCTTCGTCCTCCGCCGCGGCCCAGACCTCCCCGAGCCGCACGCGGAGTCCGTGCACGGCCCTCAGTTCGTCATCGTCGCGGTCGCGGCGACCCGTCCAGCCGAAGTGATCCAGGTAGGCGTCGAGCGCCACCATGTCGGCGAGTTGTTCGCCGTCCACGCGATCGCTGTTGACCAGCACGGCGGCGGCCCGGAGTGTGAGCTCCGTGTCATAAGTAAAAAGCATTTGACTCATGACCCCCTTCCGTCGTAGCGTCATGACCAAGATTGATTTTACTCATTACATCCTTGGGGAGGTGCATCGATGGCCACAGCGACCGGGCCGGCCAAGCTCAACCGGAGGACCGCCGACAACCATTTTCGGCTCGGTCTGTTGCTTGCCGTCAGCTCAGCGCTGGCGTTCGGGTCGTCGGGCCCCTTCGCCAAAGCACTCATGGAGGCCGGGTGGAGCCCGACCGCGGCGGTGACCGCCCGGCTCGCGGGCGGCGCTTTGGCGATGGCCATCTTCGCGACCATCGTGCGCCCCGGCTGGATCCGCGAAGTCGCCCGGCACGCCAAGATCGTCGTCGCCTACGGTCTCGTTCCGATCGCGGGCGCCCAACTGTGTTACTACAACGCCGTCTCGCATCTCTCGGTCGGAGTCGCGCTGCTGCTCGAATACACCGCCCCGATCCTGGTCGTCGGCTGGTTGTGGGCCACGACCCGACGCCGCCCGAGTGCGATGACGTTCGCCGGTGTCGCACTTGCCGTCGCCGGAATCATGCTGGTGCTCGACGTGTTCAGTGGTGCTCACATCAACGTCGTCGGAGTCACGTGGGGGCTCGCCGCCGCGATCTGCGCCGCCTGCTACTTCATGATGTCCAACCAGGCCGGCGCCGACGGTTCGGGTGTCAACCCGATCAGCCTGGCCACCGGCGGGCTCATCGTCGGGACGACAGGCGTGGCGCTGCTCGGTTTCACCGGTGTGATGCCGCTGACCTTCACCACCAACTCCGTCGTCATCGCCGGCTTCACGACGTCGTGGCTCGTGCCGGTGATCGCCCTGGGCCTGATTCCCACCGCGATCGCATACACGCTGGGCATCCTGAGCATTTCCCGACTCAAGCCCAGGTTCGCCTCGCTCGTCGGCCTGTCCGAGGTGATGTTCGCGGTGCTGATCGCCTGGATCATGCTCGGCGAGGCCATCACCCCGATCCAGGCGCTCGGCGGCGTGGTCGTTCTGGCGGGTCTGGCACTGGCACGTCAAGGCGATCGCAGCGAGCAGGAGGCGGACCGATCCTCTGTCGTATCCGAGGCGTGCTGGCCCGATAACCCCGTGCAGAATGCGACGACAGAGCAAACGATTAGCCGTGGCTAAGCATTTTGTGTGAATATTGCGGTCGTGACTTTCCTCCGGATGCCGGCCCGGGTGGCCGCGATCGCCTCAGCAGTTCTGTGCGCCGGTGCCGCCCTGGCTGCGATTCCAGCGCCGGTCGCCAGCGCCGAACCCTGCCCCGACATCGAGGTGGTGTTCGCGCGCGGCACCAGTGAGCCGGCCGGCGTCGGCCGAGTCGGCCAGGCATTGGCCGACGCGCTACGCGGTCAGGTCGGCGGTCGCACGGTGAGTACCTATGCCGTGAACTACCCCGCAACCTACGACTTCCTGGCTGCCGCCGACGGCGCCACCGACGCGACCAACCACATCGCGGCGATGGCCGAGAGCTGCCCGTCGACGCGCATCGTCCTCGGTGGTTACTCGCAGGGGGCCGCGGTGGTCGACATGCTGTTGGGAATTCCGCCGCTGGGCAACCGCGTCGGTGAGGTCGGATCCGCTCCCCCGCTGCCGGGCAACCTGTCCGGGAACATCGCCGCCGTCGCCGTGTTCGGTAACCCGTCGGCCAAGTTCGGTATCCCCGTCACGTCCAGCCGGTTCGGCGGGCGCGCCATCGATATGTGCAGCGACGGTGATCCCATCTGCTCGGACGGCCGCAACCCGTTCGCGCACACCCACTATGAGAGCTCGGCTTTCATCCCACAGGCCGCGGGATTCATCGCCGGACTGGTGTAGTCGGCAAGACCGGCTAACATTTGGTGTGACTTTTGATCTTGTTCGCCGTTGCACCCTTGTCGTAGCGTCCGCCGTGCTGATAGCGGCCACGGCACTCCTCGCCCCGGTTGCGGGGCCGGTTCCGAGCGGCGGCCTGGGCGTGGCGTCCGCCGCCGACTGCCCCGATGTCGAGGTCGTGTTCGCCCGCGGCACGGACGAAGCACCCGGGCTCGGCCGGATCGGCAACGCCTTCGTCAACTCACTGCGCAACAAGGTCGGCGGCCGCTCGGTGGGCGCCTACGCGGTGAACTACCCGGCGAGCTACGACTTCCTGGCCGCGGCCAACGGCGCGAACGACGCCAGCGCCCACATCCAATGGATGGTGAACAACTGCCCGGCGACCAGGCTGGTGCTCGGCGGCTACTCACAGGGCGCCGCGGTGATCGACGTGATCGCCGCCGTCCCGTTCCCGGCGGTCGGCTTCAACTCACCGCTGCCGCCCAACGTGCCCGAGCACGTCGCCGCCGTCGCGGTGTTCGGCAACCCGTCGGCAAAGCTCGGCTTGCCGCTGACCGCAAGCCCGGTGTACGGCTCGCGCGCGATCGATCTGTGCAATGCCAACGATCCCGTCTGCACCAACGGAGACAGTGTTCCGGCACACCGCGCATACGAGGGGCCGGCCGATCAGGCAGCGAGTTTCGTGGCGGGATTACTGTAATTCGCACGACGCGATCGGCTACGTCGTCAATTTCCTCCGCTACGATCGCTTAGGTGGTCGAACATTCCGTCAACTCCGGGGAAAAGCGGCGCACCGGACGGCTTCGCCGATGGCTGTGTGCGGCGGCCACCGTGCTGGCCGCGGCGGCCGTCGCGCCGGTGGTTTCAGCCGTCGCGCCCGCCGCTCTGCCCGTAGCCGAAGCGGCACCGTGTCCCGAGGTCGAGGTGGTGTTCGCCCGCGGGCGCACCGAGCCGGCAGGTGTGGGCACCCTCGGCAACGCGTTCGTCAACGCGCTGCGCTCCAAGGTCGACAAGAACATCGGCGTCTACGCCGTGAAGTATCCGGCCGACACCGAGATCGACATCGGCGCCAATGACATGAGCCAGCACATCCAGTACATGATGAACAGCTGCCCGGACACCCGGCTGGTCGTCGGCGGGTACTCGCTGGGCGCCGCGGTGGCCGATGTGGTGTTGGCCGTTCCGATCACGGCGTTCGGCTTCAAGACACCGCTGCCGGCCGGCGCCGACACCCATATCGCCGCCATCGCGTTGTTCGGCAACGGCGCGGCCTGGGTCGGACCGATCACCAACTTCAGCCCGCTCTACAGCGACCGCACCATCGAGCTGTGCCACGGTGCCGATCCGATCTGCAACCCGGCCGATCCGAACACATGGCGCAACAACTGGCCCGATCACCTCGCGGGCGCCTACATCGACGGCGGGATGGTCAACCAGGCCGCGGATTTCGTCGCGGGCCGGCTGTAACCGACTCGAATTGTCAGCGGGCTCGCCGATGCTTGCCCCATGAACAAAGACCGGCCACGCCCGTTTCTGGGTAACGAGGCCGTCCGCGCCGGGCTACTCACCGCACACGAACTGCGGACGAATTATCGCGCCGTATACCGCGACGTTTATCTGGCCAACGAGGTTACTCTGACGCCGCTGTTGCGGGCCCAGGCGGCGTGGCTGTTCGCCGGTCCCGACGCGGTGCTGAGCGGGCAGTCGGCCGCGGCGGTGCACGGTGCCAAGTGGCTGCCCGCCAACGCACCGGCCGAGGTCGTACAAGCCAACCGGCACGCGCCTGACGGTCTCCGGGCCCGCTCGTATGTCCTTGCACCACAAGATGTCTGCGAGGTCGACGGGATGCGGGTCACGACTATGGCGCGGACGGCGTTCGACCTTGGCCGGTTCTTGCCGTACGGCGAAGCAGTGCCGATCTTGGACGCACTGATGCACAAGACCGGCCTCGACCCGCACGACGTGTGGTCGTTGGTCAAAGCGAATCCAGGAATTCGAGGCGTCAACCGACTGCGGGAGTCCCTGTCCGACGCCGACGGCGGTGCCGAATCGCCGCTCGAGACACACACTCGGCTCACGCTCCGCTGCATGGGAGTACCAGGACTCGAAACTCGGATTCCGCTCTACGACCAGTGGGGGCTGGTGTGCACCCACGTGGCGATGGGTTGGCCTCGGTGGAAGGTGGCCGTCGAATGCGACGAGGGGCTGAATTCTGCCCGCCATCGAACGTGGGTACACGCGCACACCGCAGAGCTCGAAGAACGTGACTGGTCGGTCGTGTGGGTCACCGCGTCGATGATCTTCGGCCAGAACAACCTCAGGGAGCAGGTGCGGCGGAAGTTGTCGGCCGCCGCACGTCGGCGAGCGAGCTGACCACATGCTCCGTGCCAGACACTGTGCCGAACGTGCAACCTTTTGCGGCAGATCTGCGAGATCTCAACAGAACCCTGCACGTTCGCCACAGTGCGCCGACCGGCAACTGTGCGGGGTCAGAGCGTGCGCAAATCCCGAGTGACGGCGGTCCGGCTGGCCATCTGATCGTCAGGCGGGTAGTCGACCCGCACGAGCGTCAGACCGCGAGCAGGCGCCGCCGCGAAATCACTGGACCGGCCCGAAGCACTGAGAAGCGTTGCGGTCCAGTCGGTTTCACGACGACCCTCGCCCACCTTGAGCAGCGCACCGACCAATGAGCGGACCATGTTCCAGCAGAACGCGTCGGCGGTGACGTAGGCGGTGATGTAGTGGCCGTCGCGGACCCATTCCAGCCGTTGCAGATCCCGGATCGTCGTCGCCCCGGCGCGGTAGCGGCAGAACGCGGCGAAATCGTGCAGCCCCAACAACTCCTGCGATGCCGCCGTCATGGCCTCGACATCCAGCGGCCGCGACCACGGTGTCACGAACCGGGCCTCCTGCGGCTCGACGCCATACGGCGCGGTGCTCAGCCGGTAGACGTAGTGCCGGCGCAGCGCCGAGAATCTGGCGTCGAAACCCGCAGGCGCCCGCGTGATCTCGCGCACGCGCACGTCGGCGGGCAGGAACCGGGCGAGCCGGCGAACCAGTGGGAGAAATTCGGAGTCGCCCGGCCGCGTCGTGCGCGGATAGGCATGGGGCAGCGCATCGACCGGTACATCGACGTGGGCGACCTGGCCAGTCGCGTGCACGCCCGTGTCGGTCCGACCCGCGGTCCGGGTCACGACGGGCGTGCGGAACACCGTGGTCAACGCCTCATCGATCACCCCGGCGACCGTGCGCTGGCCGGCCTGCACCGCCCAGCCGGCGAATTCGGTGCCGTCGTAGGCGATGTCGAGCCGAAGACGAACATGCCCGCCACCGGAATCGATGGCGGGCATGTCGCGAGTGTCCTGAGGACTACTTGGCGTCATCCTTGGCTTCAGCCTCGGTGGCCTCCTCGGGAGGAGCCTCGGTGGTCTCCTCGACCTTGTCCTCGGCAGGAGCCTCCTCAGCAGGAGCCTCGGCCTTGGCCTGCGAAGCGGCCGCGCGGCGGGCACGGTCGGCCTCGGAGGTCACGGTCTTCTCCCGCACCAGCTCGATGACAGCCATGGGGGCGTTGTCGCCCTTGCGGTTCTCGACCTTGATGATGCGGGTGTAGCCACCGTTGCGGTCAGCGAAGAAGGGACCGATCTCGGCGAACAGGGTGTGAACCACATCCTTGTCGCGGATCTTCTTCATGACCTCGCGCCGGTTGTGCAGCTCACCCTTCTTGGCGTGGGTGATCAGCTTCTCGGCGTACGGACGCAGCGCCCGTGCCTTCGGCTCGGTCGTCTTGATGCGGCCGTGCTCGAACAGCGACGTGGCCAGGTTGGCCAGGAGCGCCTTCTGGTGCGAGGACGACCCGCCGAGGCGAGGACCCTTGGTGGGTTTGGGCATTGCGACTTCTCCTAAATGGGGCCGGCCCCCGTATCAGGTAGGACCGGGACGGTGTTCTTTAGAGCTGTTCGGTTTCGGCGTAGTCCTGGTTGTCGTCCAGGTCGTAGCCGGCATCGCTGGTCCAGGTACCGGTGGCGGCGTCGTAACCGGCAACCTCGGACGGATCGAACGTGGCCGGGCTGTCCTTGAGCGAGAGACCCAGCTGGTGCAGCTTGATCTTGACCTCGTCGATGGACTTCTGGCCGAAGTTGCGGATGTCCAGCAGATCGGACTCCGTGCGGGCGACGAGCTCGCCCACCGTGTGCACACCCTCGCGCTTGAGGCAGTTGTACGAGCGGACGGTCAGGTCCAGGTCGTCGATCGGCAGCGCGAAGCTGGCGATGTGATCGGCCTCGGCGGGCGACGGCCCGATCTCGATGCCCTCGGCCTCGACGTTCAGTTCACGTGCCAGACCGAACAGTTCGACCAGGGTCTTGCCTGCCGACGCCAGGGCGTCGCGCGGGCTGATCGAGTTCTTGGTCTCGACATCGAGGATCAGCTTGTCGAAGTCGGTGCGCTGCTCGACACGGGTCGCCTCGACCTTGTAGGTCACCTTCAGCACCGGGCTGTAGATGGAATCGACCGGGATACGGCCGATCTCGGCACCCGACGCCTTGTTCTGCACGGCGGGGACGTAGCCGCGGCCGCGCTCGACGACGAGCTCGACCTCCAGCTTGCCCTTGTCGTTCAGGGTGGCGATGTGCATGTCGGGGTTGTGCACGGTCACACCGGCCGGCGGGACGATGTCACCGGCGGTGACGGCACCCGGGCCCTGCTTGCGCAGGTACATGGTGACCGGCTCGTCCTCCTCGGAGGACACGACCAGACCCTTGAGGTTCAGGATGATGTCGGTGACGTCTTCCTTGACCCCGGGGACCGTGGTGAACTCGTGCAGCACACCGTCGATGCGGATGCTGGTGACCGCCGCGCCCGGGATGGACGACAGCAGCGTGCGCCGAAGCGAGTTGCCCAGCGTGTAACCGAAACCGGGCTCCAGTGGCTCGATGACGAACTTGGAGCGGTTTTCGGCGACGCTCTCCTCGGACAGTGTGGGTCGCTGAGAGATCAGCATGGTGTTTCCATCTCCTTCTCGGCACCCGCTATTTGATGCCGGTCAGTTGCCTGTATGGCCGGTTGGCCACACAGGAGACGGCTCTACTACTTCGAGTAGAGCTCGACGATGAGCTGCTCGGTGAGCGGCACGTCGATCTGCGCGCGCTCGGGCAGCTGGTGGACGAGGACGCGCTGACGCTCGCCGACGACCTGCAGCCAGGACGGGATGGGACGCTCACCCGCGGTCTGCCGAGCAACCTCGAACGGCAGGGTGTTGAGCGACTTGTCCTTGATGTCGATGATGTCGTACTGCGACACCCGGTAGCTGGGGATGTCGACCTTCACGCCGTTGACCAGGAAGTGGCCGTGGCTGACCAGCTGACGCGCCATGCGGCGGGTGCGGGCCAGGCCCGCGCGGTACACGACGTTGTCCAGCCGGCTCTCGAGGATGCGCAGCAGGTTGTCGCCGGTCTTGCCGGGCTGACGCACTGCTTCCTCGTAGTAGCGGCGGAACTGCTTCTCCATCACGCCGTAGCTGAAGCGCGCCTTCTGCTTCTCCTGAAGCTGCTGGCGGTATTCGCTCTCCTTGATCCGCGCGCGGCCGTGCTGACCGGGCGGGTAGGGGCGCTTCTCGAACGACTGGTCTCCGCCGACCAGGTCGACGCCGAGGCGGCGTGACTTGCGGGTCGCGGGTCCGGTGTAACGAGCCATGAGTCTCTTCTCCTCCTAGACCTAGACCCGGCGCCGCTTGGGCGGACGGCAGCCGTTGTGCGGCTGCGGGGTGACGTCGGAAATGGCGCCCACCTCGAGGCCGGCGGCCTGCAGCGAGCGGATGGCGGTCTCACGGCCCGAGCCGGGACCCTTGACGAACACGTCGACCTTCTTGACGCCGTGCTCCTGCGCCTTGCGGGCGGCGTTCTCGGCGGCCAGCTGCGCGGCGAACGGAGTCGACTTACGCGAGCCCTTGAAGCCCACGTGGCCCGACGACGCCCAGGCGATGACGTTGCCCTGCGGGTCGGTGATCGACACGATCGTGTTGTTGAACGTGCTCTTGATGTGTGCAGCGCCGTGCGGGACGTTCTTCTTTTCCCGGCGGCGAGTGGTCTTACCGCGCTTGGCGGCCGCGCCTGCTGCCTTCTTTGCTGGTGGCATGGTCTACCTGGCCTTCTTCTTGCCGGCGATGGTGCGCTTCGGGCCCTTGCGGGTGCGCGCGTTGGTCTTGGTGCGCTGGCCACGCACGGGCAGGCCACGGCGGTGACGCAGGCCCTGGTAGCAGCCGATCTCGATCTTGCGGCGAATGTCGGCCTGCACCTCGCGGCGCAGGTCACCCTCAACCTTGAGGTTGCCTTCGATGTAGTCGCGCAAGACGGTCACCTGATCGTCGGTCAGGTCCTTCGTGCGCATGTTCTTGTCGATGCCCGTCGCGGCGAGAATCTCGTTCGAGCGGGTACGGCCGATGCCGTAGATGTAGGTCAGCGCGATCTCCATGCGCTTGTCGCGCGGAAGATCAACGCCCACGAGCCGTGCCATGTGGCGGTATTCCTTCTTCTATGCGGAGGTCTGATCCCAGCCCGTTCCCGTCAGCCCCTAAGGGCTCTCCGGGGTCCGGCCTCCGTTCCGGACGTGTGCGAATGGCCTATCCATTCAGTGGTGCTGGGAGGTCTGCATTCAGTTGTGGTGTGCCGTCAGCTGGGGCTGGTCAGCCTTGACGCTGCTTGTGGCGCGGATCGCTGCAGATCACCATGACCCGCCCATGCCGGCGGATCACCCTGCACTTATCGCAGATGGGCTTGACGCTCGGGTTCACCTTCACGGCTGTTTCGATCCTTCTAGGTCTGTCGATGACGCGCGTGTGCGCGACACGTGTTCTTATCGTTTCGGTCGGGCTCGGTTATGTCACTTGTACCGGTACACAATGCGGCCCCGGGACAGGTCGTAGGGAGAAAGCTCCACCACTACCCGGTCCTCGGGCAGGATGCGGATGTAGTGCTGCCGCATCTTCCCGCTGATGTGGGCCAGGACCTTGTGTCCGTTCTCCAGCTCAATGCGGAACATCGCATTGGGCAGGGGTTCGACCACGCGACCCTCGACCTCGATGGCACCGTCTTTCTTGGCCATACTGTCTGGCGATCCTTGCTTTCGTTTCGTATCGTGCGCCCGTCGGCACAGCGACCATCCGACTTCAAAACGTGAGCCGAATCGACAGAATTCCGGTAAATCCAGAACGGGGCACGCAGAAAGTCGGCACGGAAGCCGCACCGTTGGTCCACAATACCCGCTATTCGGCCTGCGCCAAAATCCCGGCTGGCCAGCGTGCGGGCACCGAATATTCATGCACGCGAGCGGCCCGCGACACGCGACAATGGTCCATAGTGATTTGCGCCATTCGCGGCGCAGGTGATCGGCGCCGCCCGCGGCGCGGAACCGGAGACGAGACACGTGATGGCTGTGTATCTGGCGGCGTTCATCGTCGGCGGCGTCGCCCTGCTGTCTGCGCTGTTGCTGGCGGATATCGGCCACGGCGACGGCATGCCGTTCCTGAGCCTGACCGGGGTGTCGGCGGCGCTGGTCGGCGCGGGCACCGGCGGCCTGGTCGGCACCTGGGCCGGATTGGGCACCTTCGGAACCGCCCTGCTGGCCGGCGCCTGCGCCGTCGTGCTGGTGTTCGTGCTCAACGGCGTGCTCCTGCCCTACCTGCGCCGCCAGCAGTCCAACTCCCACCGGGGCCGGTCCTCCTATATCGGCCTGCTCGGCACCGTCACGCTCGAGGTGCCCGCGGGCGGCTGGGGTGAGGTGTCGTTCGTCGACGCCGACGGCAACCGCGTGTTCTCGCGCGCCAAAAGCGACGAACCGGCCCCCCTGCCCAAGTCCACCCGTATCTACATCGCGGATATCGACTCCGACTTCGTCCACGTCGTCGCTGTTCCAGAGACCTGAACCTTCAGAAAGGCCACCACCGTGTCCCTGCTGCTCATCGTCCTACTGGCCGCCATCGCCGCGATCCTGATCCTGGTGGTGCTGCCCATGGTCTACGTCAAGAACTACATCAAGGTTCCGCCCAACGAGGTCGCGGTGTTCACCGGCCGGGGTCAGCCCAAGGTTGTGCGCGGCGGGGCACGGTTCCGGATGCCCGGCATCGAACGCGTCGACATCATGAGCCTCGAACCGTTCAACGTCAGCATCAATCTGCAGAACGCGCTGTCGAACAACGGTGTGCCGGTCAACGTCGAAGCGGTCGGCCTGGTTCGCATCGGGTCGGCCGACGAAGCCGTGCAGACCGCGGTGCAGCGCTTCCTCACCTCTGACCTCAACGAATTGCAGCGCCAGATCAACGAGATCCTCGCAGGCAGCCTGCGCGGCATCACCGCGACGATGACGGTCGAGGACCTCAACTCCAACCGGGACACGTTGGCCCGCAGCGTCGTCGAGGAGGCCGGCGGCGACCTCGCGCGCATCGGCATGGAGGTCGACGTGCTCAAGATCGCCGGTATCTCGGACGCCAACGACTACCTCAAGTCCCTCGGCCAGCGGAGAATCGCCGAGGTCAAGCGGGATGCGACGGTCGGCACCGCCGAAGCCGAGCGCGACGCGCAGATCCAATCCGCCAAGGCGCGCCAGGAGGGTTCGATCGCGCAGGCCGAAGCGGACACCGCCATTGCGACCGCCAACCAGAAACGCGATGTCGAGCTGGCGCGGCTGCGCGCACAGACCGAGGCCGAGAACGCGCAGGCCGACCAGGCCGGGCCACTTGCGAACGCCCGGGCCCAAAAAGACGTCGGCATCGCGATCGAGCAGGCCGAGGCCGCGCGCGTGCAGGCCCGCATCGAGGTGGAGCAGCGTCGTGCCGAGCAGGCGCAGGCGGCCCTGCAAGCCGATGTGATCGCGCCCGCCGAGGCGCAACGGCAGGCCGACGTCGCGATCGCCGAAGGCCGGCGCCAGTCCTCGATCCTCGCCGCCGAGGCCGCGGCCGAGACCGAGCGGCGTAAGGGCCAGGCCGAGGCCGACGCCCGCAAGGCCGCCGCCGACGCGCTGCGTGTCGAGAAGCAGGCCGAGGCCGACAGCCTTCAGGCCAAGCTCGTCGCGGAGGCGGCGGGCAAGAAGGAACTCGCGGACGCGTTGCGCGTCGAACAGCAGGCCGAGGCGGCCGGTATCGAGGCCAAGCTGCTCGCCGAGGCGAACGGTAAGAAGGAGATCGCCGCCGCGCTCAACAGCTACACCGCGGATGCGGCGCGCCTGCTGATGCTGCCGGACGTGCTGCAGTCGGTCGTCAAGGCGACCGAGGCGGCCGCGACGCCGCTCGGCGAGATCGAACGGTTGTCGATCATCGGCGGCTCGGGCGACACCCAGGACGCGGTCGGCGGCCTGCTCGGGGTCAGCCCGCTCGCGGTGGCCAAGATCCTCGAATCGCTCAAGTCGTCGGGCATCGATGTCGCGGCGTTGCTCAACCGGTCCGAAGCTCCTGCGCCGCCGGTTGCGCCGGATGGCAATGGATCGCTGTCGCACGTCGAGTAGCGGCCTGACCAAGAAAATCGCTGGCTGGGGAGCGCATAATCAATAGCGATATGACTGGACCCGCTCCCCAGCCCCGCAAACCCGTAATCCTCAGCGTCGACGACGATCCCGCCGTGTCCCGTGCCGTGGCGCGTGACCTGCGCCGCCACTACGGCGAGCGGTACCGCGTCGTGCGTGCGGAGTCGGGTCCGGATGCCCTGGAAACGCTCAACGAGCTCAAGCTGCGCGGCGACACCGTGGCGGTGTTCGTCGCCGACTACCGGATGCCGCAGATGAGCGGCATCGAGTTCCTCGAAGCCGCGATGGACCTCTACCCGATGGCCCGTCGCGTGCTGTTGACGGCCTATGCCGACACCACTGCCGCGATCGCGGCCATCAACGTCGTCGACCTGGACCACTACCTGCTCAAACCGTGGGATCCGCCGGAGGAGAAGCTCTACCCGGTGGTCGACGGCCTGCTTGAGGCCTGGCACGCCGCCGGGGACCGCGCCATCCCCTACACCAAGGTGATCGGTCACCAGTGGAGCCCGCGGTCGTGGGAGGTGCGTCAGTTCCTGGCCCGCAACCAGCACACGTATCGCGCGTTCACGGCCGACGAGCCGAAAGGCCGCCAGCTGCTGGAGGCGGCGGGTCTCGACGGCCTGCAGTTGCCGGTCGTGATCACCGAAGGCGGAACCACGCTCGTCGAGCCCACCGACGGCGAGCTCGCCGACATGCTTGGCCTGTCGACCAGCCCGTCGCTCACGATGTACGACCTCGCGGTCATCGGCGGTGGCCCGGCCGGGCTGGCCGCGGCCGTGTACGGCGCGTCCGAGGGCCTCAAGACGGTGCTCATCGAGGGCACGACGACGGGCGGGCAGGCCAGCCGAAGTTCCCGTATCGAGAACTACCTCGGCTTCCCCACCGGCGTCTCGGGCGCCGAACTCGCCACGTCGGCCCGCAGACAGGCCGAGCGCTTCGGCGCCGAGGTCATCACGACGCGCGAGGCCACCAAACTCGACGTCGCAGGTGCGGCCCGCACCGTCACGTTCGCCGACGGCGACACGATCGGTGCGCGCGCGGTCATCCTGGCCACCGGCGTGGACTACCGCCAGCTTCCGGTGCCCGGATGCTGGGAAGATCCCGACAATCCGGTCAACTACGTCGGCCGCGGCGTCTACTACGGCGCCTCGGTGTCGGACGCGTCGGAATGTAAGGGCGAGGACGTGTTCATCGTCGGCGGCGCCAACTCGGCCGGCCAGGCGGCGATGTTCATGGCCCGCGAAGCCAACTCGGTGACGATGGTCGTCCGCGGCCCGTCGCTGGAAGCATCGATGTCCTACTACCTCATCCAGCAGATCGAGCAGAACCCGAAGATCCGCGTCCTCACGTGCACCGAGGTGATCAAGGCGATCGGTGAGGACGACCACCTGGTCGGCCTGATCCTGCAGAACAAGCGCACCGGCGAGCAGGAAGAGGTGCGGTCGAGCCGGCTGTGCTGCTTCATCGGGGCGACGCCGCGCACCGACTGGCTCGAGGGCGTGGTGGCCCGCGACGACCACGGTTTCATCCTGGCCGGACCGGATCTGCGTGACGTGTGCGGCTGGACACTGGAACGTCCGCCGCATCATCTGGAAACAAGTGTGCCCGGTGTGTTTGTTGCAGGAGACGTGCGCGCCGAATCCGCGAAGCGGGTGGCGGCCGCGGTCGGCGAAGGCTCGATGGCGGTGATGCTGGTGCACCGCTACCTGGCCGAGGCATGAGGAGTCGACGACCGATATGAGCGAAGTGTGTGTTCGCGACGAACTACGGACGCTGTTCCTGTTCGAGCATCTCTCCGACGAGCAACTCGACACACTGTGCGAGGCCGGCAGCATCGAGACCTTCCCGGCAGGCCCGATCGTCACCGAGGGAGATCCGGCCACCTGCTTCTACGTGATGCTCGAGGGCGAGCTCATCATGTCGAAGCGGTCGGGCGGCGTCGACCTCCAGACCAACCGCACCTCACAGCGCGGCGTCTACTTCGGTGCCTGGTCGGCCTACATCCCGGGTGAGGAGCACATCTACGAGGCGTCGGTCCGGCTGACGAAGCCATCGCGGGTGTTCGTGTTGGACGCCAACGCGTTCGCGGCGTTCATGCAGTCGCAGTTCCCGATGGCCGTGCATCTGCTCGAAGGGCACAAGGTCGGCGGCAGGCGGCAGAGCCAGATCATCGGTCAGCGCGAGAAGCTGCTGGCCCTCGGCACCATCACCGCGGGTCTGACCCATCAGCTGAACAATCCCGCCGCGGCCACCGCGCGGGCCGTGGCCGACCTCCGCGAGGGCGTCGGCAAGATGCGCCACAAGCTCGCGATGCTCGCCGACGGCAAGTTCACCCCGGAAGCGCTGCGCGTGCTTGTCACCATTCAGGACGAGGTGGCCGAGCAGGTCGCGAAGAGCAAGGGGCTCGAGCTCACCGCGCTGGAGACCTCGGACCGCGAGGACCAGATCGGCGACTGGCTCGAGGACCACGGCATCTCGAGTGCGTGGGACTACGCGCCGACGTTCGTCGAGGCGGGTCTCGACATCGACTGGCTCGAGCGCATCGAGGCGTCGGTCGACGATGTCGACGCGTCGGCGTCGCTGCAGGGCGCGATCGGGTGGCTGAAGTACACGATCGACACCGAACTGCGCATGAACGAGATCGCCGAGGCGAGCAAGCGCATCTCGGCGCTGCTGGCAGGCGCCAAGCAGTACTCGCAGATGGACCGTGGCTCCTACCAGAGCGCCGACGTCCACGAACTGCTGCGCAGCACGCTCATGATGTTCGGCGGCAAGATCGGCAAGGACCAGCCGATCACCCTCGTCAAGGACATGGACAAGTCACTGCCCGAACTACAGTGTTATCCGGGCGATCTCAACCAGGTGTGGACCAACATCATCGACAACGCCATTCAGGCGATGGACGGGCACGGCACACTGACCATCCGTACCGCGCGCGAGAACGACGAGATGATCCGCGTCGAGATCTGCGACGACGGCCCTGGCATCCCCGAGGACATCATCGGCCGGATCTTCACCCCGTTCTTCACCACGAAACCGTTCGGTGAGGGCACCGGGCTCGGCCTCGACCTGGCCTGGCGCATCGTCGTGGAGAAGCACAACGGCGATCTGCGGGTCCACTCCGAACCGGGTAACACGCGGTTCGTCGTGCTCCTGCCGCTGCAGGCGCCTGCGCCTCTTTCGGCGGCCGTCGAATCCGCCGAGTAGTCACTCCGTCAGCGCGACGACCGCGACGATCACGGGCACGGCCAGGATCGTGCTGATGAGTGTCGCGTCGCGAGCCAGGGTCTCCCCGCGCTTGTACAGCGCGGCGTAGGTGTTGATGTTCTGCGCGGAGGGCAGTGCGGCCAGCACGGTGACGATCTCGAGCTGGTGATGGTCGGCGCCGAGCGCCCAGGCCACCCCGTAGGCCACGGCGGGCATCAGCAAGATCTTGAACGCGACCGCAAGCGCGAGCTCGCCGCGGTGCGGGTGCCCATCGCCGCGCGACCGTGCGCTCAGGGATATGCCGAAGGCGAGCAGCACCGTCGGGACGGCCAGCGCGGCGAGCAGTTCCAGCGGATCGCGCAGTACCTGCGGAAGCTCGACATCGGTCTCGGCGAGGATCAATCCGACGGCGCTCGCCGCGATGATCGGGTTGGTGAACAGGCTCAGCACGCGTTGGGCGACCGGCTTGTGCCTGGCGTTCTCCGCGTCGAGCAGGCCCAGGCTGATGGGCGCGAGCACCAGGATCTGGAACAGGATGATCGCCGACACCTCGGTCGTGCTGCCCAGCACGTAGGCGCTGACCGGGATGCCGAGATTGCCCGCGTTGACGTAGGAGGCCAGCATCGAGCCGACGACGGTCTCGCCGCGCGGGCGGCGCATCAGCTTGGCGATCCCGAAATACAACGCGTACACCGCGAGCGCGGCGACGGCCGACGCCACTAGCAAGCGCGAAAACACTTGGGAGAGTTGAGCATCGGCAAGCCCGATCAGCATCAATGCCGGAACGCCGATGTGGAACGCCGCGCGGTTGAGCACCATTCTCGCGTTCTCACCGAGTACGTCGTAGCGCCCCACGATGATTCCGACGACGATGACGATCGCGATGACGGCGAAGGCTTGCAAAACAGCCAGCACCTACCGGGCCTTCCGTCTGATGGGGTCGTCTCCTCGCGCGATCCGTTTACTTCACTCGCGGAGAATTATCCCGCACCGGGTTCGCGCGTCAGAATCGGCGTGATTCGTCCGGAATAGCCACGCCGCGGTGCCGGGTTGACCGAACCATGACGCAGACCACAGCTCAGCCCGCAAAACCAGATCTCGGCAAGTACGGTTCGTTCGGCCGCGGTGTGACACCCGCGCAGGCCAAGGACATCGAGGCGCTCGGCTACGGCGCGGTCTGGGTCGGCGGCTCGCCGCCCGCCGAGCTGGAGTGGGTCGAGCCGATCCTGGAGGCCACCACGACGCTGCAGGTCGCCACCGGCATCGTCAACATCTGGACGGCGGACGCGGGTCCGGTCTCGGAGTCGTTCCATCGCATCGAGTCGGCCTATCCCGGGCGCTTCCTGCTCGGCATCGGTGTCGGGCACCGCGAAGCCATCGGCGAATACCGCAAGCCACTCGACGCGCTCACAGACTATCTGAACAAACTCGACGAGTACGGCGTGCCCAAGCACCGCCGCGTGGTCGCCGCACTCGGACCGAAGGTGCTGCAGCTGTCGGCCGACCGTTCGGCAGGCGCGCACCCCTACCTCACCACGCCCGAACACACCGCCCAGGCCCGCAAGGTGATCGGGCCCGACGCGTTCCTCGCACCCGAACACAAGGCGATCCTCACCACCGATGCGGACAAGGCGCGGGCCGTCGGCCGCAAGGCACTCGACGTCTACCTCGGCCTGACCAACTACCTCAACAACTTCAAGCGGCTCGGGTTCACCGACGAGGATCTGGCCAAGCCAGGCAGTGACCGGTTCATCGACGCCGTCGTGGCGTATGGCACCGTTGAAGCCGTCGCCGCGCGCCTCAAGGAGCATGTGGACGCCGGCGCCGACCACGTACCCGTGCAGGTGCTGACCTCACCGGAGAAACTGGTGCCGGCACTGGCCGAACTCGCCGGGCCGCTGGGCCTGGCCTGAGGAGGAGCACACCATGACTGACTCTCTTTCACTCAAGCCCGATCTCGGCCGCTACGGCGTGTGGGCGTTCGGCGCGGTCAACCCCGAGCAGGCCGCCGAGATCGAGAAGCTCGGCTACGGCGCCGTGTGGATCGGCGGCTCTCCCGCGGCCGACCTCGCATCCGTGGAGCCGATCCTTGACAACACCGAGAACCTGCAGGTGGCCACGGGCATCGTCAACATCTGGACGGCCGACGCCAACCGGGTCGCGGAGTCCTACCATCGCATCGAGGCCGCCCATCCCGGCCGGTTCCTGCTGGGTGTCGGTGTGGGCCACCCCGAGCACACCGACGAATACCGCAAGCCCTACGACGCCCTTGTCGAGTACCTCGACGTGCTCGACGCCGCCAAGGTGCCGACGAGCCGCCTGGTGCTCGCGGCGCTCGGCGACAAGGTGCTCAAGCTGTCGGCACGGCGCAGCGCCGGTGCCCATCCCTACCTCACCACGCCCGAGCACACCGAGCACGCCCGCGACGTCCTGGGCGAAACGGTGTTCCTCGCACCGGAGCATAAGGTGGTGCTGACCACCGATGCGGCCGAGGCACGCAGGATCGGCCGCGAGACCGTCGACTTCTACCTCAACCTGAGCAATTATCTCAACAACTGGCGCCGGCTCGGGTTCACCGAGAAAGACATCGCCAAGCCAGGCAGCGACAAGTTGATCGACGCCGTCGTCGCGCATGGCACGGCAGGCGATATCGCCGCACGCCTGCGCCAGCACATCGCGGCAGGCGCCGATCACGTGACGATCCAGGTGCTCGGCGGTCCGGACAAGCTGATCCCGACGCTCACCGAGCTCGCGGGCCCCCTCGGACTGAAAGAGGACTGACGCCCTGCGCCGCTAACCCTGCACCGCGAGCGTGCGCGTCTGCTGCCCGCCACGCCGCGAAATACCGGCACAATGGGCACGCTCGTGCGGCGTGAGCGTGCGGAAATTCCCGCCCGTTAGGGTTGACGCATGCGGTTGCTCGTCACCGGCGGCGCGGGGTTCATCGGCGCGAACTTCGTGCATCTCGCGCTACACGAGGCGCTGACGACATCGGTGACGGTGCTCGACGCCCTCACGTATGCCGGAAGCCGGGAATCTCTTGCGCCGGTCGCCGACCGGATCCGGCTCGTGCAGGGCGACGTGACCGACGCGGAAGTCGTCGGAGACCTGGTACGCGAGGCCGACGCCGTCGTACATTTCGCTGCAGAAACCCACGTCGACAACGCGCTGGCCGATCCCGAACCGTTCCTGCGCGCCAATGTGATCGGCACGTTCACGGTGCTCGAGGCCGTGCGCAGGCACGCCGTGCGCCTGCACCATGTCTCGACCGACGAGGTGTACGGCGACCTCGAACTCGACGACCCCGCGCGGTTCACCGAGACCACGCCCTACAACCCGTCCAGCCCGTACTCGTCGACCAAGGCCGCCGCCGATCTGCTCGTGCGGGCGTGGGTGCGTTCCTACGGGGTGCGCGCCACGATCTCGAACTGCTCCAACAACTACGGCCCCTACCAGCACGTCGAGAAGTTCATCCCACGCCAGATCACCAATGTGCTGACCGGCAGGCGGCCCAAGCTCTACGGCACCGGCGCCAATGTGCGGGATTGGATCCACGTCGACGATCACAACAGCGCGGTGTGGCGGATCTTGGCCGACGGCCGGATCGGCCAGACATACCTGATCGGCGCCGAGTGTGAGCGCGACAATCTGACCGTCATGCGCACACTGCTGCGGTTGATGGACCGCGACCCCGACGACTTCGACCACGTGACCGACCGGGCCGGCCATGACCTGCGCTACGCGATCGATCCGTCGACGCTGCACGACGAGCTCGGCTGGGCGCCCAAGCACACCGACTTCGACGAGGGGCTGCGCGCCACCATCGACTGGTATCGCGACAACGAATCCTGGTGGGGCCCTTTGAAAGACGCCGTCGAAGCGGACTACCGGGAGCGCGGGCAGTGACCGCACGCGAACTGAAGATCCCCGGCGCCTGGGAGATCACGCCGAAACTGCACGGCGATTCGCGCGGACTGTTCTTCGAATGGTTCACCGACAGCGGGTTTCACGCATTCGCCGGACACCGCCTCGACATGCGTCAGGCCAATTGTTCGGTATCGGCGGCCGGCGTGCTGCGCGGTGTGCATTTCTCCGAGCTGCCGCCGAGCCAGGCCAAGTACGTGACCTGTGTGCGTGGCGCGGTGTTCGACGTCGTGGTCGACATCCGGCTTGGCTCACCGACTTTCGGGCAGTGGGATTCCGTGCTGCTCGACGACCGCGACCGGCGTTCGATCTACCTTTCCGAGGGGTTGGGTCACGCTTTCCTTGCGCTCGAAGATGATTCGACGGTCATGTACCTGTGCTCGACGCCGTACGCGCCGCAGCGCGAGCACACGATCCGGGCCACCAGCCTTGGGATCGACTGGCCCGACACCCACGAGCTCATCCTCTCCGAACGCGACGCGGCCGCGCCCACACTCGACGAGGTGCGGGCCGCGGGCCTGTTGCCGACGTGGGCGGACACCCGCGCGTTCGTCGAGGAGTTGCGCACGGTGGACGCCGTCACTCCCCCGCCGCGCTGACCTGCTGAGCCTTACCAGGTGGGCGAATCGCTGCGCCCACAAGAAGTCCCACGAACGGAACCGCGGCAAGGACCGTGCTCAGCGTCGCACTGCCGCCGGTCACCAAGGTGAAGTTGGTGAGCACGAGCCACAGGCTGGCCAGCAAGCCGAGGCACGCGAGCACCGGGGCGATCCGGGTCTGCCAGACCCGCCCGTTTGCATGCTCGCCGTTTCGGGCGAAGTAGACCAGCACGGCCACCGAGGTGGTGAGCATCAACACGACCATGCCGACCGTCGCCACGCCCGCCATCGACCCGAAGACGCCCACGAGCGGGTCGATCCCGAGGACCGCGAGGATCCCGACGATCACCGCGGCGGTGACGGTCTGCACCACAGAGGACTGCGCGGGCGAACCGTGCTGCGGATGCACACCGGCCAGCCTGTTGGGCAGCAATCCTTTTCGGGCCAGGGCAAACTGGTAGCGGGCGATCACGTTGTGGAATGACAGGACACACGCGAACAGACTCGTCAGCAGCAGCACGTTGACCACGTCGCGGCCGATGCGGCCGAGGTTGTCGTCGGTGGTGTCGAGCAGCATGTTGGCCTCGCCGTCGAGCGTGCGCTGGGCGACCTCGGTCACCTGGTCGGGCCCGATCGCGACGACGAACGCCCAGCAGGTCAGCGCGTAGAAGCCACCGATGATGAGCACCGCGGCGTAGGTTGCCCGCGGGATCGTGCGCTCGGGGTCCCTGGCCTCGTCGCGGAAAACCGCGGTCGCTTCGAATCCGATGAAACCGGTCAGCGCGAAGAGCACCGCGATGCCAAGCACGCCGTCGGTGAAAACGCTCGGCGAAAACGACGCGAGGCTCAACCCCTGCGGGCCCGGATCGGCGACGATCACGAGATCGAGCAGCACCACGATGCCGATCTCCAGCACGAGGGCAACGCCGAGCACCTTGGCGCTCAACTCGATGTGGCGGTAGCCGAGCAGTGCGACGACCGCCAGGACCGCGAATGAGTAGACGGGCCAAGGTATCTGCGGCCCACCGTAGAACCGCACGGTGTCGTCGATGGCCCAGCCGATGTAGCCGTAGATCCCCACCTGGATCGCGGTGTAGGCGATGAGCGCGACGGCGGCGATACCGCTGCCCATGCGCTTGCCGAGACCGAGCGTCACGTAGGAGAAGAAGGCGCCCGCTTCGGGCACGTACGGCGTCATCGCGACGAACCCGATGCTGAACACCAGCAAGACGAGCGCGGCGATCAGGAACCCGACGGGTGCGCCTGCGCCGTTGCCGAGTCCCATGGCCAGCGGCATGTTGCCACCGATCACGGTCAGCGGGGCGGCCGCGGCGACCACCATGAACACGACGCCGATCGGCCCGAGCTTTCCGTGCAGGCGGCTGCCGTTGTCGGCGACGGATTGGTTTGTCATCTCAGCCCTCCCAGTGCTGCATGGCCTGGCGAAACAGGTTGTGGTCGAGTGCATGTGCGGTGCGGCCGTCACGTCCGGTGAGGGTCTCGGCTGCGACGAGCACGTTGACGATGGCTTCCTCGGTAGCCTCGATGACGAGGTCGAACAGCCGCGTCATGAGCTGTGGGGCGACCATCCGCACCGGGATCTCGGGACGTTCGGTCTCGGTGTTCTCGTCCCAGGCGTACGGCGGTATGCCATGGTTGCCGGTCGAAAACGCCAGCATCAGGTCACCGCTGTACTGTTCTCCGGTGCCGCCGAGGGCACCGACCGCCAACGCCGACCGCTGAGCCAGTCGGGTGCACTGATGCGGCAGCAACGGCGCGTCGGTGGCGACGATGACGATGATCGATCCGGACCCCGGCTCGTAGGCGCGCGGCATCTCGGGCATCGGCACATGTTCAGGGCCGACGAGCTCTCCTATCGGAACCCCGTTGACCCGCAGCCGTTCTCGGCGTCCGTGATTGGCCTGAACCAGCACCCCGACGGTATAACGGCCCGCGGCGGTGTCGGTGACGCGCGACGCCGTGCCGATGCCGCCTTTGAAGCCGTGGCAGATCATCCCGGTGCCGCCGCCGACATTACCCTCGGCGACCGGGCCATCGGATGCGGAGTCCAGCGCCGCGCGGACGTGTTCGGCGTGCACGTGGTGGCCGTTGATGTCATTGAGCAACCCGTCATAGGTTTCCCCGACGACCGGCAGCGACCAGTACAGCCCTTCCCCACGGGCCTGCACCTGGGCGTCGACGAGCGCGTCGCGTACGACACCGACACTGTGGGTGTTCGTGAGCCCGATGGCCGAAGTCAGTTCGCCGGACTCCCGAACCCACTCCAGGCCGGTCATCTCGCCACTGCCGTTGAGGCGGTGCGCCCCGGCGAAGACCGGTTCGGTCCAGATACCGGAATGCGGGACGACGACGGTCACCCCGGTGTTCACGGCAGGTGCCTGCTGGATCGTGGTGTGCCCGACGCGTACGCCGGCCACGTCGGTGATCGCGTTGTAGGGGCCGGTGGAGTGTTCACCGACGACAACGCCGAGGTCACGGGCTCGCATTAATCTCCGAACGTTCACATCGAGTTTTTTTCACGTTTGGAAAATAATGCGCGTGACGGCCGCCATGTGCAAGAGGAACCGTGAAATCGGTAACTATGGAGGCGTGGGACGGCCCAACAGACAGGCAGAACGACGCGAGGAGATCCTCGACGCCGCGATCGCGCTGATCGAACGCCACGACCTGGCGACGCTGCGGATTGCCGACGTCGCCGCCGAGCTCGGGCTGACCGCCAACGCGGTGCGCTACTACTTCAAGGAGATGGACCACCTGCTCTCGCAGCTCGCGCAGCGCTCTGACACCCGGTTCTACGACGATCGGCTTGCCGTCGTCGAGCGCACCGACGACGTGTGCGAACAGCTCGCTCTGACCATCGCCGCGGGCCTGCCGACCGGGCCGGAGGACGCCGAGTGGCGGGCGATCTGGCGCGCGGTTTTGGCGGCCGGTTTCGAACTCGACCAGCGCCGCGATGTCCAGCACATCTATCACCGGCAGGTGAAGCTCTACACGCGGATTCTCGAATCAGGTGCGCAGAGCGGCGTGTTCCGGCTGGGCTCCCCCGCTCGCGATATCGCGATGACGCTGATGGCGATGGAGGACTACCTGGGCTACCGGATCGTGGCCCGCGATCCGGAGCTGAGCCGCGAGACAGCCCTGCGCCTTCAACGGGGCTACGCCGAACTGGCAACAGGGGCAACGCTTCCGGTGACGGTGTGACCGCGCGCGCCCCGGTCGGGGCCGCACTGTTGGTCGTCGTCGCCGCGGTGAGCCAGGAGGTCGGCGCTGCGCTTGCCGTGGGCTTGTTCGCCGCGGTCGGCACCGTGGGCGCGTTGTTCGCCCGGTTCGCGGTCGCGGGCGTCGTCCTGTGCACCGCGGTTCGTCCTTCGCTGCGGGGCCTGACGCGACGCGCCTGGGGTTCGGCGGGTGCGCTGGCAACCGCGCTGGCCGTGATGAACCTCTGCTTCTATTTCGCGATCGCGCGCATCCCGCTCGGCATCGCGGTGACCATCGAAGCCCTTGGACCACTGATTCTTTCGGTCGTGACGAGCACGCGCCGGGTCGCGTGGCTGTGGGCCGTGCTCGCGCTGGCGGGCGTCGCCATGTTGGGCTGGCCACGCGAGGGCGGAGGCCATTTCGACCCGACCGGTTTCGCATTCGCCGCCGTGGCGGGTATCGCATGGGCCTGCTACATCCTGGCTTCGGCACGCACTGCTGCCGAGTTCCGCCGACTCGACGGGCTGGCGATCGCCACCGCCGCGGGAGCACTCGCCGTCGCACCGTTCGCCATCGCATCGGTAGATGTCTCCGACGTACTGCGCTGGCACGTGGTCGGAGTGGGTGTGGCAGTCGGGGTGATGTCGTCGGTGATCCCCTACTCGCTGGAGCTGATCTCATTACGACGGCTTGCGCCTGCGGTTTTCGCCGTGCTGACCTGTCTTTCACCGGTGGTCGCCGCGCTGGCCGGGCTCGTTGTGCTCGGCCAGCAGATCGGCGTCCTTGGCTATCTGGGTGTCGTACTCGTGACGGCCGCCAGCATCGGTGCGGTCCGCTCGGCACACGCCCCGGCCGAGCCGCTCGGCTGACTTTCCCGCGCGAGCAGACGCGCGGGTACCCGGAATACGCGGATTGTGGGTACCTACATGTCTGTTCGCGGAGTGACGGTCAACTCGCCGTCGCGGACGCCCGCCCGTAACACCGACTGTCCCGCGAGGACCGCACGCGCGACCGGTTCGGTGACCTCGTGACGGATCGTCCGGCGCAGCCCTCGCGCCCCGTACACCGGGTCGAATCCGCGGCCCCGCACCAGTTCGACGACGCTGTCGTCGACCTCGAGTTCCACCCCGCGGCTCTTGAGCCTCTTCACGAGGTCGCCGATCTCCTTACGGGCCACCAGTTCTGCCGTGCCGTCGTCGAACGCGTCGAAGACGACGGTCTCGTCGATGCGGTTGAAGAACTCCGGGTCGAAGAACGACTCGACCGCCTCGCGCACCATGACGCGGTGCGCCGGCCGGCGCATCGGCCACCACCGCTTGCGCCGGGACCTTTGCGCCGCAGCGACTTCCAGCGATCCCAGATTGGACGTCAGGAATATGTAGCTGTTACGGAACGAGATCTTCTGCTGACCGTTCGCCAGCCGCAGTTCGCCGGTGTCGAGCACGTGCAGCAGGGCCCGCAGCACGGTCGCATCCGCTTTCTCGACCTCGTCGAACAGCACGACGCCCGGCATGTACGGCCCGCCCTCGATCTTCGCTTTGTCGAACAGCGTGAACGATTCCTTGCTGCCCGCATAGCCCGGCGGCGCACCCGAGAAGGATGCCGCGTAGTGCTCCTGCGCCAGCGCGCTCATGTCGATGCGGCACAGGTCGTCGGGGCCGGTGCGCAACGCCGCCGCGAGCTGACGGACCAACTCGGTTTTCCCGACGCCGGTCGGCCCCACCAGCAGCACACTGGACAGGGGCCGACCGGGATCGGCCACACCGATGTGGGCGATCGAAACCGCACGGACCACGGCCTCGACCGCGGCCTGTTGTCCGAGGATCGCCGCGTTCAA
This sequence comes from Mycobacterium venezuelense, assembly GCF_054919535.1. NCBI lineage: Bacteria > Bacillati > Actinomycetota > Actinomycetes > Mycobacteriales > Mycobacteriaceae > Mycobacterium > Mycobacterium venezuelense. Next base: position 461,377 of record NZ_JBONDW010000002.1, read on the forward strand.
CCGTCGCGAAAGCGCCTCCGGGTCAAAGCCTCCTGCCGATTCCGAGTTAGCGACGGGCTGGTCCGCGACCTTCGCCGAGTTGCGGTTCTGGTCGTGGTACATATCGGTGAGAAACGGCAACGCGTCGCCTCTCAGGCTTCGATGGTCTGCTCGACCGGAAGCGATCCCACGCGGCAGTCGGCCACGCCGACGGTGCTCCTGGTGATCGACTCCACGCGTTCCTGGGCTTTCTGCGCGTCGGTCACCCACAGCTTGTAGAACTCGAACGGGCAGTCGGCGACGCCCTTGTCGCCGTCGCCTGCCGCATGCACGCCGGAGTAGCCGCGGTGCAGCAGCTTGAACAGGTGGTTCTGCGACTGGTCGTTTTCGCGCGCATCGCGGATCGCGGCGAGCGACAGCTGTGCGTACTGGATGCCGTACTCCTCCTCGCCGGTTTCGCCGAGCGTGCGCCCGTCGAATCCGATGATCGACGAATGGCCGAAGTAGGAGTAGACGCCGTCGAATCCGGCGGCATTGGCCACCGCCACGTAGCAGTTGTTCGCCCACGCCATGGCTTTCGCCATCAGCACCTGTTGATCCTTCGCCGGATACATGTAGCCCTGGCACCGCACGATGAGTTCGGCGCCCTTCATCGCGCAGTCGCGCCAGATCTCCGGGTAGTTCCCGTCGTCGCAGATGATCAGCGAGATCTTGAGTCCCTTGGGACCGTCGCTGACGTAGGTGGTGTCGCCCGGGTACCAGCCCTCGATCGGGCACCACGGCAGGATCTTGCGGTACTTCTGCACGATGTCGCCCTTGTCGTCGATCAGCACCAACGTGTTGTAAGGCGGCTTGTTCGGGTGGTCCTCATGGCGCTCGCCGGTGATCGAGAAGACGCCCCATGTGCCGGCTTCGCGGCAGGCGGCCGAGAAGATCGCGGTCTCCTCGCCGGGAATGGTCGCGGCCGTGTCGTACATCTCCTGCTCGTCGTACATGATCCCCTGCGTCGAATACTCGGGGAACACAACGAGATCCATACCGGGCAGGCCGGATTTCATGCCGATCAGCATGTCGGCGATCTTGCGGGCGTTGTCGAGAACCTCGTCCTTGGTGTGCAGCCGCGGCATCTTGTAGTTGACGACGGCCACGCCGACGGTGTCGTTGCTCGAGGAGATGTCTCCGTGCCTCATGGGTGACTCCTTTTCCTGGAAGGGGTATTACGGTGATTCAGCTGTAGACGGGTTGACTTGCGGGAGTGCGGGATCGGTGCGAGCGCGGCGAACTGAGCAACCGCGCGGCGACCAACAACGACGCGAGTCCGATGGCCCAGATCACGGCGATACCAGGCGTTGTCCGGTAGTTGCCGCTGAGCATCAGGAACGCGGGCAGTGTGCAGGTCGGCTGGCTCAGCAGCACCACCGACCAGCCGGTGAAGCGGGTCAGCTGTTCGCGCCCGAGGCCGAGCACCAGGAAGAACAGCAGCCACAGCACGGCCCAGCTCAACCAGATGACACCGAACACCGGATCGTCGACCACGGTGAAGGACAGGCCGGCGTAGACGATGGCACCGCCCGCGACGAAGAGTGAAAACCAGCCTATGCCTTCGGGTTCCAGGCCGGCGAGGTTCACGATGCCGACGTAGAGGTAAGTGAATCCGAACAGGTAGAGACCCGATGCCGCGAGCGTTGCGGCGGCATCTCCGTCAGCCATGACGAGCATGACGGTGGGCAGTACGCACTGCAGCGCACCGACGAACAGGTTGAGCACCGCCGCCGAGCGTGCCGGCACGACGTTCAACAGCATCAGCCCGTTGACGAACAGCACCGCACCGACGTAAAGGAGACCGACGTTGCCCATCGGGGCACCTCCATTACTTCCAAATGGAATAGACTCAAATGAAAGTAAGTGACTGGCGCCACACTGTCAACAGGTGGTCGGTGTCAGTCGCACAGGTCCGAAGGCAGCGTGGTGACGATCTCGAAGTCGACGCCGGATGCGACGGCGAGGTGGACCGGCTGGCGGGTTCGGCGTTGCAAGAACTCGACCGTGCCGCGCGGGCTGTCATAGGCCGCGCCGTCGGCGACGGCTTCGATGTCGCGGTAGTCACCCGAGCGATGGATCATCTCAGCCAGGAAATGCGCTCCCTCGTAACATGATTCGGCCGCATTACCCAACGCGGGAGCATTGGATCCGTTGACGGTGAGGTATCGGTCGAGCAACTCCATCGAGTTCCGGCCGATCATCGAGCGGAAGTACGAAGCCGCGACGAACAGACCCTGGGTCGCGTCGTGACCGCTCGCGATGAGCATGTTCTCGTCCATGAGCGGGCTGAACCGCAGCAGGTTGTCGTGCAGCCCTCGCCGCGCGAACGACCTGTTGAACTCGACGGCATCCTGCCCCACGAGCAGCATGAGGACGGCCTCGCAGCGCGATTGGGCGGCCTTGTCGACCAGCCGGTCGATATCGCCGTGGCCGAGCGCGACGAACGAACCGCCGACCAGGTCGAGCGACAGTTCGCGGACGTAGCGCCGCACCTCGGCAAGCGACGTGCGCGGCCAGACGTAATCGTCGCCGACCACGAACCACTTCTTGATGCCAAGGTTGTCGCGCAGCCATCGCAGCGCGGGCGCGATCTGCTGGTCGGGCGTCTCACCGCAGCAGTAGATGCCGCGGCGCCGCTCCCCGCCCTCATACAGCGCGGGATACGAGTACGGCACGCGGCCCGCCACCACCGGCGCCAACGCATTGCGAACCGACGAGATGTGCCAACCGCTAACCGCATCGATGCGATCGTCGTCGATCAGCCGCTTCACATCGGCCGCGACCGTCGCCGGGTGCGCACCGCCGTCGACCACCTCGATGTGCACTTCGCGGCCCAGTACCCCGCCTGCGGCGTTGAGATCGTGGGCGACCAGATCGCCGACGGCCTCACAGGACGGTCCGAACAGGCCGGCCGGCCCCTGCAGCGGCACCACCATCGCCAGCCGCCATTCGGCGTCGCGGGCTGCCGTGCGCACTCGCACGTTCACCCGCGCATTCCATTCCTCGTTACCGGGTCGACGAGACGGTCAGCTAGAATCATTCCACTTGGAAGTATCCTCGGGTCAGCGGCGCGAGGCAATCGTCAGTTGGGAGGTCGACCGGCTGTGACGGACGTGCTCCCTCCCGACGGCCCCCCGACGGGCACTCACCTCGTGCGTCTGGCACGCATGATCGGTGCGGTGGTCGAGCGTCACCTCGCCGACGAGGACCTCACCCTGGACGATTGGCTGGTCCTCGAGGCGCTGGGCACCTCCCCCGGCCTCACGATGGCCGAGCTGCGGGCACTGACACTGACCGCGGCGCCGACTCTCACGCGTGTGGTGGACCGATTGGTCGCCCGGGCCCTGGTGTTCCGCGAGGTCGACGCCGACGATCGCCGCAAGGTCAGGGTGAATCTCAGCAAGCGGGGTGGCGCACTGCACGCCCGCCTGCTTTCCACGATCCGCCCGGCCGAGCAGGCCTGGTTCGACCAGCACGGCGCCAGTGCATGGATGGTTCAGGACTGACGCCGGCTGATCACTGGCCCGCCGGCGTTTCCGTCTTGGCGAGGAACCGGCGGAACAGCGGCCAGGCGATGGCCAGGTTGTAGACCACACCAGCCAGCAGATACGGCCACCACGTGCCATGGTCTGTCGCGCCCCAGAAGGCCTTCGCCGCCCAGTAGGGCGGCAGTACCCCGAAGGCGAGGTTCCACGCCGAGTCGATGAACCACGGCAGGCACGGTAACCCGGCGATCAGCATGCCCAGCGCACGCACCATCGCGATGCCCTGGATCTTGTTGTTCGCGACCGCAATGATCGCCAGCAACGTCACGATGGCGGACAATCCGGCGAGCATGCCGATCGGGATCAGCACGCCGACCAGCCCGGGTGCCAGGATCCCGCTCAGCGACAGCGTGGCGACCACGTAGACGGTTGTCACCACCATGACTGTGACCGCGCGATATGCGAAGAACGTCGACATCGGGACAGGCGTCACCCGCAGTGCGGTCATGGTGCCTGCGTCGACCTCGTCCAGCACCAGGAATGCGCCGAGACCTCCGGGAATGATGATGCTGGTCAGCAGCAGGAATCCAGTGAGTATCAGCGGATAGTAGGGCACCAGGTCGAAGTCGTAGCGCTGCGCGAGCATGTCGGTGAACATCGGCGTGAGGAACGCGACGCCGCTGGTCCAGATCACCGGCGCGAGAACGAGCATCACCAGCAGCGGATCACGGTAGGTTCCGCGAATATCATTGCGGCCGAAGGCCATCAACGCGCGGCCCGCGGCAGGCACCGAGGATGTCGTCACTGCACACCTGACCTTTCGATCACGTAGTGGCCGAACAGCGCGTGGGCGGCGCGCCACAGGACCGCAAGACACAGAACGGGATAGACGACGGCGTAGACCACTTGCCAAGCCGAGAGTGCCGCTTGCCCGAAGGCCGCACCCAGCAACAACATCGGCCCCTGTGTCGGCACGACGTACAACGCGGGATTCGGCCACAGCCCGGAGTGGTGCAGTATCGGCGGGATGAGCATGACCGCGAGCGGGATGACCGAGAAGAGAAACCAGTCGGTGACCGACGTGAACGGCAGCGAGCTGATGAATCCGACCATCAGCATCAGGAGCGTACCGAGCACCACACCGAGCAACATCGGCACCGGACGGTAGGCGGTACCGCTGGAGATACTCACCACAACGATTGCCACGATCAGCGAGATCGCCAGAAGCACAGTAAGTTTCGCAGCCAGGTACTCCCAGAACCGGAGCGGGGTCGAGATTACCGCACCGAGCGTGCGTTCCTGCTTCTCGAAGAACACCGAGCCCCCGATGAAGAAGAATCCGATGATCGCGATGTCCCCGATCAACACATAGGGTTCGGCGACGGGGCGAAGGGTGTGCGGCATCGGCAGCAGCACGGCCAGCCATATGAGCCCGGAAAAGAACCCCGCGTGCAGGAACTTCTGCCGGTACTGGACCATCACCTCGAGCCGAATCGCACTCAGGAGTCTCGTCATGCCAGCCGCCGTCCGGTCACCTCGACGAACACGTCATCGAGGCTGGCTTCCCTGCTGTGAATCGTCTCGACGTGGTGATTGCGCAGAATCCTGTGGAACTCGGGATCGTCGGCGAGCCCGTCCATTGCGAATTCGGCTGCGGTGAGCCCTGTCTCGGGAACACGGTACTGCACCCGAACCTGCCGCTGACTACGCGCGATCTTCAGTTCGGCGGGGCTGTCGAGCGCGACGATGCGGCCGTCGACGACGAATGCGACCCGGTCGCACAACTCGTCGGCGGTCGACATGTCATGTGTGGTCAGGAATATCGTGCGTCCGCGGGCCTTGAGGTCCAAGACGATGTCCTTGACCTTGCGGGCATTGACCGGGTCTAGACCCGATGTCGGCTCGTCGAGGAACAGCAGCTCGGGATTGTTGATCAGCGACCGCGCGAATGTCAGACGCATCTGCATTCCCTTGGAATACTTGCCAACTCGCACATTCGCCGCATCGGCGAGTCCAACCGCATCGAGCAAGTCCATCGGCTCGGCCGTCGCACCCGCGTAGAGCGAGGCGAAGAAGCGGAGGTTCTCCAGGCCGGTGAGCTTGTGATAGTGATTGGGCAATTCGAACGACACACCGACGCGCTGGTAATAGTCCGGCCCCCACTCCAGCGGACTCCGACCCCACACCGTGGCCTGTCCACCGTGTCCGCGCAACAAGCCGATGAGCAGCTTTTGCGTCGTCGATTTGCCGGCACCACTCGGGCCGAGGAACCCGAAGATCTCACCGCGCCCGACAGTGAAATCCATACCGCGCACGGCCGGTTCAGCCGCTTTGCGATAGGTGAACGTGAGACCCTGGACATCGATGACGTCCAAGGTGGCGGCAGTGGACATCGCCGCTGGAATGGTTTGCATCGGTTACTCAGTCGCCCTTCGGTCGGCGCGGCCTGCCGTATACCGACAGGCTCCGCACAGGTTGATACCGTTTCCGACCAGACTTCCCGGAGCACCGATCTGGACTGTACTAAACTTTCAGTAATTTGTGAAGGTTATTTGGTTCGACAAGGATTGGGATGCCGACCTCACCGGATCTTCAGCTGGCAGCCGAACGGCTCGGGCTGGTTCTCACCAGCCACGGCATGCAGCGGATGACGGCCCGCGTGCTGGCCACCCTGCTGTTCACCGAGCAGACCAGCGTCACCATGAGCGAATTGGCCGAGACTCTCGAAGCCAGCGCAGGCGCGATCTCCGGGGCGCTCAAGATGCTCACCTCTGTCGGGCTTGCCGAACGGGTCCCCGCGCCTGCCAGCAGGCGCGACCACTTCCGGCTGCGCGACAACGCGTGGGCGATCTTGTTCACCAACCAGAACGAGACGATCGCGGCCATGCAGGCCGCCGCGGAAGCCGGGACCGAGGCCACCGACAGCCAGAGTCCCGCACACCAGCGCCTCACCCAGATGCGCGATTTCTATACATTTCTGATGGCCGAGATCCCAACGCTGCTCGAACGGTGGAATCAGTTGTCGAACAACGAGACTTCGGAGAGAACAGGTGAGTAATCCCGCCGCCCAGACCGCACTGGGTCCCATGATCGTCGTCGCGGCCGACCAATACGAACCAACGCCGCTGGTCAACGATCCGTGGGCACATCGTCTCCTTCCCCGTAGCGGCCGCGTGGCCGCGGCCGCGACCCGTTGGCCCGCCTTCCGGCGATATCTGATGAAGGTGACGGAGGAGAAGTTCCGAGGCGGCTGGTCCAGTTTCCTCTGCCGCAAGCGCTACCTCGACGATCAACTCCTCACGACCATTCCGCAGGGCATCGACGCTGTCGTGATCCTCGGCGCCGGCTACGACACCCGCGCATACCGCTTGCCCCAGCTTGCCGACATTCCCGTATGCGAAGTCGATCTGCCTGCCAATGTCGCTCGCAAGTCCGCGGCGCTCCAACGCAGTTTCGGCCGCACCCCGCGCAACGTCACCCTCCTGCCGACGGATTTCGAGACGAGCGATCTGACGACCCGGTTGTCCGACGCGGGATTCAGCCACACGCAGCGAATTTTCTATATCTGGGAGGCCGTGACCCAATACCTCACCGAAGCTGCCGTCCGGAGCACGATGGAGCACCTGGCCGGTGCAGCACCAGGAAGCGCACTCGGATTCACCTACGTACGCCAAGACTTCCTCGATGGGCAGGAAATGTATGGCGCGCAGCAGGCCTACCAGGACTTCGTCGTCAAGCACAGGTTGTGGAAGTTCGGCATGCACCCGCAAGAGGTTTCGGCGTTCCTCGCCGACTACGGCTGGCACGAACGCGAGCAGGTCGGCGCCGACGAATACACGGCCCGCTACCTGGCGCCGAACGGGCGGACCATGACCGCATCGGCAATCGAACGCGCGGTGTACGCCCAGCGCTGAGTGCCGTTAAGAATGCGTATGGATCGGTGCGCTCGAAGTGGCCGGCGAGTAGAGATAGTGGATGTGAAGCAAAACCACGCCATACGCGAATACTCCTCGTGCCGAGGTACTTCCGAACGAGGTAACCGATGAGCGAACTGCTGCAGGTGCTCGCGCTCATGGCCGTGCCCGCCGCCGTTCTGCTGTCGCTGCGATATGTCGTCAAGCGGCAGGAGCGCGATGTGCGTGGTCGGCGGAACGGCTAGCGCTCACGACACCCGTTCGGCGAACGCCGCGCGTTCGATCTCGGACACCGGTTGGTCGCGGCCCGCCGGCCTCAGATAGCGCTCGCGATACTCTGCCGGGCCGAGCTGTTCGATTTGACGCCAACCGTATTCGGCCAGCAGTTCACCGAGCTCAGCCGGATTCACACCGAACTTCCACAACCCGTGCTTGGTCACGAACTTCTCGTGGGCTTGATCGGCGCCGTAAAGGTTGACCCCGTCGACGAAGTCTTTCCGGAAATAGGTGAAGGCCAGGCAATTCCCGACAGCCGAGCCGCCCAAGCTGTCGAGGGTGCGGCGGACGACGGCCTCCGGCAGGTACATCGTCACCGATTCCCACACGAAGAAGGCTCGCATGTTGCGGTCAAAACCGTTGCGACACAATTGGTCGAACACGTCGTCCGTTTCCAGGTCGACCGGCAACAGTGTGACGTTCTCCGGGATGCGCCCAAAACACCGCCGCAACGCCTCGGTCTTGGCGGCGATGTTCGCCGGCAGGTCCAACTCCCATATCCGCAGTCCGGCGAGCTCGGCGACACGGTATGCGCGGGTGTCATAGCCCGCTCCGAGGATCACCACGGCATCGAGTCCCTGGCGTGCGACCTCGCGCAGCAGATCGTCGATATAGCGCTTACGGCACAACAGGCTGGCCCAACCGCCCGGTACCGACTTCTCGGTCGCTGCCACCATGGCGCGCCGTACCGGACCGAACCTACTGAGACTCAACGGAATACGCCACGGGCGCGGGAGGATCCGCTGCGCCCAGGGATCCGCAACCAGCGGCGGATCGTCATACTGATCGATAGCAACGATCAATGTCGGACCGATCGCGGTCCGCTCGACTCCAACGCTCATGTGTGCACCTCGCCGTCGCAGTTTCACCAACCGCCGACCAGGCTTCCCGGCACACCACGGTCGACGGTAGCAGGACAGACGTCAGGGCAACAGCCCAATTTGGCGGTAGACCGCACGTAGGTAGCGCCGCATTTCGTCGATGTCGGGCGGGTTGGGTTGAAGCACGCGATAGGTGATCGCACCGACCATCATGTCGATGGCCACGTCGAAATCGGCATCGGCGTCGATCGATCCCGCCTCACGAGCGCGCTCAAGTAGGCGCGCGGCGAGCTGCCGTCGCGGCAGGATGTAGCGCTCCCAATAAACCGCCATGAGGGCCGGATGGCTGACGGCCGATCCGAACACCCTGGCCACGAGGGCTCGATATTGTGGCGTGGTCACAGCGGCGGCCGCACCGTCGATGGCCGCTTCCACCAACGCATACGGGGACTCCGCCTCGATCGCGGCAGGCGAGGCCCAGCCCGCCTCGTCGACGATCAAGGTTTCCATGGCGGCCGCGATGACGTCTTCCTTGGTCGCCCAGCGCCGGTAGATCGTCGGCTTGCCGACACCGGCGTTTTTCGCGATCTGCTCGATGCTTGTGCCCTCGACGCCCCGCTCGATGAACATCTCCAGAGCGGCCTGCAGAATCGCGCGGTCGGCTGCCGCATCGCGCGGCCTGCCCCGGGGGGCCGGGGTGGTCATCGGGTGCTGCCGAATTCCAGCGCTGCGCCGAGCCAGCGGTCGAGATCGTCGACATCGCCCGGGCTCCCGCGCCACGCCAGATGGGCGTCCGGCCGGATCAACATCGTTTCCTCACCGTCGTGGCTCAGCGTTCCGACGAAATCACCGAGTCGGCGGTGCACCGCTTCGGGATCAGCCGATGCGGTTGCGGGCACGAGCAGCGCCCAGCGTCCGCCGAGCTCGTTGTGCAGTCGGGTCGAGGTGCCGTCCGCACGGGTACAGGCCAAGTCGGGGATCCGGTCACCGGGGCGCGGCTTTCGTCCCCGTCCACCAAGCGGACCCTTGCGATAACTGACCCACAACTGCGAGGCCGTGTATGTCGTCCACCGCTGAACGGCGGCGAGACCGAATATGCGCGTGGCGACGTGGTCACGCACGAAGCGTCCGGCGGGGTTGCTCGCGACGTTGACCCGCGTCACGGCGCTCGTGCCGCGCAGCACTTCGGTGGCCAGCGGCCGGCGTTCGGCTTCGTAGGTGTCGATGAGGGTATCGGCTGCTCGATCGCGGGCCACGAGAGCAAGTTTGAACGCCAGGTTCTCGGCGTCGCCGATGCCGGTCAGCATGCCCTGGCCGCCGAACGGCGCGTGCACATGTGCGGCGTCCCCGGCGATGAGTATTCGCCCGCGCCGATATGTGTCGGCCAGTCGGCGGTGCACGGTGAACACCGACAGCCACTCGGCGTCGCCGATTCGCACGTTGCGGCCGGTGCGCTGCGGCAGGACTTGCTTGACTCGCTCCAGAATCTCTGGCTCGCTTGGCTTTTCCCGCAAGGACGGATCGTAGACGAACAATCGCCAGAGGTTGTCCGTACCGCTGGAAGGCATGGGCATGGCGCCGATCACGCCGTCGGGGTGGATCCAGCCCGACGTGCCGCCTCGATCGAGGTCCCAGTCGAGATGGATGTCGGCCAACAGGAATCGTTCGGTCAGCTTGACGCCGGGAAAGTCGATACCGGCGAATTCGCGTGTCGCACTCGACGACCCATCGCAGCCGACCAACCACCGGGCGCGGATGGTCTCGCCGTCTCCCACATCGGCCACCACGACGTCGCGGTCTTGACGCGCGTGTTCGATCGCCTTGCCCCATTCCGGGGTCACGCGGAGTTCGGCAAGCCGGGCCCGGAGCGCTGCCTCGACCTTGGCCTGCGACACGACCATCGGCGGCGCAGCGGTGCGCATGCCCGGATCTCCGAATTCGAGTGTCATCACCGGCCGATCGCCGAGGTAGTTGGTGATGCGCATGGCCCGCAGTGACTCGTCCGGCAGAGTGCCCAACGCACCGATGCGGTTGAGGACCTCGGACCCGCGGGCGTGCAGGAAGTTGGCACGAGAGGTGGTCGCCGGACCCGGCGCGCGGTCGACGACCCGTACCGAAAGGCCGTGTAGCCGCAGGGAACAGGCCAAGGTCAGCCCCGTCGGGCCGGCACCGACGACCAGTACATCGGGATTCGAGTCGATGAAAGCCACTCGAATATCGTAACGATACCGACTCGTAATTGAAAGAGCGACTTCGGACGGAGGCAGACAGGGCTATGTTCGGAATATGAGCGCCGAGGCAGTCGATCAGTTGCGAGTTGGGAGTCTGTACCGCTATCCGGTCAAGTCAATGCTTGGCGAGAGCATGGACGCGCTGTTCGTCGACGCTCGCGGAGTCGACGGTGACCGCCGTTTGGCGCTGATCGACGAATCGAGTGGCCGCGTGGCGAGCGCGAAGCAAGCCCGCCTGTGGCGAGGGCTCTTGTCGTGCGGCGCCGTCACCGAAAACGGCGGCGTGCGTATCCAACTCCCGGACGGCCGCACGACGACGACCGATGACGACGACGCCGAGGTTCTGCTGTCACAGTTCCTTGGACGTTCGGTCCGCCTGAGCCACAGCAGGGCCGACGGCGCCTCGATCGAGCGTGCCGAGCCCGACCAGGTGCTCGACAAGGGCGTAGAAGCCGAAGTCGATGCGCCGATTCTTGAATTGGCCCAGGCAACTCCGGGGGATTCATTCGTCGACCTCGCTCCCGTCCATGCCATCACCACGGCGACGCTGGAGCGCATCGGCGTGGAGGCTGCGCGCTATCGACCCAACCTCGTGATCGCCACGCCACCCGGCTATCCCGCGTACGCCGAGAACGAGTGGACGGATCAAGTCATCAGCGTGGGCGCAACGAGGTTACGCGCCATGGGGCCCACGCCCCGTTGCGTCATTCCAACCCTCGAGCACGGCCAACTCCCCAGAGCACCGCACGCACTGCGCACTCCCGCGGCCGAGAACCGTGTCGACACCTTCGGGCTCGGCCCACTGCCCTGCGCCGGCACGTACCTCGAGGTCCTCTCCGAAGGCACGATGCAGATCGGCGATCCGGTCGCGCTCGGTTGATCGACCTCCACTTTTAGATCTTCAGAACTCTTGCCAAACACTTCGCCCAATTACTAGGATATCCAAGTATCTCGGGTGTGACCCGAGTCGTACTGCCGCACCAATGCGCATAACCCTTGGACGGATGTCATGACCACACAGATCCAGCACTTCATCAACGGCCAGCGCACGAGCGCCGGCTCGACTCGCACCGCCGACGTCATGAACCCCAGCACCGGTGAGGTTCAGGCGCAGGTGCTGATGGCGTCGGCTGCCGACGTCGACACCGCGGTCTCGGGCGCGGCCGAGGCGCAGAAAGAATGGGCCGCGTTCAACCCGCAGCGTCGCGCGCGGGTACTCATGCGGTTCATCGACCTGGTCAACCAGAACGCCAACGAGCTCGCCGAGTTGCTGTCACTTGAGCACGGCAAGACCGTCGCCGACTCGCTGGGCGATATTCAGCGCGGCATCGAGGTCATCGAGTTCGCCGTCGGCATCCCCCACCTGCTCAAGGGCGAGTTCACCGAGGGCGCCGGCACCGGCATCGACGTGTACTCGATCCGCCAGCCGCTCGGCGTTGTCGCGGGCATCACGCCCTTCAACTTCCCGGCGATGATCCCGCTGTGGAAGGCCGGCCCAGCGTTGGCATGCGGAAACGCGTTCGTGCTCAAGCCTTCTGAGCGTGACCCCTCGGTTCCGGTGCGGCTGGCCGAGCTCTTCATCGAGGCCGGTCTGCCCCCAGGCGTCTTCCAGGTCGTGCACGGCGACAAGGAGGCCGTCGACGCCATCCTTGAGCACCCGACCATCCAGGCCGTCGGCTTCGTCGGCAGCTCCGACATCGCCCAGTACATCTACTCCGGTGCGGCCGCGCACGGCAAGCGCGCTCAGTGCTTCGGCGGCGCCAAGAACCACATGATCGTGATGCCCGACGCCGATCTCGACCAGGCCGTCGACGCGCTGATCGGTGCCGGCTACGGCAGCGCCGGCGAGCGCTGCATGGCCATCAGCGTCGCCGTCCCGGTCGGGGAAGAAACGGCAAACCGCCTGCGCAACCGACTCGTTGAGCGGGTCAAGCAGCTGCGGGTGGGCCACAGCCTCGACCCGAAGGCCGACTACGGGCCACTGGTCACCGAGGCCGCGCTCAAGCGCGTCAAGGACTACATCGGCCAGGGCGTCGAAGCCGGGGCCGAGCTCGTGGTCGACGGGCGCGAGCGGGCCACCGACGAGCTGACGTTCGATGAAGCCGATCTCTCCAAGGGCTATTTCATCGGCCCGAGCCTGTTCGACCACGTCACCACCGACATGTCGATCTATACCGACGAGATCTTCGGCCCGGTGCTGTGTATCGTGCGCGCACACGACTACGACGAGGCATTGCGCCTGCCCACCGAACACGAATACGGCAATGGCGTCGCGATTTTCACCCGTGACGGCGACGCGGCCCGCGACTTCGTGTCCCGGGTCCAGGTCGGCATGGTCGGTGTCAACGTGCCGATCCCGGTGCCGGTGGCCTACCACACGTTCGGCGGCTGGAAGCGGTCCGGCTTCGGTGATCTCAACCAGCACGGCCCGGCCTCGATCCAGTTCTACACCAAGGTCAAGACGGTGACCGAGCGCTGGCCGTCGGGCATCAAGGATGGCGCCGAGTTCGTCATCCCGACCATGAAGTAGCCGAGCCGGTGAACCTGCACGATCTGGACGAAGACGACCGCGTGATCGCCGAAACGGCGGCCGCGTTCGCCGAAAAACGCATCGCGCCATACGCGTTGGAGTGGGACGAGAAACACCACTTCCCCACCGACGTACTGCGCGAGGCGGCCGAACTGGGCATGGCGGCGATCTACTGCCGCGAGGACGCCGGTGGCAGCGGGCTGCGCCGTATCGATGCGGTGCGCATATTCGAGCAGCTCGCGGCCGCCGACCCGACCATCGCCGCATTCCTGTCCATCCACAACATGTGCGCGTGGATGGTCGACAGCTTCGGCACTCATGAACAGCGCAAGACGTGGGTGCCGCGGCTGGCCTCGATGGAGTCGATCGCCAGCTACTGCCTGACCGAGCCGGGCGCCGGATCGGACGCTTCGGCGTTGCGTACCAGGGCCGTTCGCGATGGGGACGATTATGTCCTCGACGGCGTCAAGCAGTTCATCTCCGGGGCGGGCACATCCGACGTCTATGTCGTGATGGCCCGCACCGGCGGCGAAGGCCCACGCGGCATATCGGCGTTCGTGGTCGAAAAGGACACGCCCGGGCTGAGTTTCGGTGCCGACGAGCAAAAGATGGGTTGGAACGCGCAGCCCACCGCGCAGGTGATCTTCGAAGGTGTGCGGGTCCCGGCCGATGCCATGCTCGGCGGCGCCGAGGGCGAAGGCACCGGATTCGGCATCGCGATGAAGGGTCTCAACGGCGGCCGGATCAACATCGCGGCGTGTTCGCTGGGCGGCGCCCGGGCCGCATACGACAAGACCGTGGGCTACCTCGCCGACCGTCACGCGTTCGGCGGCGCACTGCTCGACGAGCCGACCATCCGGTTCAGCCTGGCCGACATGGCCACCGGACTGGAAACCTCGCGAAATCTGTTGTGGCGCGCGGCCTGCGCACTCGACGCCGATCACCCCGACAAGGTGACGCTGTGCGCGATGGCCAAACGCTACGTCACCGACACGTGCTTCGACGTGGCTGATCAGGCCTTGCAGCTGCACGGCGGCTACGGCTATCTGCGCGAGTACGGCCTGGAGAAAATCGTCCGCGATCTGCGGGTGCACCGCATCCTTGAAGGAACCAACGAAATCATGCGTGTGGTCATCGGTCGCGCGGAAGCCGCCCGAGCCCGCGCCTCGGCATAGGGAGACACGTGACGACCATCGCATTCCTCGGTTTGGGCCACATGGGCGGCCCGATGGCGGCCAACCTCGTCGCCGCGGACCATCCGGTGCGTGGCTTCGATCCGGTGCCGGACCTGAAGGTAGCCGCAGAAGCCATGGGCGCCAAGGTCTTCGACAGCGGTGCCGAAGCGGTGGCCGAGGCGGAAGTGGTGATCACGTCGCTGCCCAACGGCGCCATCGTCAAGGCGTGTTACGACGAGGTGCTGCCCGCGGCAGCCAAGGGGACGTTGTTCATCGATACGTCGACGATCTCGGTCGACGATGCCCGCGCAATGCACGCTCTGGCCGTCGAGCACGGGCACGCCCATCTCGACGCCCCGGTGTCGGGCGGCGTGAAGGGCGCGACGGCGGGCACGCTGGCGTTCATGGTCGGCGGCGACGACGACGCAGTCGAGCGGGCCAAGCCTGTGCTGGAGCCCATGGCGGGCAAGATCATTCACTGCGGCGCGTCGGGCACCGGGCAGGCAGCCAAGTTGTGCAACAACATGGTGCTTGCCGTGCAGCAGATCGCGATCGGCGAGGCATTCGTGCTCGCCGAGAAGCTCGGCTTGTCCGCGCAGTCACTGTTCGACGTGATCACCGGCGCCACCGGCAACTGCTGGTCGGTCCACACCAACTGCCCGGTACCCGGTCCGGTCCCGACGTCCCCGGCGAACAACGATTTCAAGCCCGGCTTCGCAACCGCGCTGATGAACAAGGACCTCGGCCTGGCGATGGCGGCGGTGTCGTCGACCGGGTCGTCGGCCCCGCTCGGGACCCACGCCGCCGAGATCTACGCCCAGTTTGCGGTGGACAACGCCGACAAGGACTTCAGCGCCGTGATCGAGACGCTGCGCGGCTGAGGCTGAGGCTGGGGCAGGCAGGCGCCTCCGTCGACGCGAGCCTCCAGTCGCGTGTGAAGCGCTACGGCGAATAATCGGCCCCGAAACCGCCGCCACGCTACAAACGCGAAACGTGCAGCTCGAGCGGTTGGTGTTTGGCTAGGTCTAAGAGCCGAGCCAACGGGACAGCCAACCCGGCACGCAGCGCTAAGCCGCCGACGGGCTGTGCTGGGCCCACCACTGGGCGTGCACACGCCGGCACGTCGCCAGCCGCAGCGGCTCGGTTCCGGCGTAGTCGGGCCGGACAGCGGCCGCGGTCCGCGCCGCCGCACCGACGTCCTCGGGAGTGATCAGCACTGTGGCGAGCCCGGCAGCGTTGGCAGCGCGTAGACCGTCGGCCGAGCCGGTCACGGCTAGCGCGTCATGCGGCAACACGCCGAATTCGCCCAGTGCGTGGCGGTAGACATCAGCGGGCCTGCTCACGTCATCGCCGGTGACGACGGTTTCCACCAAACCTTCGCCGACCAATTGGCGAACCAGCGGCTCGACCCAGCGCCGACGGCCGCTGGACACCACGCCCACCGGTATGCCTTCGGCGTACGCATCCATCACGAGGTCCACCAGACCTGTCCGAGGCGCCAGACCCAGGTCGAGAATCATCTCGTCGAACATCATGTCCTTGGCCGCACAGATCTCGTCGGCGAGCAGTTCGGTGAGCACGTCGCACTCCGGCCCGACGCAGCGCTTGCGGAGTTCGGCCGCGACGCGTTGGCGCTCATCGTGCAGGGCCAGCAGCTGCCGGTAGCGCGGGATGCTCCAGGCGATGGGCAGACCTTGCGCGGCGAACGCGGCGTTGAAGACGACGCGATGCCCGTCGACGTCAAGGTCGGACAGAGCATCGAGGTCGAAGATCACCGTCCGCAATGGACAGGCACTCGTGTCGGACGGCTGCGGACAGTCCCACCAGAATCGGCCGGCACGCCACGTTTTCTCCTGTGTTGAGGGCACCTGAAGAGAGTGGCCCACATCACACACGCTCCGCGTCCCCCGTAAGGGGGATTGGGCAGGCCAAGTTGAGCTACCGAACCGATCTGCCCATTTAGGGTGATGGCATGGCGCCCTCCTGCCCGGTGCGCCTTGTGCTGGTCGATGACCACGAAATGGTCATCGAGGGTCTCAAGGCCATGCTTGCCGCGTTCACCGATCGGGTGCAGGTGGTCGGGCAGGCCGTGGGTGCTGAGCGGGCGCTCAGCGTGGTCGAGGACTTGAACCCCGACATCGTGTTGTGCGACGTGCGCATGCAGGGCTCCAGCGGACTGGACCTCTGCCGGACGCTGCGTGAACGGGACCCGGAACGCAAGGTCGTCATGCTGTCGGTCTACGACGACGAGCAATATCTGTTCCAGGCGCTGCGGGTCGGCGCAGCGGGCTACCTGCTCAAGAGCATCAGCAGCGACGAATTGGTACGTCAGCTCGAGTTCGCCCACGGCGGCGAGACCGCGATCGATCCCGGCATGGCCGCCAGAGCCGCCGGTACCGCAGCGCGGTTGCAACGCGACGAGTTCTGGCCGGGCGTACGCCAGGGGTTGACCCAGCGCGAGAGCGAGATCCTGTCGTACGTCGTCGCCGGCCTGTCCAACCGCGGCATAGCCAACAAGTTGGTGATCGGCGACGAAACCGTCAAAACGCATCTGCGGTCCATCTACCGCAAGCTCGGGGTGAGCGACCGCGCCGGCGCGGTCGCCACCGCATTGCGTGAAGGCATCTACCAATGACCACGAAACGTGACCTCGCTTCGATCGACCTGACAGCCGATCGCGAGCTGGCGCTCCTGCGCGAGCTCATCCAGGCCGCCTCGAGCGGTCCCGGCGTCGAGCCGCTCGCCGCCGCGGCAGCGCGGATGATCACCGCGGCCACCGCGACCGATGTGTGCTTCGTGCACGTGCTCGACGATTCCGACCGCTCGCTCACCCTGACCGGGGCCACCCCGCCGTTCGACAGCGAGGTGGGCAAGATCCGGCTGCCGCTCGGGCAGGGCATCTCCGGCTGGGTGGCCAGCCACCGCGAACCCGTGGTCATCAGCGACGACAAGGAGGCCGACCCGCGGTACCTGCCGTTCGAGTCGCTGCGCGGACGCGACTTCACGTCGATGGTCTCGGTGCCGATGGAAACCGGCCCCGGCGGTCTTGTCGGCGTGCTCAACGTCCACACCGTGCACCGCCGCGAGTTCACCGCGCGCGACGTCGAACTGCTCGTGGTGATCGGCAGGCTCATCGCGGGCGCGCTGCATCAGGCGCGGCTGCACCGTCAGCTTGTGGCCCGCGAACGGGCCCACGAGAATTTCGTCGAACAGGTCATCGAAGCGCAGGAACTCGAACGGCGCAGGCTCGCCGCCGACATTCACGACGGCATCTCGCAGCGGCTCGTGACGTTGTCCTATCGCCTGGACGCCGCTGCACGCGCGGCGAGCGAACCCCACGCGGTGGCCGAACAACTCGACAAGGCGCGCGAACTCGTCGACCTCACGTTGCAGGAAGCCAGGGCCGCGATCAGTGGCTTGCGGCCGCCCGTACTCGACGACCTCGGCCTGTCCGGTGGGCTGGCCAGCCTGGCCCGTTCGATCCCCCGGGTGCAACTGGAGGTCGACCTCGCCGAGACCCGGGTGCCCGACCACATCGAGTTGGCGTTGTACCGCATCGCCCAGGAGTGCCTGCAGAACGTGGTCAAACACGCCGATGCCACCATGGCGCGGCTCACCTTCACCGTCGAGGACGGTGTCGCCCGCCTCGAAATCGTCGACGACGGAAAGGGTTTCGACACCTTTGAGCATCCCCTCGGCAGTGACGAGATGAGTGGGTACGGGTTGCTCTCGATGGCCGAGCGCGCAGAGATCGTCGGCGGCAGGCTCAACATCCGCTCGCGCCCGGGCGCGGGCACCACGGTGACCGCGACCATCCCGCTGCCGAGCGTGATCGATTAGCCGAGCGCGAATTCAACGACCGTTGACTTCTGAGCCCGGCTCCACGCCGCGCCGAGGCTGACGCGATGGTCGAAATCCGATCAGCGGAGCCACCATTTCGTCGGTCTCGGAGTCAAGCCTGGGTCGACGGCCTAACCGCCGAGTTTCCCGGCGTACTCGGGGCATTCGTACTTCACGGCCACGTCGACGATCACCAGCAGTGCTTCGGGCGGCAGCTCGCTGCCCATCTGGATGAGTACGTCGACGACATCCTGCTTGGAGTCGTTGAAGCTGCCCGCGGCCATGATGCACGCCAGTGACACCTGGTCGCTGATCGCCGAATCCGACCCCTCGATGCCCGCGGCCCGCACCTCGGCGTACGCCTCCGGAGGTAGCCCGGTTCCCGGCGCCGCAGTCGCCGTCGGCGTGCGGGTGCGGGTTGGGCTTTTCGTCGGCTTCTTCGACGTCGTGAACGGGGTTACATCGTCCGGCGCGGTAGCAACTCCCGACGTCGTGGTGGTGCAGGCCGCGACCGCTATTGCGGCGGCCGCGAGCACCAACCCCAAACGCTTGGCGTACATAGTGCTCCCCTCGATTGAGTTCGAGCCTACTGCCGCGAAATTCAGAAGTCCCCGGAGTTGCGGCGCAGCGTCTCGATCGAGGAGGCCAACGCGCGCGATTCCTCGTCAGACATCCCGACATCAGCGAACACCTGCTCATTGAGCGTGACGGTGGCGTCCTCGACCGTCGATCGCCCCAGATCGGTGATCCGCACCAGCGTGGTGCGGCCGTCCGTCGGATGCGGGATCCGTTCCACCAGGCCGTTGGCCTCCAGTCGCCGGATGGCATGCGTGACGCTGGTGACGTGCACCTGAAGCCGGTCCGAAGCCTTGGTGATCGGCAGGGCACCCGTGCGGCTGAACGCGAGCAGGCGCAGCAGTTCGAAGCGGGAGAAGCTCAGATCGTAGGGACGCAGTGCGGTCTCCACGCGCGCCAGCAAGATCTGGTGTGCCCGCATGACGGAGGTGACCGCGACCATGCCGCCGGCGACCTCACCCCAGCCGGCGGCCTCCCAGTTCGCGCGTGCGAGCGCGATGGGGTCGCGTTTGTCCGGTGGGGAGGCCACGGTTCTTCATACCGCATTCCCGCACCGACACGGCGGAACTCGGCTCCAATGCCGTCAGCGAACTGCCCGCACCGCCCGCAACACGGCTCGGGTCGACTGCCGTGACCCGATGGTGATCCGCACGCCACCGTCGGCGTAATGGCGCACCTGCAATCCGGTGCCGTCGAAGACGTCGCGCCACGGCACGTGGTCGGCAGGCAGGTAGATGAAGTTGGCCTGGCCGTCGGTGGTGTAGATGCCGAGCGCCCGCAGTCGCATCTGCAGGTACCGGCGCTCGGCGGCTATCATCCGGATACGTTGGCGTAGTTGGCTTTCCGCATCATAGGAAGCGGCAACAGCCACCGAAGCCGTGAGGCTGATGCCGAACGGCAACTGCATCGTCCACAATTGGCGGCCGAGTTCGGGGGCACAGAAGCCGTAACCGATCCGCAGGCCGGCCAGACCGTAGGCCTTCGAAAAGGTGCGCACCACCACGACATTGCCGAACCGGCCGACGAGGCTCGGCCCGTCGAGACGATATTCGGCGGCGAGGAACTCCACATACGCCTCGTCGAGCAGCACCACTGTGTCGGCGGGCACTCGCGTCAGGAACCGTTCGATGTCGGCCGCCGGTTCGACAGTGCCCGTCGGGTTGTGAGGCCGGCAGACCACGACCACCCTCGCCTGTGCCGCAGCGTCAGCCATGGCGTCGAGGTCATGATGGCCGTGGATGTCGAGCGGAACGGTGACCGATCGCAACCGTGCCATCTGAGCGAATATGGGATATCCGTCGAATGTCGGTGACGACATCACCATGGTGTCGCCGGGACTTGTCACCGCATGCAGCACCTGCATGATGACGCCCGTCGCGCCGACTCCGATCACCACCTGGTCCTCGCCGATCCCGTCGTGTCCGGCGATCAGGGATCGCAACCGCTCGGGCAGGAACTCCGGATAACGGTTGGCGGCTTCGTTCGATGTGCTCAGCGCGGACCGGACCGCGGGCAGCGGCGGGAACGGGCATTCGTTGAGCGACAACGCCAGCGGATTGACCGCCTGCGGAAGCGCACTGACCGCGTCGAGCAGTGCGCCGCGTGGCGCGGCCATCAGGCTCGCCCGCCCCATCGGACCGCCGCGGCCCCGGCGAAATCACCGGCGTGCGCGAAGGCCGACATCAACACGGTGTCCCCGGCCTTGACGCGGCCGTCGGTGATCGCCCGGTCCAAGTTGACGGGAATACCCGCTGCGAACAGGTTTCCGCATTCGTCGAAGGTGTCGACGTGACGTTCGGCGGGCAGTTCGAGCGCCTCACGCCAGTTGCGCAGGAACACCCGGTTCGGCTGGTTCGTCACCAGGAGGTCAACGTCCTTCGGCTGCATACCGATCCGGTCACACACGGCATAGGAGACCTCGGGCACCTGCCGGTTGCCTCGGGCGAGCACCTTGGTGATCTTGCTTTCGGTGAACCCGATGCACCCTTCCCCCGGGCCTGCCGCCCACCACTTTCGCGGCGGGTCGACCGAGATGGTCATGTCGCCCGCGTATTCGCCGTAGGTACGGCATTCCACGTCGAGGATCGGCGAGGTGTCCGACAGGGTCACCAACCCCACGGCGGCACCGTCGCCCGGCACCGAGGCCTGGGCCTTGCGGCGGATGGTCTCCTGCTCGAAGATCGAGCCCGCCGCGTTCTGCGCGACCGCGATCACGGCGGTGTTGCCCTCCCCGGAGGCCAGCAGATTACGGGCGAGCTTGAGGCCGAGCACGAACGCCGCGCAGCCGCCGTTGTGCAAATCGATGACCCAGTTCGGTTTCATACCAAGACGATGCGCCATTCCTCCCCCGCCGCCGTAGAACGGCATATCGGGCAATTGCGTGTGGGTGATCAGCACGTCGGCGCCCGTGATGACGTCGGCGCCGTGGCGTTCGATGAGCCCGGCGGCCGCCCGTTCGACCATGTCGATCGCCGTCTCGTCGGGCGCCACGTGATGGCGGAATCGCGGTGCCCGGAACATCAGGTTGTCACGCAGGTCATCGGTGTCGGCGAACTGCGCGTAGTAGTCGGCGCCGATCGCGTCACCGGGCAGGTACGTCGACACGTCGACGAGGCTCACGGGGGTGTTGTTGTTCATTGGCACGCTCATTTCATCCAGGCCGGGGTGAGCGGCAGGCCGTTGCGGTGGCGGTATTCGGCGATCGCCTTGAGGTTCTTCAGTTCGAGCAGGTGGCCGGGGCCGAACATGTCCCAGAAGTCACCGACCCACACCGGACGGCCGGGCGGAGCGGTTTCGGGGTACGGATTGTTGTCGTAGAACGGATGGTGGCAATTGGTCCACAGGACGACCGATCCCGGCTTGTCGAACACCACCTTGGCATCGACGATGCGCATCAGGTAGATCATCCACAGATGCTTCCCCTGATCCCATGCACAGTGGTAATCGACGGTCATCGCATCGGGATTGGCCACGGTGCGGGTGTAGATCTCGCTGCCGGGGCCGCCGTGGCCTGCGCCGAGCCGGTCGTAAGCCAGCCACAGTCCCGGCTCTTCCGTCGGGCTGAAACCGCGCAGGCTGTACGTCCACTCCTCCAGGCAGCGGGTGTCGGACAGGTAGTCGTACAACTCGTCCGGTGGGCAGTCGATGTAGTCGTTGACAGTGCAGTATTCGCCGAACACCTGGTCGTGCGGGTAGACCGACCGCATCATCTCCATGATGATCGGCGTGGCCTTCTCCTTGGGCGAGGTCTCGATGCGAATGAGCCCATCGATGGGGTCGGCGGTGCCCCGGTGGGTGGTGATGTCTTCAAGCGCGGGCAGCGACATGGGATGTGTTCTCCTTTGTGGTCGACGGTGTACTGGTGGTCTTTCCGAGAAATGCTGCGAACGGGGGGATTTCGTCGGGCGAGCACTCCACGCTGACGACGGACGGTCCGTCGGCTTCGAGCGCGAGGTGCACCGCGGCGGGCAGATGCTCGATGTCGTCGACGTCGAGCGCGGTGAGGCCGGGGAACATTGCGGCCAGGCCCGCACCCAGCCGGCTCGGGCCGAACCGGTTGTAGCTGTACCGGTCTTCGTAGAACATCTGCTCACGGGTCACGCACATGGCGTGCGCGTGGTTGTCGAACAGCAGGAACGTGATCGGCAACCGGTACTGCAGCGCGGTGTGAATCTCCATGCCGTGCATGAAGAACGAGCCGTCGCCCGCGATGATCACGGTCCGGCGGTGCGCGCCTGCCGCGGCCCGGTGAAACGTCATCCCGATGCCCGCGCCGAAGCTGTAACCCATGCCGCCCATCCCGAGCGCGACCATGAAGCGGCCGTCCCGGCGGACCGGCAGGTAGTGGATGGCCGAGGCGCCGATGTTGCCCGCATCGACGACGATGTCGGTCCTGTCCGGCAGTGCCCTGTCGAGCACCTCCATCGCGTCGCGGTAGCGGATGCCGGGCCCGTCATGGGCGGGTGGCCGTAATTCGCTGTGCGGCATGACTTCCGGCACGCGTACCTGCGTCGGGCGGCCGGTCCCCGACAACGCCTGACTGAGCAGGTTCAGGGTGCCGCGAAGATCGTCGGTGTGCACGTGCGGGCACGGAAGATACGGCGGCGCTGACCCGACCGAGAATGTCGGAACAGAGCCGAGCACATCGTCGAGGCCGGCGCGCGCGGTGACCGTCATGCGGGTGCCGACGAGAAGGCACACCGCGCTCTGCGCGGCCGCGGTCACGACGCCCGGATGGCCCATCACACCGGACACGCCGAGCGACGAGGAGGAGCCCAAACCCGGTGTGCCCGCGGTGTCCTTGGCGTCGGGCACCGTCGCAACGCGCGCCCGCAGAGTTGCCCGCAGCCGTTCCAACTCCAGCCGCGCGTCGTCCCTGGCGACCTGTTCGCCGGCGAATATGGTGATCGGCCCGCCCGCGCCGCGCAGCGCCTCGGCGAGTGCTCGCGGGTCGGCGAGCTGTGTTCCCACGTGGGATCCGTTGGTCCGGCCGTTGGTATGGCCCGGTTCACCGATGACGGCCTGCTGAATGTCCTTGGGCAGCAGCAGCACCGCGGGACCCCCGGCACGTGCCGCGGCAACCGCTTCCGGAAGCACCGTCAGGATGTCGGCGGGTGTCACGACCCTGCGGCAGTACACCGAGACCGCCGAGAACAGCGCCAAGCCGTCGAGTGCGCCGTTCTCGCCACTGGTGTCCTGGAAGGCGCCCCGCCCGTCGAGAGCCGTCGGCGCCTGCCCGATCAACGCCAGCACGCCGACCCGGCTGGCCAGCGATTCGCCGAGACCGGGCACGGTGTTCAGGCAGCCACCACCCGAGGTCGCGGCCACCACACCCAGCCCGGCGCCACTGCGGCTGTATCCATCTGCCATTGCCGCAGCGGAGAATTCGTGTTTGGCAAGTACCGCGGTGATGTCCTCGCGAAAGAACGCCGCGTCGTACAGATCCTCGATGTTGGCGCCGTCGACGCCGAAAATGTGTGTGACCCCGCTCGCCGCGAGAAAACCGACGATGTGGTCGACCACCCTGTGCCCTTTGGCCATATGTCACCTGCTCCCGTTCTCTGCCTAGTGACACGACCGGTGAGTAGGGTCGGTTCACCGCAGGGGCGGGTTTGAGCAGATTCCAATCGATGGCGCAGCAAGCTGTCAGATGAACCACAGGCGGCGCCGACGGAGTGGACGCGTCAACGGCGCGTGACGCTCCGCCGCGGTTACAGCTTCTTTTCGAGCAGCACCTTGCCGTCGGGCGACGAAACCATCTGCACCGCAGCGATTTCCTCCATGGGCTTCTGGGTGTTGCCGCTCGGCAGCGCGGTCGCGCCGGACAGGCCCAGCCACGTCGCGATCTCCTCGCGGCTGCCGTCCCGGCCGACCACCACCATGCCCAGGTTCTGCGGCGGTGCGTCGCGACGTCCCCAGTCCCCGTACGTGCAAGCCATGTCGATCCTGGTGCCCCAGCCGTAGCTGGTCATCGCGATGCTGGCGTTGATCGGCGTCTGCGAAACCTTGGTCATCTCCAGCATCTGCGCGGTCTGCTGCTCGGTGCCGCGCTGCATGCCGATGATCTCGGGCCGGATCGCGATCACCATGCCGACCGCCAACAGCGCCGCCGCGAGCCCGACCGCGGCCGAGGTGACCCACCGCGATCGGCGACGGCGCGCGCTGACCTTGGTCAGCACCGACTGCAGCACTTCTGGGCGCAGGGGCGGTTCGGGCTCTTCGTCGTCGAGGGCCCGCACGTCGTCGAGGTTGAGCATCGCCAGCAGCGCCGGCATTCCGCTCAGCTCGGCGACCGCGGCGCGGCACTGCGCGCACCCCGCGAGGTGCATCTCGTACTCGCGGCGCTCATTGCTGTCCAGCGAGCCGAGCACGTAGGCGGCATCCCAGGTCGCGTAGCGATCGGGATCGACTGGGTCGGCGCCATGGGGTACACCGAATCGGGTCATCGTGTCACCCCCATTTCTTGCAGGTTGAGCTTCAACGCGCGGACCGCGTAGTGCAGCCGTGATTTCACTGTGCCTTCGGGTATCTGCAGATCGTTCGCGATCTGCCCGGTGGTCCAGCCCTGGTAGTAGGCCCGGCGGATCACCGCTCGGTGTTCTTCGGAGAGTTGGCTGAGCGCGGTGCTCAGCAGTAGCCGGTCCAACGCGGTATCCACCTGGTCTGGGGCGGCGTGATGTTGGTCAGCCACCTGTTCGGGGTCCGGGACACCGGTTTCGTTGCGAAACCGAGCGCTCCGGCGTTCGTCGATGATCATGTTGCGCGCCACGGTGAACAGCCAGGCCCGGGCCGAGCGGTCCGTGTCGGCGGTGACATCGGGATGGCGCCACGCCCGGAGCAGAGTCTCCTGCACCACGTCCTCGGCGCGGGCCCGGTCCCCCGTAAGCCGCAGGGCGTATCGCCACAATGCCCCGGCATGCTCGTCATAGAGCGCACGCATCATCGCGGCCTCCGGATCGTCCATTCCCAACCTCCGTCTTTGATACGACGTTGGCGGTGATCCAGTTCATTACTACCTTTGCGCGAGCCCACCACACCAGGGTTGAGGCAATAAACAGGTAGTGATTGCTGGCGGCCCTACTGGGTGAGTATGCGAGGTCCGTCTTCGGTGACCGCGACGGTGTGCTCCCAATGCGCCGCGCGCGTTCCGTCAGCGGTGACGACGGTCCACTCGTCTTCGAGCACCACGGTCTTGGTGGTGCCAAGGGTCAGCATCGGTTCGATGGCCAGCACCGAACCGGGAGCCAGATATGGGCCGCGCCCTGGCGAACCCTCGTTCGGCAGGAACGGGTCCATGTGCATCTGCCTGCCGATGCCATGGCCGCCGTAACCGGCGACAATGCCGTACTTGCGGTCGTGCCTGGCCTCGGCGGCATGCGTCTCGACCTCGATGGCATGCGAGACGTCGGTGAGCCGGTTGCCGGGGACCATCGCGGCGATTCCGGCCTCCATGGCGGCTTTGGTCGCCGCCGAGAGCGCCTCGTCGGCGTCGATCAAGGGGCCGACGCCGAAGGTGACCGCGGAGTCGCCGTGCCAGCCGTCGACGATCGCGCCGCAGTCGATGGATACCAGATCGCCGGCGGCCAGCACCTCGCTCGCCGATGGAATCCCATGCACCACACGGTCGTTCACCGACGCGCAGATGCTGGCCGGGAAGCCGTGATAGCCCAGGAACGACGGCGTGCCGCCACCGTCGCGGATAACGGACTCGGCGACGCGGTCGAGCTCGAGCGTCGAGACGCCCGGCGCGGCGGCGGCCCGGACCGCACGCAGTGCGGCGGCGACGAGCGCGCCTGCGACGGCCATCGCGTCCAGTTCTGCGGGGGTGCGCTGCGCGACGACCTTGCGGTTACGCAACCCCGGCAGGTTGATCACACTGTGCCCAATTGTCGGTTCACCGACGTGCCCAATTGTCGGTTCACCGACCGAGTGCGCGCAGAGCCCGGGCGAACACCTCGTCGAGACCACCCACCGCGTCCACGGTCTTCAGATCGTCGCGGTAGTACTCGAGCAGCGGCTCGGTCTCATCGCGATAGACCTTCATCCGGTTGCGGATCACCTCGTCGGTGTCGTCGGCGCGTCCGCGGCCCTTGAGGCGGGTCAACAGCTCGTCCTCGGAAACCTGGAACTCCAGCACCGCATCCAGCTTGGTGTTGCGGGCGGCCAGCATGTCCTTGAGCGCACCGGCCTGCTCGACCGATCGCGGGTAGCCGTCCAGGATGAACCCGTCGGCGGCGTCGGCCTGGTCGATGCGGTCCTCGACGAGCCGGTTCGTCAGTTCGGCGGGCACCAGGTCGCCGGCGTCCAGATAACGCTTGGCTTCCAGACCCAGGGGCGTGCCGTCGCCGATGTTCTTGCGGAAAAGGTCCCCGGTGGAGATTTGCGGGATGCCGAGCTTCTCGGACAGCTTTTCTGCCTGCGTGCCTTTGCCCGCACCGGGCGGTCCGAGTAGAACGACTCTCACTTCAGGAACCCTTCGTAGTTGCGTTGCATGAGCTGGCTCTCGATTTGTTTGACGGTATCCAAGCCGACACCGATCATGATGAGAACCGCGGTACCGCCGAACGGCAGATTCTGTACCGACCCGGTGTTGCCGATCTCGAGGAACAAGTTCGGCAGCACGGCGATCACGCCGAGGTAGATCGAGCCGGGCAGGGTGATCCGGCTCAGCACGTACCGCAGGTAGTCAGCAGTCGGCTTACCGGGCCGGATGCCCGGGATGAACCCGCCGAACTTCTTCATCTCGTCGGCACGCTCGTCAGGGTTGAAGGTGATCGACACGTAGAAGTACGTGAAGAACACGATCAGGCCGAAGTAGATCGCGATGTAGACCGGATCGGCCGGATTGGTCAGATAGTCGGCGACGAACTTGTCCCACCACCCGGTGCCCGGGTTGGAGCTGCCGCTCTGGATCAACTGCGTGATCAGGTGCGGAATGTAGATCAGCGACGACGCGAAGATGACCGGGATGACGCCGGCCTGGTTGACCTTGAGTGGCAGGTAGGTCGAGGTGCCGCCGTACATCTTGCGGCCCACCATGCGCTTGGCGTACTGGACCGGGATACGGCGCTGGCCCTGCTCGACGAACACCACGCCGATGATGATGATCAGCGCGGCCACACAGACCGCGGTGAACACCACGCCGCCGCGGCTCTCCAGGATGGTCTG
The DNA here is from genome assembly GCF_054919535.1 of Mycobacterium venezuelense. Classification (NCBI taxonomy): domain Bacteria; kingdom Bacillati; phylum Actinomycetota; class Actinomycetes; order Mycobacteriales; family Mycobacteriaceae; genus Mycobacterium; species Mycobacterium venezuelense. Next base: position 488,913 of record NZ_JBONDW010000002.1, read on the forward strand.
GCCCTCCGACGGGATGCGCGCGGCGATACCGGCGAAGATCAGCAGCGACATGCCGTTGCCGATGCCGCGCTCGGTGACGAGCTCGCCCATCCACATCACGAGGGCCGCGCCTGCGGTCATGACCAGCACGATGACGATGAGCCCGAAGATCGAGCTGTCCTGGATGATGTCGAGGGAGCAGCCCTGCAGCAGGCCGCCGTTGGCTGCCAGCGCCACGATGCTCGTGGCCTGCAGGACCGCCAGCGCGATCGACAGATAACGCGTGTACTGCGTCATCTTGGCCTGGCCGGCCTGGCCTTCTTTACGCAGCTGCTCGAACCGCGGGATCACGACCGTGAGCAGCTGCACGATGATGCTCGCGGTGATGTACGGCATGACGCCGACCGCGAACACCGTGAGCTGCAGCAGTGCGCCACCCGAGAACAGGTTGATCAGCGAGTAGATCTGCGCCGAGTCACCGCCGCTCACCTGCTCGATGCACTTCTGCACGTTCGGGTAGTTCACCCCGGGAGAGGGGATCGACGCACCGACTCGATACAGGATCACCACGCCCAGCGTGAACAGGATCTTGCGTCTGAGGTCGGCCGTCCGCAGCGACGAGATGAAAGCCGAAAGCACTCTTCCTCCTGCGCAGCCGACCTCTTCAGCGCGGCGTGCCAAATGGGGCTGGTGGGTCCAGCGGTTTGGTCAAGTCATGTGCAGCAGTCCGGCAGGCGCGCAGCCTGCGAACTCAGCTGTCAAACAGTCTACGAGAGTAACAGTTGCACCCTCGTTGGCCCGCATCGCTGCGCGCTGCCGCGGGCTAAGGCTGTCTTCAGATTCAGAGCGTACAGTCGGCGCCAGCTCGTTACACCGACTAACTAACACGGGAAAAAGGGGACGTTATGGCGCGGACGGACAACGACACGTGGGATCTCGCGTCGAGTGTGGGAGCAACCGCGACGATGGTTGCCGCAGCGCGGGCGATGGCGACGAATGCCGACGATCCGGTGATCGATGATCCGTACGCCGGACCGCTCGTGCGCGCCGTCGGCGTCGACTTCTTCACCAAGCTCGTGGACGGTGACTTCAAGGTCGAGGATCTCGACGAGGAGGCGGCCACCGGCCTCAGCCGGTTCGCCAACGGCATGGCAGCACGCACCCGCTTCTTCGACGACTTCTTCCTGAACGCGTCGCGCGCCGGGATCCGGCAGGCCGTCATCCTGGCCGCCGGACTGGATTCGCGGGCCTACCGGTTGCCGTGGCCGGACGGCACCGTCGTCTTCGAGATCGACCAGCCACAGGTGATCGAGTTCAAGACGCGCACGCTTGCCGAGCTCGGCGCAGGCCCGACCACCGACCGGCGCGCGGTGGCCGAGGACCTCCGCTTCGACTGGCCCGCGGCGCTGCGGGCGGCCGGCTTCGACCCGGCGAAACCGACCGCCTGGATCGCCGAAGGACTTCTCGGCTATCTGCCGCCGGAGGCCCAGGACCGGTTGCTCGACCTGATCACCGAGTTGAGTGCCCCAGGCAGCCGGCTCGGTGTCGAAGGCGTCCCGAGCACCAAGGCAGAGGACCAGGAAGCCATCCGGGCGCGCATGCAGGATTTCTCCGATCGATGGAAGGCCCACGGATTCGACCTCGATTTCAGCGAGCTGGTTTTCCTCGGCGACCGGGCCGACGTGACGACATACCTGGACGGACACGGTTGGCGCACGACGAGCATCGGCACCAACGACCTCCTGATCCGTACCGGTCTGCCGCCGATCGAGGACGATGCCCAGTTCGCGTCGGTCGTCTACATCAGCGCCGAGAAGTAACGACGATGGCGCGCTCGGACACCGACAACTGGGACCTCGCCTCGAGCGTGGGTGCGACGGCGACGATGGTCGCCGCGGCACGCGCCCTCGCCAGCGCCGAACCGCAGCCCCTCATCGACGATCCCTATGCCGCCGCCCTGGTGCGCGCGGTGGGTGTGGACTTCTTCACCAAGCTGGTCGACGGAGACATCACGTTGGAGGGCGAGGACGCCGCGGCCGCCGAGATGATGGTCTCGGTGATGGCCGTCCGCACCCGGTTCTTCGACGACTTCTTCCGTGACGCGGCCGGCGCGGGCATCCGGCAGGCCGTGATCCTCGCGTCCGGTCTCGACGCGCGCGCCTATCGGCTGGACTGGCCCGCAGGCACCGTCGTCTACGAGATCGACCAGCCCCAGGTGATCGAGGCCAAGTCGGCGACCATGGCCGAGATCGGGGCGAGCCAGAGCGCCGAACGCCGGGCGGTTGCGGTGGACCTTCGTGACGATTGGCCCGCGGCCCTTCGCGCGGCGGGATTCGACCCGTCCTCCCCCACGGCCTGGATCGCCGAAGGGCTGTTGATCTATCTGCCGCCCGAGGCCCAGGACCGGCTCTTCGACAACATCACCGCATTGAGCGCGCCTGGCAGCCGACTCGCCACCGAGTTCCACCTCGACGTCGGGTCGACCTTCCGGGACCGCGGCCAGGCCATGAGCCAACGGTGGCGCGAGCATGGTTTGGACATCGACTTGTCCGATCTCTGGTACGACGGCGATCGCAGCCCGGTGGACGGGTACCTGACCGAGCACGGCTGGCAGGTGACGGCACGTCCCCGCACCGAGGTCTTCGCCGATTACGGCCGCACCTTCCCCGACACCGACGAGAACGCGCCGATGCGCAGCTCGTTGGCGGTAACCGCGATACGAAAGTAGGAATCCGATGGCACGCACCGATGGCGACACGTGGGACCTGGCAAGCAGCGTCGGCTCGACCGCTACCGGCGTCGCCGCGTCCCGCGCGCTGGCGACCAAACAGCCGGACGCCCTCATCGACGACCCGTACGCCGACGCGCTCGTCAAGGCAGTCGGTCTGGAACATTTCATCAAGCTCGCCGACGGTGAGCTGTGCGTCGAAGGCGATCAGATGCTCGACCGCCAGCGCATGTGTGAGCAGATCGCCGTGCGCACCCGGTTTTTCGACGACTTCTTTTCAGCAGCAGGCGAAGCAGGCATCCGGCAGGCGGTCATCCTGGCCTCGGGGCTCGACACCCGCGCCTACCGGCTGAACTGGCCGGCGGGCACCGTGGTGTTCGAGGTGGATCAGCCCGAAGTCATCGAGTTCAAGAGCCAGACCCTGGCCGAGCTCGGTGCCGAACCGGCTGCCGAGCGCCGCGTGGTGGCCATCGACCTGCGGGAGGACTGGCCTGCCGCGCTGCGCGCCGCGGGTTTCGACCCGTCGGCCCCGACCGCCTGGATCGCCGAAGGGCTCCTGATCTATCTGCCGCCCGAGGCCCAGGACCGGCTCTTCGACAACATCACCGCGCTGTCGGCTCCGGGCAGCCGGCTGGCCACCGAGCACATGGACATGAACATGCTGTCCGAGGAATGGACCAAGAAGGTCAGTGATTGGTCGAAGCGCGTCGGGTCCGAGGTCGACCTGATGGACCTGTTCTATTCGGGCGAGCGCCACACGGCCCGCGACTATCTGAGCTCGCAGGGCTGGCAGGCGACCGTGGCGTCCACGCGCGACGCCTACGCTGGGTACGGCTTCGAACTGCCCGAGGATCTGGCCGAACTCGCCGGTGATTCGGGTTACCTGTCGGCTCAGCTCAAGTGAGGAATTGATGGCACGCAGCGACAACGACACCTGGGATCTGGCATCCAGCGTCGGCGCGACCGCAACGATGGTCGCCGCCGGTCGCGCCATCGCGAGCCAGGATCCCCGCGGCCTGATCGATGACCCGTTCGCGGCACCGCTGGTGCGCGCCGTTGGCATCGATGCGTTCACCGCGATGGCCGACGGCACACTCGACATCGAGGCCGTCGTGCCCGACGCCGCTGCCCGGGTCCGCGCGAACATCGACGAGATGGCCGTGCGGACAAAGTTTTTTGACGATTACTTCGTGACGTCGACCGAAGGCGGTGCCCGCCAGGCGGTGATCCTGGCTTCGGGCCTGGACTCGCGGGCCTACCGGTTGCCCTGGCCGGCCGGCACCGTGGTCTATGAAATCGACCAGCCCGAGGTCATCGAGTTCAAGACCAGGACGCTTGCCGGACTGGGCGCCGAACCCGCGGCCGAACGTCGCACCGTGCCGATCGACCTGCGGGAGGACTGGCCCGCTGCCCTGCGCGGTGCCGGGTTCGACCCGTCCGTTCCGACGGCGTGGTGTGCCGAAGGTCTGCTGATCTATCTGCCGCCGGATGCGCAGGACCGACTGTTCGACAACATCGCCGACCTCAGCGCACCCGGCAGCTCGGTCGCCACCGAGTTCGTGCCCGCGCTGAAGGATTTCGACGAAGAGAAGGCACGTGAGGCGACCGCGACCTTCAGTCAGTTCGGGCTGAACCTGGACATGCCGTCACTCATCTACCACGGTGAACGGCATTCCGCGGCTGACTATCTCGCCGCGAAGGGCTGGCACATGAGTTCGGTACCGCGGTCGGATCTCTTCGCCCGGTACGGGCTGCCGGTTCCCGACCTCGGTGAGGCCGATCCACTCGGCGAAATCGTCTATGTGAGCGGCACATTCGGCTGAGCTGGCTCGGCACGTAGTCGTTGTGCCCGGCTATGAGCGACAAAGTCGCTGAAATCGCCTCATGGGCAACGCTAATTACATCAGCACCAAGATCCGAGTCACGCAAGGTTACTCCGGCCTCGGCCGTCACGCCGGCAACGCGATTTAGGCTGCCCGCATTACAGCGACAGTGTCGCTCGCCAAGGCGGGCAATGGATCTCGCGACTTCCGAGTTCGACTTCCGAGTTCGGGGCGACGCATCCGCGCGGCGTCGTGAAAACCGGCCCGCGTATGAAGCCACACGGACTCATGCGACTCAGAGCGTGAAACGTCTGAGACCAATGTTGCGGCAGAGCCGGTTCCGCGACTTTGTCGCTTATAGCCGGGCGCATCGACAACCGCGATCGCGTCTCCGAGCAGGGACGCGGCCAATGTTGACCTCGCCGCCAACGGCCGGCTGACGGCCCCACTCGGCAACACGCCGGTGTCGCTTAGGTGCGACGTCAGAACCGGTAATCCCCGACCCACAACGCACTGACCCCGGTGACCGACCGCTCGGCATGATCGAGCACACCCGCCACCGACTGTCCCAGCAACGCACCAAAAGCCTGTGACACCGATGCCGCCGCCGGCTGCGACGAAGGCTTGGGCCGCAACATGTCCAGCCACGACGTTCCGGGGTAGCTCACCACGCGTACCTCGGTGTCCGGCTCGAACCCGGCCAGGACTTTGGCACGGGTGACCGCGGCGCGAAGCCCGCCGAGTTCGTCGACCAACCCGTGTTCCTTGGCGTCCGCTCCGGTCCACACCCGGCCGCGGGCAACCGCGTCGACCGCTTCGATCGAGAGGTTGCGGCCGGAAGCGACCCGCTCGACGAAGTCGGTGTAGAACAGGTCGGCTTCGGCTTCGACCTGCGCGTGCTGCTCATCGGTGAACGGCGCGTTGGTCGACCAGGCATCGGCATTTGCGTTGGTACGCACGCCATCTGAGCCGACGCCGAGCTTGTCCTTGAGCTCACGCGAGATCAGCTTTCCGGTGACGACGCCGATCGAGCCCGTGATGGTTCCCGCGTTGGCGACGATCTCGTTTGCGCCCATCGACACGTAGTAGCCACCCGACGCGGCCACCGCACCCATCGACGCCACCACCGGCGTACCGGATTCACGCGTCCGAACAACTTCGCGCCAAATGGTTTCCGAGCCCGTTACCGAACCACCGGGGCTGTCGACGCGCAACACGATCGCCGACACGTCCTCGTCGGCGGCAGCCTCGCGCAGCGCCGCCGCGATGGTGTCACCACCGGCACTGGAGTTTCCGAACGGCAGCACCTGCGGACCACCTCGACCGCTGACGATCGGACCGTGCAGGGTCACCACGGCGATCGTCGGTTTGGTCTTGCGCCCTGGCAATTGAGGAAGGGGCGGTGCGGGTTTCGGCGCTGTCGCCCGCGCATAGCGCGACAGATACAAACGAGGCGCGGCACCATCTTGGACGGCGTCGGCATCGACGTTCTGCGGCCCGCCGGAAAGCTCGCCGATACGGGCGTACGCCTCGTCGCGGAAGCCGATGCGGTCGACCAGGCCGCCGGTCACCGCGGCGTCACGCAGCAGCGGTGCCTGGTCGGCGAGTGCGTTGATCGCGTCGGGTTCGAGGTGGCGCGACTGGGCGACCGCCTGCCACACCTGGCCCTGGAGGCTCTCGATCAGCCGGCTGTCGGCTTCGCGGTGCGCATCGGTGTAGCGATCTTGCGTGAAAAGGTTTGCCGCAGACTTGTATTCGCCGCGGGCGACGAACTGCGCTTCGATCCCGGCCTTGTCCAGCGCGTCGCGCAGGAACATGGCGCTGGTCGCGAAGCCCACCAGCCCAACGGTTCCCGACGGCTGCATCCACACCTCACGGAATGCCGATGCCAGGTAGTAGGACAGCGTGCCCGGATAGGTCTCGGCCCAGGCCAGCGTCGGCTTGACATCGCCGAACGCGGCGATCGCATCCCGCAATTCCTGCACCGGACCGGCTGCGGCAGCCGGAATCTGCACTCGCGCGATCAGCCCGGCCACGCGGTCGTCGTCGGCGGCGCGGTGGATGGCCGCGATGGCCTGGCGCAGCACCAGCGGCCGCCCGCCGCTGGCGATCATCGCGAATGGATCGAATCCCGCGGTCTCCTGCGGCACCGAGAGGAGGTCGAGCTCCAGCACGCATCCATTGGGCACCCCGTTGTGACGTGCGGTGTCGACACGGCGGACGAGCGCCCGCAACTCGTCCGGGCCGGGCAGTCCAGGAAGAAAGTCCAACATGGCACGAGCCTACCGATCGGCAGTTCTACGCGGCTCGACGCGAACCCCGGCGCTGCCAGGCGGCGGACGTACTGTGGGCCGGGTGAAGTTCTCGATCGCCCTACCGCAGCTCGACAGCGACGGATTCGACTCCGCCGGCTTCAAGGATTACCTGACCCGCGCCGAGGAACTCGGATTTGACGGCGGCTGGACCCTCGAGCAGACCGTCGGCCCCGCGCCGCTGATCGCCCCGCTCGAGCTGCTGTCCTACGCCGCAGCGCTCACCACCCGGCTCCGGCTGGGCGTGGCCGTCCTGGTCACCTCGCTGCACGATCCGCTACAGCTCGCCTCGGCGATCACCGCGGTCGATCGGCTCAGCCACGGCCGCATCGACGTCGGCGTCGCGCCGGGCGGAGGCTCACGCCAGTTCGCGGCGTTCGGGGTGGACCCGGCGACTTTCATCTCCAGCTTCACCGAAGGCCTGGAGTTGATGAAGGCCGCATGGGCCGACGACACCCAGGTGTCGTTCCACGGCCGGTTCCGCGATGTCGACGATCTCCCCATCACGCCGAAGCCCGTGCAGCGCCCGCACCCGCCGATCTGGTTCGGCGCCAACGCACCAAAGGCGCTTGCGCGAGCGGTTCGGCACGGCGACGCATTCCTTGGTGCCGGATCCTCGACCACCACGGCATTCGCCGACGCGGTTCGTACCGTCCGCCACGAGCTCGATGTGCAGGGCAAGGACCCTGCGCGATTTGCCATCGGCAAGCGCGTATACCTGACCGTCGACGACGACGGCGACCGCGCCCGTGAGCGGGTCCGCGCGGGCCTGCACCGGATCTACGGGCCCAAACCCGGCCTCGAATCGGTCGCGGTGGCAGGCACGCCGGGCGACGTGGTGCGCGGCCTGACCGAGGTGATCGAGGCCGGTGCGCAGACCATTCTGCTGAACCCGACCGGCGCCACCGTTGCCGAGAACCGCGAACAGATGGATCGCCTTGCCGCCGAGGTCATTCCGCGGCTGACTTGACTCGGAGACCTTGCGACGCAACGCAAAAGGCCCCCGCGGATT